>JBKQWK010000181.1:0-6282 GCA_052139595.1 Thermoleophilia bacterium | reverse complement strand
CCCCCCCGCGACATGAGCGAGCAGCAGCACAGCGCTCAGGCCCTGCAGGCGCTCAACCGCGAACTGCGCACCCTGAGCGATTGCAATCAGGCTCTCATCAGGGCCACGGACGAGGAGGCGCTGCTCGCCGAGATCTGCCGCCTTCTCTGTGAGGACGGTGGTTACCGTTTCGCCTGGGTGGGCTACGCCGAGCACGATGCTGCCAAGACGGTTCGTCCCGTCGCCTGGGCGGGCTACGAGAACGGCTACCTCGCCTCTGTCGACGTCACGTGGGCGGACTCTGCTCGCGGACGCGGCCCTGCGGGCACCGCCATTCGCGACAGCAAGACCATCTACACGCGCGACATCTCAACCGACCCACACACTGTTCCCTGGCATGAGAGTGCGACGCAACGTGGTTATCGATCAACCATCGCCCTGCCTCTCGAACACGATGATGATGGCGTCTACGGTGCGCTCACCGTTTACGCTGATGAGCCAGCGGGGTTCTCCGATAGCGAAGTGCACCTGCTCGAGGAGCTGGCCGGCGATCTGGCATTCGGGATCCGCGCTTTGCGCTCCGGTACCGAACGCAAGCTCGGCCTGGCGCGCTACCGCTCGCTCTTCGAGGAGTCGCCGGTCGCCCTCTGGGAGTCAGACCACTCGGCAGTCAAGGCGTACCTCGAGCAGCTCGCGGAGGGCGGCATCGATGACGTCATCGCCTACATCCTCGCCAACCAGCAGGAGTATGACCACTGCATCGAACTGATCCGGCCGCTCAAGGCGAACAGGGAAGCTATTCGGCTCTGCGGGGCTCAAAGCCACGATGATCTGCTGGCGAGCAACAGGAACCTTTTCGGACCGGCGGCCAAGAGGGGCATGCACCTCTTCTGGGCAGCAATGCTCGCCGGCGAGTCCTCAGCAACGTTCGAAACGGCTAACCTGTCGCTGGCCGGCGAGGAAATCGACGTACTCGAGACGTGCACAGTCGTCCCCGGCCATGAGCAAACGTGTGATCTGGTCTACATCGCCGACGTCGACATCAGCGCGCGCAAACAGGCCGCAGAAGCGATGCGCCACCATGCCGAGCAGCTGCGGCGCACGGTCGAGGGCACCGTCCTCGCCATGGGTCACTTGGCCGAGGTCCGCGACCCCTACACGGCCGGCCACGAGCGCCATGTGGCCGAGCTGGCGGTAGCGATTGCCGCGGAGATGGGCATGACCGCCGAGCAACAAGACAGCCTGCGCCTGGCGGCACTCATCCATGACATCGGCAAGATTTCGATCCCGGCCGAACTACTAACGAAGCCGGGCCGCCTGAGCGCACTGGAGTTCAGCCTGATCAAGCAGCACTCGCAGTCAGGCTACGACGTCATCAGGACCATCGAGTTCGACCAGCCTGTTGCTCAGCTGGTGCTGCAGCATCACGAACGCCTCGACGGGTCGGGCTACCCGCAGGGCCTCAGCGGCGAAGATATTTTGCCGGCGGCCAGAATCCTCGCCGTTGCCGACGTGGTCGACGCGATGTCGTCGCATCGCCCCTATCGGGCGGCGCTCGGCGTCGGGATGGCCCTGGCCGAGGTCCACGAGAACGCCGGCCGCACGTTCGATGCCGACGTGGCTGCGGCTTGTGAGCGCGTCTTCGCGGCAGGCTTCGCGTTCAGCGACTGACCAGCGGAGGAAACTCCAAGCCTCACCAATGCCAAGGCGAGTTCAGGCTTCGTCTATGCCGGAGCGAGTTCAGGCTTCACCTGTGCGAGAAGCACCTGCAGACCTCGTCCCCGGCGACCGCGTAGCCTCGCCGAACATCTTTTGTGGCGATCGACAGGCGGGCCACCGGGTGTAGGATTGACGACATGCCCCCTGGGTCCGGCTCGCCCCGCTATCGCCCACTCTTTGCCAATCTGGAGTTCAGCGCCCTCTTCGCCGCCCAGGTCATCTCGCTGCTCGGTGACGTCGTCGCCGCCGTCGCGCTCACGGTACTTGTCTATGCAGAGACTGGCTCGACGGCGCTTGCCGCTCTGACCTTCAGTCTCGTCTTTCTGCCCTACCTCTTCGCCGGCGTGCTGCTCTCGTCGCTCGTCGATCGCTTGCCGGCCCGTGCCGTGTTGGTGAGCTGTAACCTGCTCAGCGCTCTGATCGTCGCCGTGATGGCCGACGTGGCTCTGCCCGTGGCAGGGCTGCTCGTCCTGCTCTTTTTGCTCGGCCTCATCGCGCCGCTATTTGCGGGCGTGCGCGCGGCCACACTGCCGGAGGTCCTCCCCGACGAGCCCAGCTTCGTCCTCGGTCGCTCGCTTCTGCGCCTAGCAGCACAGCTCACCCAAGTTGCCGGCAACCTCGTCGGCGGCCTTTTGCTGCTCGTCCTGACCCCGCGGGGGGCGCTCACCCTTGACGCCATCTCATTCGCCGCCGCAGCACTATTGCTGCGCCTGGGGACCAAAAAGCGGCCGCGGCGCGTGGCGGGCAGCAATCTGCCCGTGCTGCGTGACTCGCTGGCCGGCCTGCGACGCATCCTCAGCCAGCCGACCCTGCGACGTCTGCTGCTCTTCGGCTGGCTGCTGCCGGCCTGCACCGCCGCTCCGGAGGCACTGGCGGCTCCCTACGTGCACGAGATCGGCCGAGGGACTGGCGCCGTCGGCCTCTTCCTCGCCGCCGTGCCTGCGGGCACCGCGATCGCCGACCTCTCGGTGGCCCGCTACTTCTCTCTGCACCGGCAGGTGCGCGTCATAGTCGTCGGTGCTTTGTTCACCTGCCTGCCCTTGCTGTTCTTCGCCCTGCGCCCCAGCCTGCCCCTTGCGATGACGCTCCTCTTCCTCGCCGGTCTCGGCTGCGCCTACCTGCCCGGCTACGACCAACGCCTGTTCTCGCTCAGCGCCGAAGCCCTGCGCGGCCGCGCGCTGGCGGCGCATAGTGCCGGGCTCATGTTCGCGCAAGGCGTCGGCTTCGCCTTTTGGGGCCTGGTGGCCGAGCTTCTGGCGCCGCGCTTCGTGATCGCCATCGCCGCCGCGGCTGGGTTGTTGACGATCGCCGTGCTACGACCGCTGCCGACTGCTACCGACGTTTGCCGACTACGCGTCCTCGTCACCCGGCGAGTTCGGGTCACCCGCCCCCCAGACCGGCCTTCAGACGCTCCGCGTAGGTGACACGGCCTTTCAGGGCGGCCTCGGCCGACGGCCAGGGTTCGCTGCTGGCAACGATGGCACCGCGCAAGACACCGGTGTCCTCGATATCGCGCAGCAGCACCGCACCGACCAAAACATCGCCGCGCAGGAGCAGCTTGCGATAGACGCCGCGAGACTCTTCGAGGTAGGTGATTTCGCGCAACCCGTCGCCCTCGCGACTCCGCGTGATGCCGATGGAGGCGACCGGGGCGCCGAGTAGCGTGGTAATGTTCTCGGCCACCGAACCGGGAAAAGTGAGGTCGCCGCCGGCCATATTGTCCCCGGCAACAGCCCCTTGAGCGCAGGCATTGATCCAGTTGGCGACCAGCTCGACCTTACCGCTGATGCGATTGCGGCCCTGAGCCAGGTCACCGGCGGCCCAGACATTTTCGGCACTGGTGCGCAGGTGATCGTCGACGAGGATACCGTCTTCGACCGCGATCTGCTGACGATCGACGAATTCAATGTTCGGCGCAACACCCTTGCCGGCAACGAGCAGGTCCGCCGCCAGTTCGGCCCCCGAGTCGAGGCTCACGCGGTAGCCACCGTTGGCCTTCGCGATCGCCGTGACGCTGGTGCCGAAGAGAAACTCGATGTTCGCCGAACGTTCAACGTGATCGCGCAGGAGTGCGGCGCAGGTCGCATCAATGTTCTGCGAGAGAATCTGTCGTGAGGCAACCACGCAGGTCACCCGCAGCTCCGGGCGGGCGACAGCGGTAGCCACCTGCAGACTGACGAGGCCGGCGCCCATGATGACGATGTGCTTTGCGCCCAGAGCCGCATCGTGGATGCGGCGCGCATCTTCGATCGTGCGCAGGTAGCAGACCTCAGAGGCGATCTCAGGATCCAGGCCAGTGACGCGCCTGGCCGAAGCACCGCTGGCGATGAGCAGCCTGTCGTACTCGAGATGCGTACCGTCGTCGAGAGTGACGCGCTGGGCGGCGGTGTCGAGACCAACGGCCGCCTTGCCGAAGTGGCAGGTGATGTCGCGCTCGCTGTAGTAGGCGAGGTCGTGGAGGTAGATCGCCGCCTCGGGGATGCGACCACGCAGGTAGTAGGTGGTCAGCACCGGTGAGTAGGCGGTGCACGACTCCTTCGAAGCAATGGTGATGGTTTGCTCGCCGCCGTGGGCGCGAATCGCGCGCACGGCGGCGAGCGCGGCGGCACTGTTGCCGAGGATCAGAAGACGCTCAGACACCACGTGCGCTCCCAGTCAGGACCGCGACTGAGTCGGCGAGACCGAGCTCAGCTGCCTTCACAGCCGTGACATTGCCCTGCGCATCCCAGCCACGCAGCGCGTAGTAGGGCGGCAGCATCTTGCCCAGCTCACAGACGGAGCCCTTGGCCGGTCCGTCCGGCATCGGCTCCTCGAGCATGCGTGTGGGCAACGTGTCGTCGGCAGCGGTCAGACCGGCGCGGCGGTTGAACAGCGTCTCCAGGTTGAAGATGCGCTCGCCGGTGCGCATGAAGCCTTCGTAGCCACCCATATCGATGCCAGTGGCCGCTTCCAGCAGCTCGCGCATCTGGTCCTCGTCACAGCCCATGAACCAGACAAAGTTGCAGGTGCCGCTGGAGTCGATCAGGCAGAACCAGTCCTGCACGTCGACGGCAAGCGCCGGCTTGTCTTCCCACGAAAGCGGATCGACGACGTCCATACCGCGGTCGCGGGTGACGCGCCAACCGACTTGGCCGTAGAGGTCGAGGTCCTGCAATTCGCCGCGAATGTGACAGGCACCGCGCGGCTGGGTGGCGTAGCCCAGGGCCATGCCTTGCAAAGCACGGCCGTCGTAGCTGGGAAACTCCTGTTTCTTCACGCCCATGAAGTACTCGGGATGACCGTAGCGCTCGCTCATGCGGTAGCCGCCTTCAGCCAGCAGGTCACCAAAGCCCTGACGACGCGCAATCATCTCGGTCAGCTTGACCATCCCCCTGGCCTCACCGAAGGGCAGGGCAAAACCGATATCTTCCTCAGGGATCAAGCCGCGTTCGAACATCTCCATCACGCAGGCAATGGCGTTGCCGGTCGTGATCGTGTCCATGCCCATCTGATTGCAGATGAAGTTGGCCTTGCTGACCGCCTCGAGGTCGTTGGTGTAACAGCTCGAGCCGAACATGCCGATCGTCTCGTATTCCGGGCCGGCGCCAATGCCGGCAAAGTCGGGGTTCGTCACCCGGGTGACGCGTCCGCAGGCGATCGGGCAGGACGGGCAGGCCATGCCCATGTGACTGCGCACTGAGAGAGTGTCGGCCAGCACTTCGCCAGTGAGCTTCTTGTAGTGCAGGTTATCTCCGGACTGAAAGTTTTTCGTCGGCAGAGCCCCGAAGGTATGCACGAGTTCAAGCACCCCGGGCGTACCGGTCTGGTGAAAGTGCGCTGTATAGGGATCGTCGAGCGTCTTGTAGCAGCTGACGATGGCGTCGTAAAAGCGGGCGTTATCGGCCACCCGCACGCCGCCGGTGCCACGTACGGCAACGGCCTTCAAGTTCTTCGAGCCCATCACGGCGCCAACGCCGGAGCGTCCGGCGGCGCGACCCATGTCGTTCATTACGCAAGCGAAACGCACCAGGTTCTCGCCGGCCGGACCGATGCAGGACACCTTGGCATCCGCTGCAGTGGCGGCGATCACGGCTTGCTCGGTGTCTTCCGTCGCCATACCCCAGAGGCTTGCCGCATCGCCAAACGAGACCCGATCATCGTCGATGTATAGATAGACGGGATGCGGAGCCTTGCCCTCGAAAATGACCATGTCCCAGCCGGCGTACTTGAGGTTGACGGCAAACTCGCCGGCGGCCGTCGAGTTGGCGATGCCGCCGGTCAGTGGCGACTTGGTCACCACCACATAGCGATTGGCGGCCGGCGCCCCGGTGCCCGTTAGCGGACCGGTCACAAAGAGCAGCTTGTTGCCCGGCGAGAAAGCATCGATCGCCGGGTCGATCTCATCGTAAAGGTATTTGGCACCTAAGCCGAGCCCACCGATGTACTGCTCGGCGGCCGTGCGATCAAGTTCCTCGACCGACGTGGCGAGGTTGGTCAGGTCGACACGTAGCACATTTCCCGTCCAGCCGAACATGATCACACCGCCTCCTGATAGACCATTGGCAGCATGACTGTCGGCTTGGCGCTGCCGCTGCCGCAGCTGCC
>JBKQWK010000180.1:0-4666 GCA_052139595.1 Thermoleophilia bacterium | reverse complement strand
CGCCGGAATTCCAGCAGGAGATCTTTCAGGAGTACTTCCGGCTGACCCCTGAGGGCATGCGCGCCGAAGGTTACGGGCTCGGCCTGGCCATAGCGCGGCGGCTGGTACAACAGGCGGGCGGAAAGATTTGGGTAGAAAGCGAGCCGGGATCCGGCAGCAAGTTCTCGTTCCTGATCCTGCTGAATCCACCCTCGCCGAAACGCACGCATGTTCAAGATCGGTTTTATCATCTTCACCCTGGCTGCCGTCGCCCTCACCCTGGTCTGGAGTTCAGGCTCCTGGGGAGCGATCGAGCTGATTGCCTTTCGCATGGTCCAGGCTGTAGGCGGCGCGATGATGATGGCCAACTCAGCGGCGATCATCACCGACGTCTTCCCTGCCCATCAGCGCGGTACGGCCCTCGGCATCAACGGTGTCTCGATGCTCGCCGGTTCCTTCATCGGCCTGATCGCCGGCGGCCTGCTGGCCACTGTGCACTGGCGTCTGGTCTTTGCCATCAACATCCCGATCGGCATCATCGGCATCGTCTGGGCGTTTCTGCAGTTGCACGAGGTCGGCGAGCGGCACCGCACCCGCATCGACTGGCTCGGCAACATCACCTTCGCCGCCGGCCTCGCCGTCCTGCTCACCGGCGTCACCTATGGCATCAAGCCCTACGGCACTTCGAACATGGGCTGGGGCAGCCCCTTTGTCATCGCCATGATTGCTGGCGGACTCGCGCTCCTGGTGGCCTTCGTTTTCATCGAGCGCGTCGTGAGCGACCCGATGTTCAACCTGGCCCTCTTTCGCATCCGCGCCTTTGCCGCCGGTAACCTCGCCGTCGTCCTTTCCTCGGTCGCCAACAGCGGCATGCAGTTCATGCTCATCATGTGGCTGCAGGGTGTGTGGCTACCGCTGCACGGCTACAGCTTCGATCGCACGCCGCTCTGGGCCGGCATCTACATGCTGCCGATGACGATCGGCTTTCTCGCTTCGGGGCCGGTCTCAGGCATGCTCTCTGACCGCTTTGGCGCCCGCCCCTTCGCTACTGGCGGCATGCTCCTGGGCGCCCTCAGCTTTTTCCTGCTCATGAGCCTGCCGGCCAACTTCGCTTATTGGACCTTTGCCCTCGTGTTGCTGCTCAACGGCATTGCCTTCGGCATGTTTGCCGCCCCCAACACCGCCGCCGTCATGAACAGTGTGCCGGCCCGTGACCGCGGTGCCGCCTCAGGCATGCGAGCCACCGGCCAGACGCTCGGTATGCCGCTCTCGATGGGTATCTTCTTCTCGCTCATGGTCGTCGGCCTGACCGCCCATGTGCCGGCGGCCATGTTCGGCGGCCTCACCGCCCAGCACGTGCCGGCGCAGGTGGCGACGCCACTTTCACACATGCCGCCCACCGGCTATCTGTTTGCTGCCTTTCTTGGCTTCAATCCGCTCAAATCGCTGCTCGGCCCCCACGTGCTCGGAGCGCTGCCGGCAATCAACGTCAACACTCTGGTGAGTAAAGAGTTCTTTCCTTCACTGATTGCGCAGCCGTTTAAGGACGGTATCGCCAACGTGCTCATTTTCGCCGCAACCATGTGCCTGATCGCCGCCGTTGCCTCCTGGCTGCGGGGCAGCAAGTTCGTGCATGAAGAGGCACTGGTGGTGCACGGTCACAAAGGCCGGCTGGCGGCGGTGCCGGCCAAGACGACGCCGCAAGCGAAGGCGGTGGCACAGGCCACAGCGGTAGCCGACGGCGAGATCGCGGACGGCAAAACAACGGGCGACAGCGAGATCGCGGGCCGCTTATGATGGCCACCAGCCTGCCGTGGGCGACGCGACGACTCGCCGCTATCCGCAATCCGGCCTCGGGCGCTGAGCAAATCGTTACGCAGGGCGGCCCTTAGACGGTGTAATCGTTGCGGTCGACGACGCCGCTGACCGGCGCGCCTGCCAGGTAACGGGCCACGTTTTCGCCGGCCCGGCGCACGCCTTCGGTGAGGGAGCCGGGCACAATCGCCGAGTTGTGCGGCGAGCCGAGAACGTTGGGCAGATCAAGGAAAGCGTGATCGAGGCGAAACTGGTCTTGTGAGAAGGGCTCGATCCACCAGGCGTCCAGCCCCGCCATGAAGCCGGGGTGGGTAAGCAGATGCTCATAGAGCGCGTCTTCATCGATGATCGCGGCGCGGGCCACGTTCACCAGGATGGCATCGGTCGCCATCCACTCAAGCTCGCGACGACCGATCAGCCCGCGCGTCGCCCGAGTGAGCGGCAAAGCCATGACGACGACGGTCGCGGCACGTAACACCGGGTCAAGGTCGGCCAGCGTGCCGACGGCGTCGACCGGCTCGGCAGTGACGCCAGTGCGATTGACGGCGACGATGCGCATGCCAAGCGCGCGCGCCAGACGCGCCGTCGCCTGGCCGATGCCGCCAAAGCCGAGGATCACACAGGTCTCGCCGCGCAGCTCACGGTTGGGGGTGCTCTGGTTGAAGCGACCGGCCTTCAGCTCGCCGTTCTCGAGACAGAGCCGCTTCGCCAGGGCGAGGGCGAGAGCCAGAGCGTGCTCGGCCATCGGCTCTGCGTAGGCGCCCACATTGGCGGCGATGATCGCCGGCACAGGGATGTGCGCAAACGGCAGGTGATCGGCCCCCGCTGAAACGAGCTGGAGCAAGCGAAGTCTGCCCAGCAGCGACCACTCCTCGTCACGTACTTCTCGGCGCACATTCCACGAGATGACCACCTCGGCGCCTTGCAGGGCAGCTCGCCGTGCCTCGTCGGCAAGGTCCTCAAGGAACGTGAGCGGACGGCCGCCGACCGCTCGAGCGAGCAGCACTCGCTCGTCGGCGGCCAAAGGGAAGGTAACGACAATCTCGCTGCACAGCTGCGTGCTCTCGGCAACGGATCCCATCACTGCCAGTGCCTGACGGTCGACAGGTTGTCGTAGCGAACGCCCGCAGCGACGATGAAACGGCGAGAGAGAACGCCGCGGCCAAGCCTTCTGCTGGCGACACAGCCGATGCCTTCGGCAGCCACCTCGCGTCCCCGGCTGCCGAACTTGCATACGTACATGGCTCTCTCCTTTCGCACGATTCCGACCGCGTCGTTCATCCGGCTGACGCATGGCACCCGACGCGGTCCTGCAGAGCGATGATATGGCGACACCGTGCGCGGCGCGGGCGGGCGGCGGGCTTCGCACCTTATGCCCGCCCGCGGCGCGTCGCATGCCTCATGGTCATGGGCCGCGCCTTATCTGTAAAGCATGGCGGCATACCGGCTTGCCGCTGGTTACAGGGCCTGCCGTGGCACCGTCGCAGCCCAACGTACGTCGGCCGCCGGTGATTGGTGGCCGATGACGCGCAAGATGGCGATCCGCTTCTCGATCGGCGGGTGGGTGTCGAACAGTGTGCCCAGCGAGCCCGCAAGCTGAGCGAATGGGTTGGCGATGTACAGGTGGGCCGTTGCCTGACTGGCAGCTCGCACTGAGCCGCCGTAGGCAGCGATCTTTGCCAGAGCATCCGCCAGGGCCAGCGGGTCGCGGCTGAGTTCGACCGCTGAAGCGTCGGCCAGGTATTCGCGCCGCCGCGAGATGGCCAGCTGCACGAGCCGCGCCAGGAAGTGGGCCGCGCGGGCGACGAGCGCGCTCAGAAGAGCCAGAACGGCCGCCAGAACCAGCGCGATGATGGCAGGCAAAAAGAAGAGAGCGCCGCCACCGTCTTTTGCCTGCGACTGACGGCGGCCGGAAGCACGGCCGAAGGCGGCCGCCAGGCGAAAGCCAGTTAGACTGAGGTGTAAGAAGAAAGCACCGGTGATGGTGATGACGCCGACGATGACACTGGTTAAGGTGGCAAGGAGGATGTCGTAGTTGCGCACGTGGGCAATCTCGTGAGCGACAACCCCCTGCAGCTCCTGGCGGTCCATCATCGCCAGCAGACCGCTCGTCACCGCCACCGCCGCGTGACGAGGATCGCGCCCAGTGGAAAGTGCACTCGGAGCCGGATCGTCGATGAGGTAGACCTTGGGCAAAGGCAGACCGGCCGCAATGCTCATCTCTGCGATGACGTTCCAGACTGTCGACTGCGGATCGTAGGTGAGTTCGCGAGCACCGCTTTCGGCAAGCACGATCGAGCCGCCGGCAAAGTAGCTGATCAGGCTCCAGACGGCTGCAATGCCGGCAAACAGGCCAATCACGACAACGTCACCGACGCTGCTATGCACCCAGACAACACCAATAAAGAAGCCCAGACCCAGCAAAACCGCCGCGAGCACCGCCACAAGCGCGATGGAAGCGCGCCTGTTCATCGTGATCTGCTCGTACATGGCCCTCCAAGGAAAAGCTGAGACCCGGCCTGACTACGGGCTGCGTTGCGACCGCTTAAGTTTCAGTGTAGTCGCGGCACGGGACGGAACTTGCCGCGAAGATGAAGGTCACAATGAGAGCCAAGATGACGTCGAGACCGGTCAGCACCGAGACGACCACCCGCGTCGGTCGCCTCCGATTCGGGCAGATCAGCCGGCAGCCGAATTCACGTTCACGTTCGTCAGCCCGCGAGCGCTCTTTTGGTTCGTGAGAGCGAAAGCCTGCTGAGGCTGGCAGATTGAACCGACGAGCCGTTCGTCGCACTCTACCGGCAGACCGCCGCGCTCGCGCGCATGTATCGTGATAGATCAGGATGACCCAGTAGATCGGGTGGCCCGGCGC
>JBKQWK010000179.1:0-2766 GCA_052139595.1 Thermoleophilia bacterium | reverse complement strand
CGAAACTGTCTATCAGACCATACGCGCGGCGACGGATACGGTCCTCGAACGGTCCTATCCGATCTTTCACTGACGCCGCTGTCAAACGCGAACCGACAAAGGATCACAGACATGAAACTGAGCCGCGAAGCCATCGTCGAGGGCCTGCAGGGTATTGTCGGGCCGCAGGACGTGATCACCGACGAAACCGTGCTCAGGCAGAGCAGCGTCGACAACTTTCGCAAGCTGGAGAACATCTTCGATGTTCACACCCGGCCGCTGCCGGCGGCAGTGGTCATGGCGCAGAGCACCGAACAGGTGGCCGAGGTCCTCAAGTTTGCCGACAACCACGGCATCAACGTCGTGCCGCGCACCGGCGGTACAGCGACCGAAGGCGGTCTTGAAACGGATGTGCCCGACTCGATCGTCCTCGACGGCTCGGCGATGAACGAGATCATCAAGATCGACACCTACAACATGCAGGCGACCTGCCAGTGTGGCGTGCCTCTGCAGGTCTTGGAAGATCGCGTCCGCGAGCACGGCCTGACGACCGGTCATTCACCGCAGTCGAAGCCGGTAGCTCACCTGGGTGGTCTTGTCGCGACGCGCAGCATCGGCCAGTTCTCGACGCTCTACGGCGGCATCGAAGACATGGTCGTCGGCCTGGAAGCGGTCTTTCCCGGCGGCACGGTGACGCGGATCAAGAACGTACCGCGTCGCGCCGCCGGACCCGACATCCGCCACGTCATCATCGGTAACGAAGGCGCTTTGTGTTTCATCACCGAGGTTACGGTCAAGCTCTTTCCATACTTTGCCGAGAACAACACCTTCCTCGGCTACACCCTGAAGAGCATGCAAGAGGGCTTCGAGGTGCTGCGTGAGGTCATGGTCAACGGCTACAAGCCGTCGGTGGCACGAGTCTACGACCCCGGCGACGCCGGCTTGCACTTCTCTCACTTCGCCGCCGAAGACGACTGTGTTCTTCTCTTCATGGCCGAAGGGCCGGCCGCTATCGCTACGGCGACGGCCGCCGGCATCGCCGCCATCGTCGCCCCGCATGCGGAGTGCCACCAGGTTGATAGCCGGCTCGTCGAGACCTGGTTCAACGATCTCTGCTGGGGGCCAGACAAGATCGCCCAGGAAGACGAGCGCATCCGGCAGACCAGGAACGTCAACCGCACCACGGAAATCTCAGCCAACTGGGGCAGCATCAACGAGATCTATGAGAACGCCCGGCGGCGCATCCTCAGCGAGATCCCCGATCTCACCATGGTTGGCGGGCACTCATCGCACAGCTACATCAACGGCACCAACATGTACTTCAACTACTTCTACAACGTCGTTGGGTGCGGGCCGGAAGAGGAGGTCAGCAAGTATTACCTGCCAATCATCGGCATCATCTGCGAAGAGACGCTGCGGCTGGGCGGCTCGATCGTCCACCACCACGGCATCGGCAAGGCGCGCACGCCCTGGGTCAAGGAGGAATACGGCTCCTCCTACTACATCTTGGAGACGTTGAAGCAGGCGTTTGACCCGCACGGCATCATGAACATGGGGACGATTCTGCCCCAGTGAGCGGCTTCGAGCAGGGTCAGGCGGAGCACTGATCGACCCGGGAGATTTGATGGACTTCTATACCGGACAGATTCTCAGAGTGGACCTGACGCATCTGCGCGCCAGCGTCGAGCCACTCGACCGTGAGTGGGCGCGCCTGTACGTGGGTGGGAAAGGTCTGCTCCTGCGCTATCTTTACGCGGAGCTGCCGGCGGGTGCCGACGCACTGGCTCCAGAGAATCCCTTGATCCTTGCCACTGGCCCCTTTGCCGGTACGCTGGCCGCCACCTGTTCGCGCTTGGCCGTCGGCTGCAAGAGCCCGGCCACCGGCACGCTGCTCGACAGCTACGTCGGCGGCTCCTTTGCCTCCGAGCTCAAGTTTGCCGGCTACGATCTTGTCGTCATCAGCGGCAAGGCTCCCGAACCTGTGCTTTTGCGCATCGAGGATGACCGCATCGACTTTCTGCCCGCCACCGGCCGCTACTGGGGCCTCGGGACGGCGCAGCTTGAAGAGCGCATTCGCCGCGAAATGGGCCCCGCCCACAAGGTCCTGTCTACCGGCCCGGCCGGCGAGCAGCTCGTGCCGTTTGCCTGCCTCTCGACCGATCACTATCACAAGGCCGGTCGCGGCGGTGCCGGCGCGGTCATGGGGAGCAAGAATCTCAAGGCTGTGGTCGTGCGGGGCACCGGCGCGGTCACCGTGCCCGACATGGCCGCCTTCATGGCCGACACGCTGCGTCTGCAGACTGAGCGCGTGTTGACGGCCGAGAACGCCTGGACCTACGAAGAGGGGACGCCGTTTCTGGTCGAGGCTGTAAACAGCGCCGGCGCTCTGCCGACACGCAACTGGCGCACCGGCTCCTTCGCCGGCGCCGAGGCGATAGACTCGGCGGCGCTCTTAGCCGTGCGCACCAAACTGCGGGCCTGCACGCAGTGTCCGCTCGCCTGTCGCCAGGTGCACGATTTCGGCGACTTCACCTCCGAGGGACCCGAGTTCGAAACTCTCGGACTCTGCGGGTCCAACTGCGGCGTTGCCGATCTGGCGGCGGTGGCCGCTTTCAATCGCGTCTGTGACGAGCTTGGCCTCGACACGATGTCCACTGGCGGTGTTGTCGCTCTCGCCATGGATCTCTGCGAGCAGGGCGCTGCCGATTACGGCCTCGCCTTCGGCGACGTCGGCGGCTATCTTGAGGCGCCCGGCCTGATCGCCGGCCGCCAGGGCTATGGCGCCGA
>JBKQWK010000178.1:0-5182 GCA_052139595.1 Thermoleophilia bacterium | reverse complement strand
CGATCTCGCGGTTGACCTGTTCGAGCACAAGGACCAGCGTGTCTCGATGGTATCGC
This sequence comes from Thermoleophilia bacterium, assembly GCA_052139595.1. Taxonomy (GTDB): domain Bacteria; phylum Actinomycetota; class Thermoleophilia; order UBA2241; family UBA2241; genus JBKQWK01. The sequence goes on along the minus strand of JBKQWK010000178.1, from coordinate 5,126 downwards.
TCGAGCTCGTCCATCGTCGTGCCGTCGAGCACGATCCGATCACCCTGCACTCTGAGGATGCCGGGGCGATGCATAGTGGCGAAGCGCGGCGGGTTGTCCCACGTGCGCTGGAAGAGTCCTGCCCACTCGGCCGATGGTCTTCGCGACAAGCGAAGGGGGATGCGATAGAGAGCGCTGCCGCGTGTGTCGTCCAGAATAGGCTCGGAGACCTCATCGACGATCACTCCAAGGATGCGAACTGGGCTCCCGGGCTCCGCGGCAGCACGGTGACTGTTCGCCTTCTGACCGCCCGGGTAGAGCTTTGGGACACCGAGCGGAGGCGGCGCGTCGCGCCGCCCCAGAAGTGTAGTCAGCAGGTCATCGTATGACCACTCTGGGTCGGCATTCTCACGCAGATCGATGAAGTACTTCCCTGCCAGCCACGAGGGCACGGCGGTTGTCTCCTCCCCACGACGCAGCAGCGGAATAAACTTGCGCTCGTTGCGCTGGCTCAGAAGCTCGCCCGTGATGATGTCGCCCTCGTAGCCGACGCCGCCCTGACGCGCGTCTGATCGATTCTTGTAGTGCGGCGTGCAGACGATCAGCACGAAGTCGTTGTTGCGGACAGCGGCCTCCATGAAGGCAGGCAGTCGATCGCCAGGTTGCACCTGCCACTGATCGAGGGTGACATCGACACCGTCGCCCCGCAGACGCGCGGCGAAATCTCTCACCCACGCCTTGTGCGCTTCATCGTCCCAGGAGTAGCTGACGAAAGCGGTGGGCGGCGCCTCAGCGGCGTTCATCGACCCCAGCTCCGGGCCAGACGTAGGTGTCGGCCTTCACGCGCTCGTAGTTTTCGTCAAGCGCCGGCTCAAGCAGAAGGAGAGCGGCGATACGGCGGGTCATCTCGCTGACGTAGCGCGCCTCGTCGGGCTTCAAGTCACGACCGAGCAGGGCACGCTCGCGGTAGGAGAGCCATTTCTTCATCACCTGGTAGCCGCCAATTGTGTACGTCCAGACGCGGGCGGGCACGCAGCGCCAGTAGGCGACGTCGTTCAAGTAGACGTCGTAGCAGGTACCGCCCAGGCAGGCCATGAGCTGCTCGTAGTCGAGACCGAGGTTGGCAAGACCTTCACGGAAAGCGGCCAGTTCGGCTTCGCTGAAGGAGCGTTCGACGATGCGGCCGCGACCGGGCATGGTGACGCCGCCTTTGCCGGCGTGACCCCAGCCAGCAGTGACGGCGAGATCGCCGGCGGCGGGGTCAAGTTGCCCACCCGAGACCGCGGCCAGCACACCGAGCGGGCGCAGCTCGTGACGGATGGCGCCGCTGCTGACTGCGTCGACCGGCTCCTCGACATCGAGCAGCGCCGCGACCTGGCGGCCGAGTTCGGCAGAGGCAAGGAGGGCGTCGCGGGTGGCGGGCAGAGGAATGCGCGGCCAATCTTGACGCAGAGCGCCGGCGTTCTCCTGCGCGTACGCCAGCGCATGCAGCGCTGCGGCTGCATGGTGAAGCAGATTGAACTCATCGCACGACATCTCACGCAAATAGCGGACAGACGCAGGCGAAAGATTTGGTCGATGGCCAGCGTCGACGCTGTCGAGGAGGGTGATGGTGGCGACCTCCGCATTCACGCGCGCGGGGAACATGCCCACATTGGATTCAACAATGTGGTGGTCAGCAAGAAATGAGGTCACCTGGGGCTGATAGAAGTCTTCTTTACGGTTGCGCTGGCCCGCACTCATCCACAAATTGCCAGCGAAGACATGCGGGAAGTACTCCGCGCGTTTCTCGTCTAAGAGCTTGGTCTGCGGTTCCCAGTACAGCCAGCGATTGTCGAACGGGCGGTAACAGTAGCGCACCATGTTGGCGGGCAAGAAACCGCGCTGCAGCAGCATCTGGCGCGTTTGCCGCGCCGCAAAGCGGGCGGTGCTCTCCATCGCCCCAGGAGCGATGCGGGCCATTTCCTCATCGCTCACGGCAGGATCGAAGTAGCGCTTGAGGCGCACCACCAGTCGCTCACGATCGATGTCGACAACGACATCGTCGCGGCTCGTCTTGACGCCAGGAAACGAGACGGGAAAGAGTGCCGGCAGTGCCGGCCAGGCGGCGTAGTCTTTGCCAACGGCCGCAGGCAAGAACGGCAGACCGACCGCCGTCTCGGGCTGCAGCTGCGCCCAAGTGGCCTGTGTCGCTCCATCAGCCTGGGTCGAGCGATCGACCAGCTGCGCACTCTCGGCCTGCGCCTGCAGCTCGGCGAGCTTCGCCTTGCCCCAGTGCTCGTGAAAGTGGACGACGGCGGGCTCGGTGTGGTTGGCGTGCCGAGCCAGCAGCGCTATGGCAGTGCCCACCTGGATCCCTTCGCGGTTCTTCTCGGTCGAAAAGACGCTCGGGTCGGGATCGCCCGCCGGCGTCAGCTTGCCGGTCTTGTACTTGTCGCCGTTTAAGTTGTCGATCCAGATCTGGTCGAAGACCTCGAGGTAACGCTCGCGCATGCCGGTGAACGAAAGACCGTCGAGCCAGGAGTAGTTTGAGATGAAGCAGACAACGCCGCGACCCTCAGCGCCTTCCGTGATGCGCCGCTCGGCCATGCGAAAGAAGCGCACGTAGAGGTCGTTTAAGCCCTGGCCCTGCGGCGCGGCAACCTTCTTCACGGTCCGATAGGCGGTGACCAGATCGCGCTCTTCGGCGATCGCCGCGCCGGCGAAGCCGTTGTAGGGTGGATTGCCTAAGATCACGAGGATCGGTGCGTGCTGCTTTACCGCCTCGGCTTTGTCACGCTCTTCCTCCATCTCGGGAAAGAGGAGATGCTGCTTGGGTTCGGTTGGCGGTTGCCAGCCGGTGAGAGCATTGGTGAGAAAGACACCGGCGCGCTCATCGGACTGATCAGCAAAGGGGGCGCCCAGGCGGTGCAAGAGCATGCCGATCTGCAGGTGGCTGATGACGAATGGCGCCGGCAGAATCTCAAAGCCGTAGATACGACTTATAGCGGCCTGCTTGATCTCGTGGGCCACTAAGGCGTCGCCACCGCTCTTTGCCGCCAGCGTTGCCGCGATCTTGTTCAGTACCTCGACCAAGTAGGCACCAGTGCCACAACAGGGGTCGAGTACGACGACGCGCGGGTCGGCGAGACCATCTGTGATGTTCAGTTCTGAGCGCAGCACCTGGTCAACGCGCTCGACCATGTAGGTGACGATCTCCGGTGGCGTGTACCAGACGCCGAGCTCCTTGCGCAGCTCGGGATCGAACGCCTCCAGGAACGGCTCGTAGAAGTACTGCACGGCGTGGCTTTGCTCGAAGGTTGAGAAGAAGCTCGTCCTGTCGACGCGGTTGAGGGCCTCGCCAGCCCAGTCGAGAACCTCATCGATGTGCAGGGTACCAAGCGCGCCGGGATTACTGAAGTCGTAGAAGAGCTTCTGCAGGATGGGGATGTGCAGATAACCGGCCGCTTCGCGCCAGCGAAAGCGCGTCTGCACCTCACTGGGCTGGTGGTGCTCGGCCCAGAAGGCCCAAGCGGCAAAGAGACCGTAGAAGAGGGTCTGCACGAGCGTGGAGCGAAAGAAGTGTTCGCCGCGCTCGCCCTCGAAGCTCATGCCGAGCGCCTCTTCCAGAGCCGTGCGCGTGCTCAGCCAGCTGGGCAGGTCGCGCTCCTCGGCCCGTGCCCGTGCCTCACGCGCGTAACTTGCCAGAAACCAGGCCAGGTCTTGCGGTGCCGCGATCTGTGCTGGACGCAGCAGGACGCGTTTGAGAAACTCGACCAGGCGCTCGCCCTGTTCATGGGCTGCTTTGCGCGGCTGCACAGCCAGTGCCCAGAAGCCCGTCTCGGTGGCGGCCAGCGAGTAGGTCTCGAGGGCGGCCGGCTGACCGTCAGCATCGTAGCCAACAAGGACGAACTCGCGGTAGGTCGTCACCAGCACCTGACGGTACTTTACGAGGTAGCGGCCAACCTGCTTGCCGTGGGCGACGAGGAGGGCTGAATCGCTCGGCGGCTTGACCTCAACGGCGCCACGAGCAGGCAACTGCCCGGGCAACGGTTCGGCGGCGTTTGCCTTGTCGCATTGGCTTATGAGAAAGAGTCCGCCGTCGGGGATGCCAGCGCCGGTGTTGGCTAGGTTGATCAAGCAACGCACCCTGGGCTTCAGCGTGTGGCCAACGCTGGTTAAGAGGGTCGCCAGGGCGCCGTAGCCAGAGGTCTCGGGAACCGTCGCGCCAGAGGCGCGGACGGCCGAGAGTTCGGCGAGATAGGCTTCGACGGGATCCATTACGGACCTATTCTAATCATAGGGAAGGACGCCTGCGCCACGGGATGCGTGCGCACCTGACTACCAAACCCGTCGGGCGGCAGAAGATGCTGCACAGGGCGCTGGCGCAGATGGGTTGCCGACAAGCGAGCAAGCACCCCGAACTCGGTGTGAGCAGCCGCGCTGGCGACGGCTTACGCTAACGCGGGTAGATCCTTCGGGGACCTCGATTCTCGACACGGTGAGCGAGACGCACCTCGAGAGTATCGACACCTCCGACCGTCAAGTTATCGTCCCGAAGCTGAACGAAGGCGGCGACGCCGTCCTGGAGAGCCCCAACGCGAGCGATTCGAGACAGGTTCGAAAGCGCCGCAACCTCGATGGTGCCCATCCAGTTGCGAACGAATTCCTCATCGTATTCGGGAGCAGGCCTTGTGATCAGCTGCGCCGTAAAACCACCAGAAGGATTGAGTTCCGTGTCGGCCGCGTCGAAGGGCGCCCCGTCATCGCTGATCGCCAGGATCAGCGAATCTCCGTATGCAGAACGCATCATGTGGTCGAAAGCGGAGGGGCTCATTCGATTCCACGCACGACGGATGCCGAGTTCATGCTCCACGACAAACAGGTAGAGACGCGCCAAACGGTCCACGTTCTCGCGAAGCCGCCGTGCCCCAGACCTGGTTCCGGACAGGAAGTGCGGTCGATTCGACTTGGCATGGAAGACGCTGTCGAACGTCACGTAATTCCCCACCCCGAGCGCCAAACAATTCCCCACCCGGTCTCGTGTGTTTCTTCTACTCTGTCGCACCTCCCTTAGCAAGTTTTGGGGCCTGCAGCGGCCGCCGTTGCGGCCGGTAGCTCTTGCCTTCCATGTGGATATGAAAGGAAGAGTTCACGAGTCGATCGAG
>JBKQWK010000177.1:0-2992 GCA_052139595.1 Thermoleophilia bacterium | reverse complement strand
TGGTGCTCTATCGCAGTGAGGAGCCAACCGAGTGGGCCCGCTCGCAAGCGTCCGTGATTGCCCAGGCGACGGCGCTCATTCACGATGCAATCGGCAAGCTTGAACGCCGTCGTGGCGAACTGAAAGTATCGATCATTGAAGTCAACCGGCTTGAGAACGAGGGTGATCGCATCCTGCGCGAGGCCATCGCCGGCCTCTTCCACGGCGATATGAGAGCCACCGACATCATCAAGTGGAAGGACGTGTACGAGCTGCTCGAGGCGGCGATCGACGAGTGCGAACACGTCGCCAACATCCTCGAGAGCATCGTGCTCAAGTACAACTGAGGCGAGCGATGACCTTGCTCATCGTCATCGTCGCCGTCGCCCTCGTTTTCGACTTCACAAACGGTTTTCACGACACAGCCAACGCGATTGCCACGTCGGTCTCGACCCGAGCCTTACCGCCTCGCGTCGCCGTGCTCATGGCGGCGGGCATGAACATGCTCGGCGCCTTTCTCGGCAAGCAGGTGGCGACCACGCTGGGCCAAGGCATCGTCGCCACCGTTCATGCCAGTCAGACACTGCTCTTGGCAGCTCTCATTGGCGCCATCGGCTGGAATCTTGTTACGTGGTACTTCGGCCTTCCCTCCAGCTCGTCACACGCGCTGGTCGGTGGCCTTGTCGGCGCCGCCATCGCTGCCGCCGGCAGCGGCGCCGTGATGTGGGCCCACGTTTGGGACAAGGTCGTTTTGCCGATGATCCTGTCGCCGGCCATCGGTCTGGTGCTCGCCTTCCTGCTTATGACGCTGCTTCTGTGGATGGTCGCCCGTGCCCGAGCCTCGCTAGTGAACCGCTGGTTTCGCCACCTGCAACCGCTCTCGGCGGCAGCGATGGCTCTTGCCCACGGCATGAACGACGCTCAGAAAACGATGGGCCTTATCACCCTGGCTCTGCTGACCAGCGGTCATATACCTGCTTTTCAGATTCCCGTGTGGGTCATCGTTGCCGCCGCGACAAGCATGGCATTGGGCACGCTGTCGGGTGGTTGGCGCATCATTCATACGCTCGGTTCAAAGGTCATGAAACTTGACCCGATTCATGGATTCGCTGCCGAAACCAGCGCTGCCGCCGTCATCTTCGTGGCGGCTTCGCTCGGTTTCCCAATCTCGACGACGCACACGATCACGGCTGCGATCATGGGTACCGGCGCCACGCAGCGTCTGTCCGCTGTCCGCTGGGGCGTGGCCGGCAACATCCTCACCGCCTGGATCCTGACGCTGCCGATGGCAGCCCTGTTTGGCGCCGGTGCATACGAGCTGATTCACCTCTTCGCCTAAGCGGCGAGCGCCGCCCGGCACGCTTGTCCGGGCGGCGCTCGCGGTGTCGCTGCCAGGCCTCATCAGCGTCGCTCAACGGGCGAGTTTGCCCTTTTGCCCAACGAAGGGTCTAGAATAGATAGTCACAAGATCCCGCCGGCGCGCGCTGCCCGAGCGGCGCCACCCAAGACCCGTCGACCACCAACGCGGGCGAGGAGAAAAATTGAGAATCCGCTTGATCGAACCAGAGCCACCCGGCATGAACGTCTTCAGCAAGGTCATGCTGCCCCGACTGGGCTTGCCCGCCATCGGTGCCGCCCTCACCAAAAACGGTCACGATGTGCGCGTGTACGTTCCCCAGTTCGCGGCTGTTGACTGGGACGATGTCTACGCCAGCGACCTCGTCGGCATCTCGACCACCACGTCCACGGCCACCACTGGCTACCAGTTCGCCGACCAGATTCGTGCCCACGGCATTCCCGTGGTCATGGGCGGTCCGCACGTCACCTTCATGGCCGACGAGGCCCTGGAACACGCCGACTATGTCGCCCGCGGCGAAGGCGGCGAGCAGTTCATGGCCGAACTCATCGAAGCCCTTCACGGAGAGCGCGAGCTGGCGACCATCAGCGGTCTTTCCTATTTGAAAGACGGCGAAGTCGTCCATTGTGCCGACCGCCCCCGTTGCGTCGACTTGGACACATTGCCTTTCCCTGACCTCACACTTATCCAGGGTCACGAGAAGATGAGTACAACGCCGATCATGACCAGCTGGGGCTGCCCGTTCGCCTGCAACTTCTGTTCTGTCACCGCCATGTTCGGACGCAAGTACCGCTTTCGCAGCCCGGAGAGCGTCATCGCCGAGATCAAGCAGAAGCGCCCCAAGAAGATTTTCTTCTACGATGACAATATGGCCGCCGACGTAAAGCGGCTCAAAGTGCTCCTGCAAATGATGATCGACGAAGGCCTCACCATGCCGTGGTCGGCACAAGTGCGCACCGATGTCGCCCGCGACCCTGAGCTCCTTCAGCTGATGAAGAAATCCGGTTGTGGCCTCGTCTATCTCGGCCTCGAGTCGGTGAGCCAGGCCACTCTCGACAGCTACCACAAATCGCAGAGTGTCGCCGACATCGTCAGTGCGATCAAAACACTGCATCACTATGGCATCAAGAGTCACGGCATGTTTGTCCTCGGCGCCGACGACGACACGAGGCAGACAGTGCGCGACACGGTCAGCTTTGCCCTCAAACACCACATCGACACGGTGATGCTCAACATTCTCACGCCCCTGCCGGGTACCATTCAGTTTCAGCAGATGGAAGAGCAAGGGCGCATCTTTGACAAGCGCTGGCATCTCTACGACGCGCATCACGTCGTATTCACGCCCAAGCAGATGACGCCGTACGAGCTGCAGCGCGAGGTCATCGCCGGCTACATGCGTTTCTACTCGAAGCGTCAGTGGCTCAAGATGCTTGTCACCTTCAACTTCACAAAACTCGTCTTTCACGGCTGGGGCATGTGGATTCTCCGCAACTGGCGCAAAGACGAGCGCAACAAGTCATTTTTGGCAGCCTTGAAGCGGCTGCCGTGGCCACGCTCATTCCATACGGCAAACGGCACCGGCATCGAATAGAGCAGGATGGTCGCAGCCGCCGGCGCCTGTATTGGCGCCAGCGGCAGCGCTCTCCGGTCCGTGCT
>JBKQWK010000176.1:0-6090 GCA_052139595.1 Thermoleophilia bacterium | reverse complement strand
TGCGATTCGCATCGAGGGCCAGCTGTGTGGACACTGCATTGATAGCGTCCTGCATGCCGGACTGAATTGAATCCATAGCACCCTGCATCTGCGCCGCCAACTGGTTCCCGCTGTTGCCGTGGCAGGTCACGCCTGCACCTGAGCAGGACGAAACGGGCATGGTTTGCGGTGCACTGACGCCGTTGACCGTTACGTTGAACGACGTCAGTTGCGAGGCCGCTTCGCTCGGCGTAACGATGGCGAAGACGTGATTTGCCCCGCTGGCCGTGTTGTCGTGCGTGTCGTAACCGGTTGACACCATGTGGCACTCGACGCAGTCAGCTGCCTTATGGACGCTGGCTTGGCCAATGAGCGGGGACGGCTTCGAAGTGGCGCTGGTAGCGACACCGTTGAGGGCGCCGTAGCCACCCATCATCTCTTTGGTGGCGTTGTGCACCTCTTGGCCGGCTGGGAACATGGCGTACTGGGTCACGTCATTGACTGTCGCGGGAGCGGCAATCTGGCCGGTGTGGCACTGAATGCAGAGCGTGCTTTCCGAGGTAGCCAGCTGCGGATTAGCTGCGCTCCACATGGCCGTGTTCGTGCCGGCGACGGGCTGACCATTGGCTTGCTGCGGCGCGCTGTGCGGGTCGTGGCAAGCGACGCAAGTAATGCCGTACTTGGCTGTTGCGATGGTCGGTGTAGCCTGCCCGGCGGCGGCGTCGATCCGGTAGTCGGTCGAGTGGCACTGCAGACAGGAGTTGAGGAAGGCGTTGGCCGGCGCCGAAGGATTGCTCGGGTCGGGCATCATCGCCTGCAGGGTAGCGAGTGCGTTAGCATGCGACGTAACTGGAGCACCGTTTACGGTCTGGCCGAGAGTCTCGGCCCATTCCACGTACTCATCGCCGCCGCCGTTGTGCGACAGCTCAGCCTGGCCACCCGACCAGAAAGGCAGAGCGGTCTGGCTCGCGGTCGGCGTTGGCACGTTGATCAGGGCGCTCAGTGAATTGGGCGTCCACGGCGGCGTCGTTGTCGCGCTGCCGAGGCCGTTATAGCCAAGTGGGTACATGGCATTGCTGATCGTGCCGCCGGGCACGGGAGTAGCCAGCGCATACGGAGTCACGTTGGTCGCGTAGTGCGAGTGGCACTGACCGCAGATCTGCGGGTTGGCCAGGTTACCAAGAGGTGACATGTGTGCCGTGTCGGCCGGGTCGGCCTCGGGGTTGACCGATGTACCAGCGCCGACGCTCGTGCCGTAGTGGCAGCTTGAGCAGCCGATATCCGGCTCAGTGAAGGCGTTATTCGGGTTCGCCGTATCGACGACAGTCGGGTACACCACAGGGGTTGCACCGGCAACTGGCACGTCCTGGGCCGGGTTGTAGTTGCCCGAGTGGCAGCCGGCGCAGCTTGCTCCCCGCGACGTAGGCAGAGCGTTGTCGGCCAGCCCGCCTGTCGGTGTGGGGTTGATGGCTGAATTGGCATGCGCACTGGTCGCCCACGCCTGGTAGACGAGATCCGCTGCCGGCATTTGTACTGGGGAGCCTGGGCTGTGGCAGACCGAGCACACCGTCGACGGCGAATACGTGTTGCGGTAGCCGTTGGAGGCGTACGCCGATGCCGTGAGCATCAAAGCGAGTGCCAGCACGGCAACCACGATTACTCCTCGCTTGAGCAAGGTCACCTCCTTGTTATGTACATCAATTCTGCGTCGCTCCGCATTCAAAATTGCACCTCCTTTCTGCTAGCGGAACTTATGCTGTGACAAGTCAAAGGGAACGGGCTTAACGATCCCGTTCGCGCGAGTATCGGCGTAAGAACGAAGTGAATGGTGGAGAGGTCGCAAAGAGGAGAAATGGGTGGTGTGGGGAGGTGAGCGACGGACTCGCCAGCCGCTGCTGTGGCTGAGCGGGGACCGCGATCGCGTCGGTTGTAGCATAATTCACAAGGCGCTGCTTACCCAACGTCAACGCAACCCCCCAATCGAACGAAGGTTCGGCTCCCACAAACCATCGCCAGCTCCCGGTACAGAGTGAATTGTATACAGAATTTCGCTTAGAAGCGCAAGCGTTACGGATTGCTAACGAGGCTTGGAGAAAGCTGTGTGCCTGGGGGCACGCGCATCAGACCTCGTCGCTAGAGCGGGCGGCGCCCTGCTTGTCGGGTGGCTCCTCGGGCAGCAACAGCGCTTGCGACACGTCGCCGGGCGTGTGTGGCCAGCGCTCGAACTTCACGCGCGAGCTGAAGAAGAGGAGCGTCTCGCGGGCCAGGGGGATCAAGGGGATGGCCAGGAACATGCCGGTGATACCGTGAATCTGCTGACCAGCGAGCACGGCGAAGATCACAATCAGTGGATGCACGCGAAAACGCGTGCCCATGATCAAGGGCACCAGGATGTGGCCTTCAACCTCCTGGATGATGAGAAAGGCGATGATTACCCACAGTGCTGTCACCGGCGAGTGGAAGAGAGCCACCAGCACCGGCGGCACGGCGGCCATGACGGGGCCGATGTAGGGGATGGCCTCCATGACGGCTGCCCAGACGCCGAAGAAAACGGCGTACTTGCCGCCGGAGGGAAAGGCACCAACGACGTTCAAAAGCCACATCGCCAGTCCGGCACTGAAGCCGAGCGCGGCCGAGAGCAGGATCTGCGCCTTCACGTAACTGACGACGGCGCCTTGCGCCAGAGTCACATACTCGGCGCCGTCGGCTCTGCTGTGGGTGGGGAAGTGGTCGGTGAAGAAGCGTCCGATGCGGCGCCCGTCGAGCAGCATGTAGATCGAGACGACGATGATGACTACGCTGATGGTGACCAGGCGCACGACCGACATGCCGATGCCAACCAGACCTTTGGAGGCGCTCGGGATGAGCTTGGCGAGCGAGCCGGCGAAGCTAGTTACCTGGGCGCGCACGTTGACGCCCAGGTGCAGGTGGTTGGCCAGTGACTGCAGCCTGTCGATGCTACCCTGGGCACCACTGATCATGTCAGGTACGGCATCGATCAAGGTGCGCACTTGGCGTGTCAGCACGGGCACGACAAGCACGCCAATGCCGACGAGCGCGGCGACAAAGACCAGGTAGACGACGAAAACGCCGATGGCGCGATACACGTGGATGCGCTCGAGTAAGCGCACCAGCGGGTTGAGGACAAGGGCGATGAAGCTCGCGCAGAGGAAGATGAAGAGCGCCTCGCCGACCGCCCCCAGGAAGAACCAGAGGATGATCAATAGCACCGGCAGCCCCGCCAGCTGAATCCAGCGGGGAATAGTGATGGTGCCGCTGCGCGTCGGGTCGGGTGTCACACTGCCTCCTGGCCGTCTCGGCGTCTGGTTGCTGATAACAGCCAGCCAGACGCCGTCGCATGACGATCGCATCGTCTTGTTCTGTTTTCGACGCATGGCTGAGGTAGCCTGCCGTGGCGGCGTCACGGCAGGCGGCGTGATTGGTTTTCGTCGCCGAGTCGGTCACAGCGGCGAATGGCGGAGAAGCCGCGAAAACAGAAATGAACAAATCGCGTTTAGACTCTCCTCTCGCCGGCAATAAACTTGACATCAATGGACTCAGGTTTTATGTTGTGGTGCGACTATGTCAGCCAAGGAGGAATGAGTTATGGGTAAGGTAATCGGCATCGACTTGGGGACTACGTTCAGTTGCGTGTCTGTCCTCGAAGGAGGCGAGCCAACGGTCATCCCTAACTCTGAAGGCGGCCGCACGACGCCCTCGGTGGTCGCGTTCAGTAAGTCTGGGGAGCGGCTAGTGGGCACTGTCGCCCGCCGTCAGGCAGTCACGAATCCCGAAAACACCGTGTTCTCGATCAAGCGCTTCATGGGACGTAAGTATGGCGACGTGAGCGAAGAGATGAAGATCGTGCCGTACAAGGTTGTCGCGGCCCAGAACGGCGATGCTTCGGTCGACATCGGGGGCAAGATCTACTCGCCACCGGAGATATCGGCGATGATTCTGCAGAAGCTCAAGCGTGACGCCGAAGATTACCTGGGTGAGAAAGTGACTGAGGCCGTCATCACGGTGCCGGCGTACTTCAATGACTCGCAGCGTCAGGCGACCAAAGATGCCGGCAAGATTGCCGGCCTGGATGTCAAGCGCATCATCAATGAGCCCACCGCGGCGGCGCTCGCGTACGGTCTAGACAAAGAGCACGATCACACCATTCTCGTCTTTGACCTAGGCGGCGGTACGTTTGACGTCTCGGTCCTCGATCTCGGCGAGGGAGTGTTTGAGGTTCGTTCTACCAACGGCGACACTCATCTTGGCGGGGATAACTTCGACAAGGCGATCGTTGACTGGATGGTGGCCGAGTTTAAGCGCAGCAATGCTATTGACCTGAGCGTCGACAAGATGGCGTTGCAGCGTCTGTACGAGGCAGCCGAGAAGGCCAAGATTGAACTCTCGGCGACCATGAGCAGCAACATCAATCTGCCTTTCATCACCGCCGACGAAAATGGTCCCAAGCACCTCGACCTGACGCTCACGCGGGCGAAGTTCGACGAGCTGACGGCCAGTCTGGTTGATCGCGTTGTCGGGCCCGTGAATCAGGCTCTGAGTGACGCTGGCCTGAAAGCCGGAGGCGTCGATCAGGTGATTCTGGTCGGCGGCATGACGCGCGTGCCGGCAGTGCAAGAGAAGGTGCGCGAACTCATCGGCAAAGAGCCCCACAAGGGTGTCAACCCCGATGAGGTGGTAGCTGTCGGTGCCGCCATTCAGGGTGGCGTGCTGGCCGGCGAGGTCAAGGATGTATTGCTGCTCGACGTTACGCCGCTCAGCCTGGGCATCGAGACCAAGGGTGGCGTGTTCACACGCCTTATCGATCGCAATACGACGATTCCGACCAAGAAGAGCGAGACCTTCAGTACTGCCGACGACAACCAGAACAGCGTCGAGATTCATGTTCTGCAAGGTGAGCGCGAAATGGCGGCCCATAACAAGACCCTGGGCAAGTTCCAGCTGGTTGGCATTCCGCCGGCGCCGCGCGGCATCCCGCAGATCGATGTCACCTTCGATATCGACGCCAACGGCATCGTGCACGTGAGCGCCAAAGATCTGGGCACGGGCAACGAACAGAAGATCACGATCACTGCGTCCAGCGGCCTCACCGAGAACGACATTGCCGGCATGATGAAAGACGCCGAGTCGCACGCTGAGGAGGATCGCAAGCAGCGCGAGGTCGCCGAAATCAAGAACAACGCTGAGAACCTGATCTACAGCACCGAGAAATCGCTGCGCGAAATGGGCGACAAGGTCGATCAAGAGACAAAGGATCAGATCACCGCTGCTACCACTGAGCTGCGTATGGCTCTGGAGGGCAGCGACAGCGAGGCAATTAAGGCCAAGACCGACGTTCTTATGCAGGCCTCGCACAAGCTGGCCGAGGCCGTGTACCAGCAGGCGCAGCAGCAGCAGGCGCAGCCGCAAGGCGATGGCGCCGCTGGGCAGCAGGACGAGAACGTCGAAGACGCCGATTACGAAGTAATCGACGAGGACGAGAAGAAGTAAGGCCGCCTCGTCGCGCAGCCGACGTGCGCTCGCCAGAGGAGCGCAACGTTACCGGCGTGACCGGTCATTGAGAAAGGAGGAGGACCATGGCAATCATCAGATGGGACCCGTTTCGCGAAATGACGACGATGCGCAATCAGTTTGATCGCGTCTTCGGCTCCGTCTTCGAGGGACGCCAGGAGAGTTGGCTACCGGCGGTCGATGTGTTCGACACCAGCGATGCGGTTGTCCTCAAGGCAGAGTTAGCCGGCATGGATCCGGCCGACATCCAGATCGAACTCGACGACAACGTGCTCACCATCAAGGGCGAGCGCAAGTTCGAAGAGAACGTTGACGAGGGTCGTTACTACCGCGTTGAGCGCCGCTTTGGCAGCTTCGAGCGCAGTCTGGCCCTGCCGCAGGGAGCCAAGGCGAGCGACATCGTCGCCAACTACGAAGACGGTGTTCTCGAAGTGAGAGTACCGAAGGCTGAGGAGGCACAACCGCGTAAGATCGAGGTCAAGGCCGCCAGGAAGTCAGCCGAAGAGGCCAAGACCGTCGAGGCCAAGAAGGCAGAATAACGACAGGGTCCGGCGGGGGGGGCGCGCCCGCCCCCCCGCCCAA
>JBKQWK010000175.1:0-3861 GCA_052139595.1 Thermoleophilia bacterium | reverse complement strand
GCAGTTAGTCGGCGTCAATGCCGCAGGCAGCAACTAGACGCCGGTCGAAAAGGATCCTGTCGGGATCACGATTATCGGTCACCCACGAGGTGAGGATCGAGTCATGCGTGGCGACAAAGCGACCGGTCAGACGCAGGTTGAGGTAGTCGAGCACGTTGAGGAACTTGTACGTGCGCGCGTAGACCTCAGGGAAGGCGTCGCGCACGAGCAGCATGTGCGCGGCCGGATCCTTGCCGGTCGGTGAGGGCATGCCGCCGGTGAAGCGGACCCAGCGTGCCACACGGGCCAGGCTCAGGCCGTCCATGTTCACCGGGCCGCGGAACTGGCGGCGCAAGTTCGGCGCGCCGCGCATGTCCATCCAGAGGATGCAGTTCATGAGCGCCCGGCCGTCGCGATCGACCGGCACGGTGCCCTCACCCTGCGTCGAGCAGCAGACGGCAGTTATCGCGCTAGTCGCCTGCGGTGCCCGCGCCAGCAGCCGGCCGGTCGCCATGACCAGCGCCCGCCACCAGTCGTCGGGCACTTGCTCAGCGCCGCCGCCGGGCAGCACGTAGAGCGGCACCGGCTCGCTCTCCCAGGCAGCGACATGACCATCAACGGCAATCAGCGCCGCCTTGACACCGGACGTGCCTAGGTCAACGGCGAGAATGTACCCGGCGCCGGGCTGACGCGACATCACGTGCATCGGCACGACGAAACCGCGGGCATGACCGCAGCCTCACCGGGGTTGGTCAGATCTGGGCCAGAGCACGGATCCCCTGCCGTAACGAAGAGGCCGTAGCCAACACAGCTGTCGGCTCGTGGCCACAGTGGGCCATGCAATCCTGGCACTTCGGGTTACCGCTGGCGCGCCCGTACTGCGACCAGTCGGTTGTGCGCACCAGCTCCTCAAAGGTCGAACAGTAGCCATCGGCCCAAAGATAACACGGCCGTTGCCAGCCGAGGACAGAGTAACTGGGAATGCCCCAGGGCGTGCATTCGTACTCGACCTTACCCTCAAGGAAGTCGAGAAACAGAGGCGACTGATTGAGCCGCCAGTGCTGCCGCCGGCCGTCGGCGAAGGCTCCGCGAAAGAGCGCTCGCGTCTGGTCGCGAATGAGAAAGTGCTGCTCAGGCGCCTTCTCGTAGGAGTACGCCGGCGAGATCATCATGGCATCGACGCGCAGATCGTCGTTCAGGTAGTCGAGGACTTCACGCACTGTCTCGACCGAGTCGTCGGCATAGATCGTCGTGTTTGTGGTGACACGGAAGCCGGCCGCCTTGGCCGCCTTTATCGCGTCAACGGCAGTGTCGAAAACGCCCTGCCGGTTTACCGACTTGTCGTGGCGGTCACGCAGACCGTCGATGTGCACCGCCCACTCGAAGTAGGGCGAGGGCGTAAAAAGGTCAAGCTTGCTCTTCATCAGCAAGCCGTTGCTGCACAGGTAGACGTACTTGTGACGCCGGACCAGGGCCGCAGTCATGCGGCCAATCTCGGGGTGTAAGAGCGGTTCACCGCCGGCAATGGCGACCATCGGTGTACCGCACTCCTCCATGGCGTTGACGGCGGTCTCGACCGACATGCGCTGGCGCTGAATGTCGCTTGGGTACTGGATTTTGCCGCATCCGGAGCAGGCCAGATTGCAGGCAAACAGGGGCTCCAATTCGACGATGAGCGGGTACTTGTCGCGCCGCTGCACTTTGCATTTCAGCAAATACGTGCCCACCCGAGCTTGTTGTCTTAGAGAGACGGGCATCGTCACATCACCACGGTCGGCATCGATTCTCCTTGCTCTTCAGCATCTGACATATCCGAGTTTAGCTCCCGGGGCAGACTGAACTGTAGTGTTTCATCGACAACGCGGCGTTCATGCACCACGACCGAACCCAGGTTAGCCAGCGCGTCGACAACACGATCCACCAGCTCGTCCGGCGCCGACGCGCCAGCGGTCACGGCCACCGTGTGCACGCTAACGAGAAAACCTGGGTCAAGGCCGTTCTCGTCGTCGATAAGCTTCGCCTTACACCCTTCGCGCTCAGCAACCTCGACCAGACGACGTGAGTTGGACGAATTTGACGAGCCGATCACAATCATGAGGTCCGACTCACGCGCCAGCACCTTGACGGCCTCCTGGCGATTCGAGGTCGCATAACAAATATCGTGCGCGTCGGGCCCATCCAGATTCGGGAAACGCTGTTGCAACTTGGTGACGACTTCATTGACCTCATCGACGGCCAGTGTCGTCTGCGTCAGGTAAGCGACGTGATCTTCTGGACCGAGATCGAGACGGTCGATCTCGGCGGCGCTCTCTATCAGACGAACGGCTTCAGGGGCTTCGCCGATGGTCCCCTCGATCTCATCGTGGCCGCGATGGCCAATGAGCACGATTTTGTAGTCAGCCGCGGCGAGGTGACGAGTCTTCACGTGAACCTTCGTCACCAGTGGGCAGGTCGCGTCAATCACTTTAAGATGACGAGTGGCCGCCTGCTCACGCACCTGAGGTGAGACGCCGTGAGCAGAAAAAACACACAGGGATCCCTCTGGTATCTGCTCCAGGTCGTCGACGAAAATCGCCCCGCGCGCCTCGAGATCGCTGATCACGTGGACGTTATGAACGATCTGCTTGCGCACGTACACCGGCAGGCCCCAGCAGTTGAGGGCGCGCTCAACAATCTCGATGGCGCGCCGAGCGCCGGCGCAGAACGAACGCGGGCTGGCCAGCAAGATCGTGCGCTTGTCGGTCGCCGCCGCCCAGGCAACGAGGGCAGGCGCGGCCTGACGCAGCGCCTGCCAAGCATCCACGCCGCCTTTCAGGATGCCCAGTGGTCGGTGAAGCTCCTGTGACGGCGTATCGACCACGACCCGAACCACAGCGAACGGCCGCCCTGCTGCTGCTGCCGCAAGCCAAGCGGATTCCATATCGACCGCGACTGCCCCGCTGCGCGCCAGTTCGGCGCGCTGCGAACCATGAACGACGTGGTCCACAGAGGCGATCGGGCCCACATGAAGAGACGTTATGCCCTGCGAGCGCAACGCCGCCACGACCGGTCCGTGGGAGCACTTGACCGTCTCGAGCCGCGGCCCGCGAACCTCACTCGCCACAACCACATCGCCGGGCCGCAAGCTGTCGTCGGTTGCTCCGCAGAAGCCGACGACGGCCACCGCCGCGGCCGTCGTTGCCTTCGCGCGGGGGACGGCCTTGCGAGAGCGTGTCGCGCCCATGCCCGTGTGCAGCACGACGGCCTCCGGAACCGCCCCACGTACGGCGGCGCGTTCAATTGCCATCGGCGCCAGCAAAAGAAGCCGGCGCCGACCGGCGCCCACGCCCAGTTCGCCAGCGCTCATTCGCTTATCACGTGCCTCTCGCTGATGCAGCTCCCGAGCTTCCCCAGCGGACGGGCGGGCCGTTTACATACCGACCAAGCGCCTGCAGGGGAAAAACCAGTCGGTACAGGTGATAGTTGATGTAGAAATCACCAGGAAACCCGGTCCCAGTATACGTCGGTTCGTCCCAGGTGCCGTCGGCGGTCTGCGTAACGCAGAGAAACCTGATGCCACGCTCCGTTGCCACGGACTCGCGCTCCCCAGCGGCGAGCAGCGCCAACAGGGCCCAGGCCGTCTGGGAAGCGGTGCTCTCGCCGCGGCCACGCCACAGCACTGGATCGTCGTAGGAGCGCAAGTCTTCACCCCAGCCGCCGTCGGCGTTCTGGTGGTCCACCAGCCAACGCACCGCCGCGCGGATGGCCGGCTCGGCCGGTGAAACACCGGCCGCCACAGCCGCCGGGATCGCGGCTCCCGTCCCGTAAATGAGGTTTGCACCCCAGCGGCCAAACCAGGAACCATCGACCTCCTGTGCCTGCTTGAGCCAGACCCGTGCACGG
>JBKQWK010000174.1:0-9009 GCA_052139595.1 Thermoleophilia bacterium | reverse complement strand
GCCTGGGCGCACGCCAGAGGCGACGAGGTCCTCGCCGTCCCCGCCCGCCTCGAGGCCGAACTCGCCGAACTCGCCGCCGACGAGGCGGCGATATTTCGCGCCGAGCTGGGTGGGGCCGAGCCCAAACTCGACGCCTTCATCGCCGCAGCGTACCGCGTTCTTGGCTACATCAGCTTCTACACCGGCGACCACCGCAGCAGCGAGACGCGTGCCTGGCAGCTGCCACGCGGCCAGAACGCCAAACAGGCGGCCGGCCGCATCCACAGCGACATCATGAATCGCTTCGTGCGCGCCGAGGTGGTCACCCTCGCCGACCTGCTCGAGCACGGCTCCTTTCACGCCGCCAGAGACAAAGGCGTCCTGCGCGTCGAGGGCAAGGAGTACATCGTTCAAGACGCCGACGTGATCAACTTCAGACACACTGCCTGATTAGCAACTCAGGCTCAGGCGCGCAGCCGGAGTGCTACCTCAACACACGTGAGACTCAGGCAGCCGCCGCTGCACCGGCGCTGCTCGCCGTCAGAGCGGCCGGTACTGGCGATACTCCCGCTCAAGGTAGTCATCGAGTACGGCGAGCACTTCAGGCAGGTTGGTGCGCCCGAAGCCAACCCGGAGGTGGCGGTCACCGTAGGCGAACACGGTGGACGGCACGATCATGATGCCCGCCTCGACAACCACTTTCGCGGCAAACTGCGTTGCGCTCACGTCTGACGGCAGGCGCAGCAGACCGACAGTGCCGGCCCGCGGCCGGATCCAGCTGAAGAGTCGCCCGTGGCGGTCGATGAAAGCATCCAGGGCAGCCAGGTTACGCTCTATGCGCTGCACATGCGCCTTGACAATCGTCTCCCGCGCGCGCAGAGCGATGAGCGCCAATACTTCGCTGGGCGCGCTCGAGCAGATCGTCGTGTAATCCTTGAAGGCAGTCATGCGTGCGTACAGGTCGGCGTCACGCGTGGTCAGCCAGCCGATGCGCACCCCGGCCATGCCGTACACCTTGCTCATACCCGTCAGTGCGATAGCACCATCGTACTTTTCACAGGCTGAGGGCAAGCGATCGGCCGGGTCAAGTTCGAGACCACGGTACATTTCGTCGGAGAAGAGCCTGATGCCGTGCTCGGCAACGATGGCAACGATCTCGGCGAAGTCATCCTGCGAAGTCAGATAGCCAGTCGGGTTGTGAGGAAAGTTCACCACGACCAGCTTTGTTTGCGGCCGCAGGGCGCGGCGCAAGTCGGCCGGGTCAAAGCGCCAGCCCTGCTCCTCGTCCGGCAGCCAGAAGCTGACCTCACAACCCATAGTTGTGGCCAGTTCGTAGAGCGACTGGTAGCCCGGGAAGGTGCAGACGACGTGGTCGCCAGGCTCGAGCAGGCAGCTCATGGCGACCAGAATGAGTTCTTCCGGAGCACCGACGAGCACCTGCCCGGCAGCGATGCCCGTGTACCCGCGAGCGATTTCGGCCCGCAGCAGCGGATGACCCGGCGACTCGGTGTAACCGAGAGAGAGCGTGTCCCACAGAGAGCGCGCTTCAACATCGGCGAGCGCGACAATTTCGCTCATCGGCAAACCATCGCAGTCCGAAGACGAAAACAGGTAGCGGGCGCTGAACTCGTGCTCGGCGAAGTAGCGCTCCAGTGCGAAGGGTTGAGGTTTCACGGCAGCTCCCCACAAGATGATCGACGTGATCGACGACGTGGCCACTGTATCACCGTCGGCTCTTTCGTCTTGCGACCCTGCTCTGGAGCCTGTCAACCCTTGCCTTGAGCGACTGTTTCTGCTACGGTCACATTCGTATTTCAGGGAGCCGGTTCAGATCTTTGCGCCGCCCGGCCCATCGATCCTCCCTCAAACTACACTCAGAGACCTGGTTGCAGCCGGCAGCGTTCTCAGCAAGGAATTGAGACAGCCGTCGTATCCCCTTTGCGCCTGCGGGCGCACCTACGCGAAAGCAGGACCACCACCTCATGCCCGAACCCCAAACTACACCCTCAACCATGATTGACGACCCTCGCGAACCAGCCGACACCGATCTTGACGTTGACCTCGACATTGATCTCGATGTCGATGCGAGCATCGGTACTGGCGACGACGACGCGGATGAAGAAGCAGTCCCGGCACCGCTGACGTTTGCCGAACTCGGACTCACGCCGCACCTGCTCAGCGCCGTTGCTGCCATGGGCTACGACAAGCCCACCGGCATCCAGGAGCGTGCCATACCGATGGTGCTCGCCGGCAACGACATCGTTGGCTGTTCGCAGACCGGCACCGGCAAGACGGCGGCTTTCGTGCTACCGGTCGTGCAGCGCATCGCCGATGGCAGTGGCGGCGCCAAGACGGAGGCGCGCCGCATCAGGGCCCTCATCGTCACGCCCACACGCGAGCTGGCGGCGCAGATCGAAGAGGTCGCCGTGATGTGCACAAAGTCCAGTGGCATGCGTGCCCTGGCCGTCTACGGGGGCACACCGTACGAGCCCCAGGCGAAGCAGGCGCGTCGCGGCGTCGACGTCCTCGTCGCCACGCCAGGCCGCCTGCTCGATATGATGCGCCAAGGCGACATCAAGCTCGATCACGTCCAGGTGCTGGTGCTTGACGAAGCCGATCGCATGCTCGACATGGGTTTTTGGCCAGACGTACGCCGCATCGTCCGCGCCCTGCCCGAACAGCGCCAGAATCTGCTCTTCAGCGCCACCATGAGTAAAGGAGTGCTGAGCGTCATCGGTGATGCGCTCACCCGGCCGGTGTTCATCGAAGTTGGTGGCCGGGCGACGCCGATCGAGGCGATTGCCCAGCGCATCATGCCCGTCGACGGCAGTCAGAAGCTTGACCTGCTGCTTGCCTTCCTCAGTTATCACGACCCCGAGCGCGTGCTGGTGTTCACCCGCACCAAGCATCGCGCCGAGCGCCTGGCGCTGACGCTGCACAAGCGCGGCATCCACTGTGCCGCCATTCACGGCAACCGTAACCAGGTGCAGCGCGAGAAAGCCCTGGAGGGCTTCAAATCGGGACGCTACAAGGTGCTTATTGCCACCGACATTGTCGCCCGTGGCATCGACGTCGAGGGCATCAGCCACGTCATCAACTATGACATTCCCAGCAACCCCGAGGACTACGTGCATCGCATTGGCCGCACGGCGCGCGCCGGGGCGAGCGGCATCGCCGTGAGCCTGCTCAGCGCTGAAGAGGTCTACGAACTCAAAGACATCGAGCGGCTCATTGGCAGCGAGATACCGCGTGAGGATCTGCCCGGCTTCGACTACGTCAAACGGGCCATTCCCGAGACGAAGTCGCTGCCTCGCCGGCCCGGCAAACTCGTCTACAACGGCGGCGCCCGGCGGGCGATGAAGTTCGGTGTGCGTCGCAAGCCACCGACGAAACACTAAGCGCATTGCAGATGCCGGCGCCAGCAGCTTGCCTGCCGGCGCCGGCATCTCTCTCGTCTAGCGGCTGTACAATGCGAGCGGGCACCGCCTTCGTACACCACTCGTGTGCTCAGGCACGCCGACGTCACGACCGCTCGCGGTGCGTGATGTACGTACCGGTGCGTAGCGCCGGCGGGCCCAGACCCGACAACCGGCAACCTGGCGGCCGTTCGTGAAAGCCAAGGTACAGGCGCTTCTGGCGCGCTATGGCTACGTCTTCGCGATCCTGGCGATCGCCGTCTCAACAGCAATCTTCTACCCCGGGCGCGAGCACTTCGCCAAGGGGCAGTGGGCATTGCTGTACCTGCTCATTGTCGTCTTCGTCGCCAGCAGCAGTGGCACCGGCCCGGCGCTCCTGGCGGCAGTACTCGCCTTCTTCGCCTGGGACTTCTACTTTCTGCCGCCCTACCACACCCTGCAGATTCGCGACTACAAGGATCTGCTTTCACTGCTCGCTTTTCTCGTCGTTGGCGTGCTCGTCGGCATTCAGACAGGCCTCATGCGCGAGCGCGAGGCGCGCGCCGTGGCGCGTGAGCGCGAAACCGCGGCGCTCAACCGCTTGAGTGCCGGCCTGGTCTCACAGACGTCGACGAAAACGATGGCCGAAACCGTGCTCGGCGAGATCGTGCAGCTCGTCGGCGCCGATTCGGCACAACTCTTCGTCGCTGAAAGCGGCCGGTTACACAGCTTCTGCGTCACACCGCCGCAAGACTCATTCGACGGCGAAACGACCCGCCTCGCCGAGTGGGCCTACGCGCACGGCTTGCCCTTGGGTCTGCCCTACAACCCATCAGCTGCACGCGACACACGGGCAGCCTCTGCCGGTGAGACGACCGCCGCTGCCGGCGAGACCAGCTTTCGTGCCCTTGGCGACGCCGGCGGCGTCTTTCTGCCGCTGCTAAGCCCGTCCGGAGTGACCGGTGTGCTGACGGTGGCGGCGCGGCACGATAGACGCCCGTACGGACCCGCCGAGGGACGGCTGCTGGCCTCATTGGCGAACCTCGTCGCCGTCTTTCTTGAGCGCCAGAATCTGCAGCTCGCAGCTACCAGCGCCGAGGCGGCGCGCGAAGCTGACCGCCTCAAATCGAGCCTCCTGTCGTCGGTCTCGCACGAGCTCAAAACGCCGTTGGCAGCCCTCACTGCCAGCGTCAGCAATCTGCTTGAAGGTGATGTCACTTGGGATGAGCAGAGCGTCCGCGACGAGCTGCGTGCTATTGTCGCCAATATCGCCCGCCTCAATAACAGTATTGGCGCTCTGCTTGACCTCTCGCGCCTCGAGGCTCGGCAATGGGAGCCGCATCGTGAACCCTACGAACTGGCCGACATTTTGGCCACTGCATTCGACACCCTGCCGTCACATTTGCGCACACGCATAAAGTTTGAGCTGCCCGATGACCTGCCAGTACTCCAGGTGGACTTTGCCCAATGGGCGCGCGTGCTCCAGAACCTGCTCGAAAACGCCCTCCTCTACGCTGGTTCGCAGACAACCGTCACTGTTGGCGCACGGGCCTCGGCCGACGGCACGACGCGCCTGTGGGTAGAAGATGAAGGCCCCGGCGTACCAGCAGACGAACATGAGGCCGTGTTCGAGAAGTTCTATCGTGGCCGCCAGACCGGGACACAAGCTCCGTCGGGCACCGGCTTGGGACTGGCGATCACGCGCGAGATCGTGCGCGCCCACGGGGGCACGATCCACATCGAGGACGTTTCGCCACACGGTGCCCGCTTCATGATAACCTTGCCCGCCGCCACCAGGGCGGCAGAGGAGGCGGGATGATCCCCGAGCGGCCGACGCGCATTCTCGTTGTCGACGACGAGGAACAGATTCGGCGGGCGCTGACCTCGATTTTGCGCACACGCGGCTATACGCTCGACCTGGCCGCCAGCGCTCACGAGGCACTCATGCAGGCAATTGACCATCCGCCCGACCTGGTGATCCTCGACTTGACGCTGCCCGACCGCAGCGGCCTCGAGGTCTGCCGTGAGCTGCGCTCGTGGATGACCGCGCCGATCTTAATCCTCTCGGTGCGATCGGCCGAAAGCGACAAGATCAAAGCGCTCGACGAAGGCGCCGACGACTATCTCACCAAGCCGTTCTCGGCCGGCGAGCTACTGGCGCGCATTCGTGCTCTGCTGCGCCGAGCGGCGGCCCTCATCTCGCCGCCGCCGGTTGTTGCGGCGGGCGATCTGACGATCGACATCGCCCGCCGCCGGGTCACCCTTGCCGGCAGCGACGTTGCCCTGACACCGATCGAGTTCGACATCCTCACCTTCCTAGCGCGCAACGCCAACCTGGTGGTCACGCAGAAGATGATCCTCGAACATGTGTGGGGGCCCGAGTGGGTTGAAGATGCGCAGATTCTGCGCGTCCACGTCAGCAATCTGCGCAAGAAGATCGAGCCGTCGCCGGTCGGACCGCGTTACATCATCACAGAACCGGGTGTCGGTTTCAGGTTGTCGGTCCCCGAGAGTAACGATCCTCCTTCACCGGCAAGCGAGCCGCGCACGAGCTGAGCACTTCAGGAGTCCGCCGTCCGCCGCACGCCTCCTGAGGCTGCCTTTACGAAACCTTTGCACCGTGACCACTGACCTGCACGGCCTCCTTACTGCCTCCCCGGTACCCTGAGCCCAGACGTATAGCTTTCGTTTTCGCTGGGCATCGCTTGCCCCCAGGTCAGGCGTGGAGAGAAAGGTGGCCGCAATGCTTACGAGTGTTGCCTACGTTGCGCTCGATGCGATTGCTGTGATCGCCACCCTGGTTGCTTTCTCCTGTCTTGTCTACCTGGCCGTCATTACCTATCGTGAGCACGCCCTCAACGCCTCTCGCCAGCGGCAGCTGAGAGCGTCAGCGCAATGGCGTCGCGCATCTCGACAGCGCCAGTTTGCCCAGGGGCGTGCGTACCCTCGGCAGCGACATACGCGATCGCACTCCTGACTGAGCCGCTGAGTACGCGATGGCGCAGCGAATCTCCCAGGGTTGTCTGACAGATCGATCAACTGCCAACACGTGCAGTGGCAGGATGTGCGGCCTGCTCTGCAGCGGCATATCAGCTCGCTGGCGTCCACAGTCGCAACGGATCGCTGAAGATCCTCGCTCTCAGATACTCTCAGAAGACGGCCGGTAGCCTTGTTCGCAAGCGCGGCTGAAAATGGCCAGCTGTAAGGGCAGCGCGTGAGTAAAGCCTGAGGCTTCGCCAGCCAGCGCGGTTTTGGCCGCGCTTAGGCAGGGTGATGAGCGCCGTAACGCGCGCGCCAGCTGTCTTGAAGCATGGCCAGCACGTAGACGTTCCAGAAGCTATCGCCCCTGCTGTAGAACTCGACGAGTGAGCCCTCGCGCACGAAGCCAAGCTGTTCGTAGAGGCGGATGGCAACCACGTTGAACTCAAAGACGAACAGTTCGATGCGCTGCAGGTCGAGTTCGTCAAAGCCGACTCGCAGCATGGCGAGCACGATCTCGCTATCGATGCCCTGGCCGCGGCGGGCAACATCGCCAACGAGCAAGCGCGTGATCCGGGCTTGGCGCTGGCTCATGTCGATGCCGTTGAGCTCGATGTGGCCGATGACTTCGCCGTTCGCTCTGTCGAGGGCCTTGTAGATGCGCCGCCGGCCGCACTGGAGCGCAGCCAGGTGCTGGTCCAGTTGCAGCGCCGTGAGCGGATAGGTGAAGGCATCGCCGGCCCACTGCAGGAGCGCTTCGGGTGAACTGACCCAGCCAATGAGGCGGTCGTAGTCGCCGGCTGTGAACGGTTGCAGCTCGATCTCCATGGGCGAGAGTGTACTCCTTAGTGACGCCTGGTATCGAGCGTCTGATCGTTGATCTGCCGGCACATCCCGCCCTGTCCGGCGCGCTCCTTGTCGAACGGTAAGCTGCGCGACGATCGGCCAAAAGGCGAACTCTTTCTCAGGCTCAAGAAGGACAGGCAACTGAAGAGTGGCCGCGGTCTTCGCAGTGCTTGCGTTTCGAGCATCCGCGCTCATGCTACGGTGTGGGTCAACAGCTCAGTTTGAGAGGAGCGGCCATGGACGAACATCTCAGGGCCGAGGTCAATTTGCTGCACGCCAACCTCTGTCAGGCACTGGCCGACCCGACACGGATCCTCATTCTCTATGCGCTCGCCGATGGCGCCAAGCACGTGGCCGCTCTGGCGGCGGCCCTGGATACTCCGCAAAGCACAATTTCACGTCATCTGAAGGTGCTGCGCGAGCGTTCGCTCGTGCTCGCCGAGCGCGACGGGGCGCAGCTGCGCTATTCGCTCAGCGACCCGCGGGTGATCGCTGCTCTCGACATGCTACGGGCGGTGCTCATCGACGCCCTGACGCGCCGTAGCAATCTGGCAGAGATCAGGTGACAGTTTAACGCCGTCGGTCGCGCGGGTCTTCTGATGAGAGGAACGAGCAGAGGCGTGATGGTTGTGCCGACGGGGACGAAAGGGGGTGACACCGATCGCCACCGTCGGCGCTTGCCAGTGTAGTCGCGACAGCCCTGAGCGATCAACTGGCGGCCGCGCTTTACGCAGCCGGCCACCTTCGGACGCTGAGGTCCCGGCGGCTGCGACCGTTTTGCGAGCCGGTTGAGCGTCAGTGACCGGCCTTGCCGGCGTGGCCCACGCCGGCCGCGGTCGTTTGCCGCCCCGGCGACAGCGAGCGTTGCGCAAACAACGAGCAGCGCCTGTCGAGCGGTCGCGCACTCCGGGTGGCGATCGAGCTGCCAGTGAGGGACTGACTCCGGAAGCGGGTGGGCCAAGAAAGCCAGGCGTCTAAGACACGGTCGCTGCTTCCGAAACGGCCCGCAGGCGACAGCCGCGCAACTGTCACCCTGCTCGGATTGGCAGTGCTGCTTGCCGAGCTGACCTTCGCCTAGCGAACGACGGATGTGTCCCTCGACTTGCTCTCGGACTTCACTGAACTTGGCCAGATGCTCCGTCGCCGCGATCAGTTCAGGCTCAGACCGTGAGCCCAGGCGAGGAAGGCGCCGCTCAGGGAAGCCATGGGCTGCGGTTCAAGGAAGACGACGGTATCGTGGCTCACGTCGTGCAGAGCGAGCATGTCGAGCTCACGGCTATAGAGCAGGCGCAGCTGATCGCCGTTGTCTTGCTCAGCGCCTTCCCAGATGATGATGTTAAATTCACTCACCGCTGATCCCTCCACGGGTTCGTCACAACACAACAGGCCGAGCCGGCGTAATCGTGATCGTGACCGTGATCGTCTCCGGAGCGTCGAGGCGATGGCGGAAACAACGACCGCCCACTGCAGGTGAGTGAGCGGCCGTTGCTTGGCTTGTGCGTCCGCGGAGTAAGGTCCGCGGGGGCCGGGCGTGGGGGAAGAGGGTAAAGACCGCGCCCAGCACTGATAGAGAAGCCAACTATAGTCTGCCATTGTCATGTGATATTCCCATGTGCGTTTGTTAAGAGTTTGCTGAGCATCGTGTTGCGGTGCGGCTACATGCTGCTCGGCGGCAGCATGGCATGGTGAGGTCTTCCTCGGCGGCGGGGTCGTCGCTGAGCACCTCGAGCAGCTCGCCGACGGCGATGGCATCAATCGCCTCCCGCGACTGGAAGAGCGGCTCGGGGCAGTACAGACCGAGGCAGTCCAG
>JBKQWK010000173.1:0-3998 GCA_052139595.1 Thermoleophilia bacterium | reverse complement strand
TCGTTGAAGACGACACCTACGAGTGGGATGCCGACCTCGTCGAGCACGTGCTTGACGAGAAAGTCATGTGGCGGGCCGTTGACGGTCGCGAGACCGGTGTAGCGTGGCGGTAACAACTGCTGCCTTTTCCCACCCGCTCGGGCAGTCAACAGGTCGGGCCATCTGATGATGAGGCGCGCTTGGCCGAAGTAACCTCGGCAATCCGCGGCCAGCATCGGTGCGATGTTGGGCTGCTCGGCCGCTTGTCTGCATCGCCCTGGCCAGCCAGATCTGGCTGATGTCTGCGGCAACGGCATCTTCAGCGCGCGGATGACCCACTGTGGTCATGGCGGCTACACCAGTCACACCGCCGGCGACCATCCGTTCCTGGGCTGTCACTGCCCTGGCGTTTAATTTCTTGCCCATAGGGACAGTCGCTGTTGTCGTGATAGACAGGGTCCGCGGGATCCGTGTCGGTATGGAAAGGGGCCACCTTGGCGGTCGAAGCAGCCTCGGGCGGCAGATGAACGGGCGAACCGTCCTCGGTCGTGGCCGTGTCTGCGGAGACGACGCCCTTGTCTTTGACTGGATCGAGAATCCGATAGGCGAGTAGTTTCACGCGGTCGCTCGCGAGGAACCACACCAGCGCATAGCCCCACACGAGCAGCGCTCGAGGCCAGCCGAGGGGAGTCATGAACACCCCGTAGACGGCCAGCAGAGTCGCCAGCGTCTCCGCGCCGAGCACGGCTAGCAGCAAGATGCGCGCCGGCCGTATGGACCAGAACGGGCCCCGGGTGCGGGTCAGGAAGATCGTCAGTGAGCCGGCCACGGACAGCATCAGGTACATCAGTGTCTGCAGCTGCGGATGGTCGAGGTGAAACACTTTGTCGCCGAGGTAGAAGAGGCCAAAGGCGGCGATGGGGCCGACGACGCCTAGCGCCGTCGCGATTCCTATCACCAGGCGCATGTTCCAAGCCTCGGGCTCATTCTTGTAATGAACATTATCGTAGGCAATGGAGAGGATGGCGCCGTCGTTGAGCAACGCTAAGATGACGATCATCACTGCGGTCACGGGAAAGAAGTTAAAGATCAGAATGGCCAGCGTGACGAACAAGAGCACGCGCAGCGTCTCGGCGATGCGGTAGATTGCGTAGCTGTTCATGCGCTGGATGATTTTCCGGCTTTCCTTGACTGCATCGATGATCACCGATAGGCCGGGAGTGGTGAGCACGATTGAAGCGGCCGCTCGCGCCGCGTCGGTGGCGCCCGAGACGGCGATGCCGCAGTCGGCTTTCTTGAGGGCGGGGGCGTCGTTTACCCCGTCACCGGTCATGCCGACGATGTGACCCCGTTTTTGCAGGACGTCAACAATGTGGAACTTGTGCTCGGGGAACACTTGGGCAAAGCCGTCCGCGTTCTCAATGGATTCAGCCATCGCTTGCGTCTCTTTGCGCTTGACATCACCCAGACCAGCAGCATCGAGAATGTTTACGCCCATACCCAGTGTCTTCGCGGTTTCTTCGGCGATGGCCAGTGCATCGCCCGTAACCATCTTCACGTCCACGCCCAGCTGTCGCGCCGTGGCGATGGTCGCCTTGGCATCTTTTCGGGGTGGATCAAAGAGAGGCAAGACGCCGAGAAACTGCCAGTCACCTTTTCCCTCAGCCCGAGCGACGCCGAGCGAGCGAAAGCCGCGCGCCGCGAATTCGTTGACCGCCTTGTCGACGGCGGGCTTCACCTTCTCGGCATTGGCCGCCAAAGCCAGGATCACCTGCGGCGCGCCCTTGGTCACCTTGAAGGCTTTGCCGTTCGCGTCGGTGACGGCCGCTTCGGTGCGTTTTCGCACCGCGTCAAACGGTTGGAAGTGGCCGATCTGATAGCCCTGCAACGCCTTGTCGCTTGTGAGGCCACCGAGAACGGCCAGATCAATGGCGTCGGCATCGTCTGAGCGCGAGGCCAGCGCCGCCGCGAGGATGACTTCTTCGGCGGTGATCTTGTCAACGCCAAAGGGATCGCCCAGGGTCAGCTTGTTCTGGGTTAAGGTGCCGGTCTTATCCGAGCACAGTATGTCCACGCCGGCCAGTTCCTCGATCGCCACCAGGCGGCTCACGATAGCCTTCTTTGTGGCCAGCAGGCGGGCGCCGACGGCCATCGTCACCGAGAGCACCGTCGGCATGGCCACGGGAATCGCCGCCACGGTGAGCACCAGGGCAAACTGCAGGGTGATCAAGATCGCGTTGCCGCGCAAGATCGAGACGATGGCGATCACGGCTACCAGAGCTACGGCTAAGATGATCAGGAAGGTGCCGATCTTGAGCACGGCCCGCTGAAAGTGGCTGACGGTTTGCGCTTCCTGCACCAGCTCTGCCGTCTTACCGAAGTACGTGTTCTTGCCTGTCGCATAGACGAGGGCACCGATTTCACCCTGGCGCAAGATCGAGGCAGAGAAGACGGCCTCGCCGGCTTTGCGCGTGGCCGGCAACGATTCGCCGGTCAGCGCCGACTCGTCAACCTCGACCGGGTCGCCGGCCAGCAGGCGTGCATCGGCCGGTACGATGTCACCTAGGCGCAGGCGAATGACGTCGCCTGGCACGAGTTCACGCGCCGGTGGCGTGACCCACTTGCCATCACGTTTGACCCGGGCATTGATCGCCAGCTCGGCCTTCAGGGCGTCGATCGCCTTACCCGCCTGGTGTTCTTCCCAGAAGCCGATGCCGGCGTTGGCCAGCAGCAGGACGAGGATGATGAAGAAGTCGGGCCAGTGCCCGAGCACGCCGGACAGAATCACTGCAGCTTCGATCATCCAGGGGATGGGACCCCAGAAGTAGGTCAGTAACTTGAGGAGCGGATTGGCCTTCTTCTCGGCGATCTCGTTGGGCCCGTAGTCGGCGAGTCGCTTGTGTGCCTCGACTGCAGTGAGGCCATCGGGCGATGTCGCCAGTTTCTTCTCAACATCGCTGATGGGGAGAGTCTTGAGGTCATCCTTAGCGCTCGGTTGTGGCGACGGTTTTGCTGTGCGAGCCGGGGACTGGCTACTCTTCGCTGTCACCATGAGCCTTCTTCCTCTGGCGAGCGGGGGCACGGCTCGCACCTTGCGCGGGTACGTCTCAACTTGACCGCCACCCTGTCACCGCCCTTGCTTTACTGGTCGCCTCATGTCTGCACGAACGTCGCCGTCAGATCATCAGGCAGACTCATCGATCTCGACCGGGGGCAGATCGCGCACCTCGTCCTTGCTCAGGTTGAGGCGCACGCCATCCTTCACGTCGGTCACAGCGCTGATCGGAATGGCGACTCGCCGCTTCCCCCAGAGGTGGCCCTCATCGAGGAGAACGTGGGTAACGTGATGATTGCTGGGATCGATGACCAGTCCCTGCACGCGGCCGATCGTGCCATCGCCGGCATGGACGTGCTCGCCGCGGCGAACTTCGACCTCGCCCTCGGGTACCACGTCAGAGGTGGTCGCCTGGGGGCCAGTACCAACATCCAGGCCGCCCATGGTGCTCATGCCGCCCATGGCGCCCATGCTACCCATGACGGCGCCGTAGTAGGGCCAGGAGAGCATATGCTCCTGCCGGTAGCCCCACTTGCCCTTGGCACCGGGCAGAAACTGTGTCTCTTCTGCCTCCGGCAGGGCTTCATATTCAGCTGTCGTACACCGTAACGTTATCTCTTCTGCCGCTGCGGTCACGAGATCGATGGAGACGAGATGGCCCTTGCCGTCTCCGTGTTTCGGTTCGACGACGAGGTGGGTGAGTGTTTTGGCGACGGGGTCAACGATCACCCGGCGCAGGTCGCCGCAGACGCCGTCGCTACAGCTGACTTCGCTACCTATGTTGAACTGCGTGGTTTCACTCATGCCGGTTATCTCTCCTCTGCTTTGAGTTCTTTCTTGGCGTCCTGCATCTCCGCGCGTTGGGCGGCGCTGGGCACGGGGTAGTGCGGGTCGATCGCGGCCAGTTCGTGCAGAAGCACGTCAGCGACCGCCAGATGCGCAAACCACTTGTGATCGGCCGGGA
>JBKQWK010000172.1:0-3317 GCA_052139595.1 Thermoleophilia bacterium | reverse complement strand
ATCTCCCCGGAGTCCGCCTACCTGCATCTCCGCGCCGACGGCATCCAGACCGGCGACGATCGCCTGCAGATCGTCGGCGCCGAGCACACCAGCGGCAGCCAGTGCCCGGGCGTGCGCCTGCGAGCCGGCGATGTCGGCCGACCACAGACGCCAGTCGAGCGCCAGCGACGAGTTGAGGCGCACGAAGGCGGGATCGCGCTCGGCGGCGAAGCGGCCCGAGCGGGCGACGCCCGGCCGGGGCCGGGGCGGCTGCGCCGGGTCCCCGTCCGGGCTCTGCGGGGCCAGCGCCGGTGCGGCGCCGGCGTCGGTGCGCCCGGGGGGGGGGGCCGCCCCGCCCCCGCCGCCGCCGGCGCCCGCCTGCTTCATCCCTCGAGTTCCTTCATCAGGTTGTGCTCCTTGCCGATCCGCGCCCAGATCTCGATCGGCAGGCCCCAGAGCTGAATGAATCCGGCCGCCGCCTCGTGCGAGAACTCATCCTCGGAGGAGTAGGTCGCCAGCTTGTAACTGTAGAGCGAGTAGTCGCTGCGCCGACCATCGGCCACACACGTACCCTTGAAAAACTTGAGGCGCACGTCACCGCTGACCCGCTTCTGGCTCTGGAAGAGAAACGCCTTGCAGGCCTCGGTGAGCGGATCGAACCACTGCCCCTCATAGATCATGTCGGCAAGCTTGTTCTCGATCGTACGCTTGAAGTGGATCAGGTCCCGCGTGAGCACCAGATCTTCAAGCTCGCGATGGGCCGTGATCAGCGCCAGTGCCGCCGGCACCTCGTAGATCTCGCGGCTCTTGATGCCGACCAGACGATTCTCGATCATGTCGACGCGGCCGTAGCCGTGAGCGCCGGCGATAACGTCAATCGCCTCGATCAGCTCGACCAGGCCCATGGCCTTGCCGTCGAGCGCCACCGGCTTACCCTTCTCGAAGCTGACGATCACCGTCTGCGGCTCGTCGGGCGCATCCTTGGGATCGACCGTGAACTGATAGGCGTCGGCCGGTGGCGCCACCCAGGGGTCCTCCAGCACACCGCACTCATTGCTGCGCCCCCAGAGGTTCTCATCGATCGAGTACGGGCTCTTCTTGGTCAGGGCGATCGGGATGTTGTGCGCCGTCACGTAGTCGAGTAGCTCTTCGCGGCTGGGCCAGTCGCTGCCGCGGGCTGGCGCCACAATCTTCAGACTTGGGTCCTGGCTGCGCACGCCAACGTCGATGCGCACCTGGTCGTTGCCCTTGCCGGTGCAACCGTGGGCGACGGCGGTGGCGCCGTATTTATGCGCCGTCTCGACGAGCTTCTTGGCAATCAGCGGCCGCGAGAGCGAACTCACCAGAGGGTACTTGTCTTCGTACAGGGCGTTGCCCATGAGAGCCGGCAGGCAGTAGTGCTCGGCGAACTCCTCCTTGGCTTCAATCGCCACCGCCTCGATAGCGCCAGCAGCTTTGGCCCGCGCCATGACACCGGGGATGTCTTTCACGCGACCGGCATTGATGAGACAGGCGATGACGTCGTAACCGTACTTCTCCTTGAGCCACGGTATGAGCGCCGAGGTATCGAGACCACCGGAATAGGCAAGGACGACTTTCTCAGGCATGATGCTCCTTTTCTTGCCACAGCAATGCTGCGGCGACTGTGCATTGGCGATTCAACAAGGACGTCTTTCGCGGCCGGCGTCGCCGGCCGCAGGCAGGGCGACGTGCACCCTGGCAACAAACGATGGACTGCGCGCTGGAGGGTGCCTGCGCGCTAGGCCTCTCGGAGACGATCGAGGTACTTCTGCATCTCAAACGCCGTCTGCTGGTCACGCGTCATGATCACGAACGTATCGTCACCGGCCAGTGTGCCAACGACATCGCTGTGGTTGAGATTGTCGATCTGGCGGGCCACGGTACTGGCCGTACCAATCTCACAACGAACGACGACGATGTTCTGAGCCACCGCCGACGAACGCGCGAAGTCGCGCAGGACGTGGCTGGCAGCGTGCTCAGGGTCTCTGGGCCGTTCACGCGCTGAGAGGACGTACTTGGCCCGGCCGAGATGGGTGCGCACCTTCTGCAGATCGAGTTCACGGATGTCGCGCGAGATCGTCGCTTGCGTTACTTCGCAGCCGGCGTCGCCGAGGGCATGCACCAGTTCGCGCTGCGTGGCAATGTCGCGCTGGATCACCACCGCTTGAATGAGACGGTGCCGATCTGCCTTGCTCATCGGAGCCTGCCGCGCGCGCACCATGATGCCCCTCTCCTCACCCCGCACCTGCCCACAGGACGTCTGCTTGCTTATGCCACCAATGCTGCCGTCACTCACGGACGTTTGCATAGTATACACGAGAGGCCACGCGGAATATGCAAGTAATCTTGTCGCTGAGAAGGGACTCATGCCGTCACCTTGGTACCGCAACCGGCGTCCGTCAGCACCTCGAGCAGTACGGCGTGCTCGAACCTGCCGTCGACCACATGGGCACTGCTCACGCCGGCCTCAAGGGCGCGCCGCACGGCGGCCAGCTTCGGTACCATGCCGCCGCTGACGCGGCCAGCTGCCTGCAGGGCGCCCAAGTAGGCCAGGTCGCACTCGCTCACCGGCACGGCCTCATTGCCCTGGTCTTCGTAGACGCCCTCAACGTCGCTGAGAAAGATGATCTTTTCGGCCTGCAGCGCCGCAGCCAGCTCGCCGGCGACGGCGTCGGCATTGATGTTGTACACCTGACCGCCTTCGTCGGCGCCGATGCCGGCGACGACCGGGATGACCTCCTCGGCAAGCATGGCGAGCACGTCGATGTTGACGCCGACGACGTCGCCGACGAAGCCCAGGTCATGGCTGTCGCCGTTGGCATCGACGTGTTCGCGCCGCTTGGCGCTGATGAGCCGGCCGTCCTCGCCGGAGAGGCCGACGGCAGTACCGCCGTGACGGTTGATCAGGCCGACGATCTCCTTGTTGACTTTGCCAACCAGGACCATGCGGGCGACGTCCATGGCGGCGGCGTCAGTCACGCGCTGACCGTCAACAAACTCGACCTTCAGGTCGAGTTTGGCCATGAAGCGCGAAATCTCGGCGCCGCCGCCATGCACCACCACCGGCTTCATGCCGACGAGACGAAGGAGGACGATGTCGGCGGCAAACTCGCCCTGCAGGTGCGGCGACGTCATCGCCGCACCGCCGTACTTGACGACGATCGTCTTGCCCCAGAAGCGACGGATGTAGGGCATCGCCTCGAGCAGGGTCTGGACTGTCTTCTGGTGACGAACCGTCATGTCGTGTACTCCGCGTTGAGGGTGACATAGTCATGGGTGAGGTCGCTGAAGTAGATGGTGCTGCTCGCCCCGGGGCC
>JBKQWK010000171.1:0-5677 GCA_052139595.1 Thermoleophilia bacterium | reverse complement strand
GGCCTCTTCCAGAACCCTGGCGTAGAGGGTGACAGGTTCGAGGTCATTCGTCGGCAGCGAGCTCGTCACTTCTGGCCGCGGCCAACCGCGACGGCCGCGGCCGGTGAAACTTGTGCTGATCAGCTGTAGCAATCCATACATACAGGTGTCGTTCTCCTTGCTCACCGGACGTGGTGTCCGGTGCTGCTTGGTCTTAGTGTTCGTCTTCTCTAACCTTATTGCCGCTTTGCCCGTGGTCTAAGCCCGGCAAGCGCTTGTTCTCTTCGTGCTTGTTCTCTTTGTACTTCTTCCGTTTTGTTTCTCGCCGGGACGCCATGCGCTCTTTTGTGCACGATACGTGTGAGCAGCGTGCGAGCAAACCGGGCGCTGCCTCACGACTCTCAGCACCACCGACCAGCGCCTGCCTCATCCCAGGTACGGTCACCTCGACCATCGAGCGACGACTGCCGTGGCCGGGGAGCGTGCGCCGGCCGCAAACAAACGAAAGACCCGGCGGGGAACCGGGTCTTTCTGGGCTGAACAACGCCCTTGGTGGGGGGGTCAATCGCTTTGCCAGCGAAAGGAGCCAAAGTCATTGTCTCCGGTGCACATTGCGTTCGTGTTAAGCGCAAAAGAAGTCTGGACTACGATCTGACCTGTCGCGGAGGAGTGCACTCCTGACGCGGAGCGGCGTAACCGCTGCGGCGAAGGTTAGAGATCGAGCGGGTCGCTGGCGGTCTCGCCCGCGACCTCGCCGGCGACCGGTGACGTACCGTCGCTGGTCGCCGGGGCCGCTTCGTCGCGGTCAGACGCCAACTCGGTCGCCGACTCGGCATCGGCGTCGTCCGCGAGCGCGGCCAGCCGCCGCAGGCTGCGACGCTGTTCGCGAATGACGAAAGCGATGATGCCGAGGGCAACCAGGATTGCGGTTACCCAGCCGATCACGCCAAACGTTGCCTGAATGCGGCCAACGCTGGCGCTGAAGACGTAGGCGAGGGTGCTCATCGACACCGCCCAAGCGGTACCGCCGAGGGCGTTAAAGAGAAAGAAGCGCCGCCAGCGCATGTGGGCGGCACCAGCAAACAGTGCCGCCCAGACGCGCAGAAAGAGCACCCAGCGGCCAAAAAAGACCGTCTTGGCGCCATGCTTGGCGTAGTAGAGATCAAGCATGCGCAGATGCTTTTCGCGCACGTGGAGGATGCGCCCATAGCGCATCAGGAGCGGCCGTCCTCCCCAGTGGCCGAGCCAGAAACCAAAGTTGTCGCCGATGATCGCGGCGCTCGCCGCCAGCAACCAGATCAGAGGCAGGTTCAGGCTGCCCCGTTGTGCAGCCACGGCAGCGGCGAGCAACACTGTTTCACCGGGCACCGGTACACCGGCGCTTTCACTGAGAACGGCGAAAAAAACGATGGGGTAGCCGTAGAGGGTGAAGAGGTGCTGCACATCGGCGCTCAAGCGAGAGAGGAAACTGATAGCGACGAAGAGTTCCGGCAAAACTGCTCCATGGTCGAAGTTTGAGCTGGTTCCACCTTAGCCTATCTACCCGCCGAGCGTCCTCTCGGCCCGTCGTTAACGCTGAGCGGCGCGGCCTCAGTCTGACGCCATGTCAGCGACGCCGCCAGCCGGCTACGGTTCGTCAGCACGAGTGGGCTGGATACAATAGGTCTATGTCTATCCCAGTGTACGTTGTCGCTCTTGCCATTCCGCCCGGCAAGCGCGCTTTGCTGCTGTTTCTCGTCGGTCTCATCGGCGGTTTTGGCGGTGCCCGTGTCAACGCTCGCGTCATGCGCGCTTGGCCGGCGTGGCGCCTGCGCAGTCTCAGGCATGGTGACGTGCACGTCCACCACGTTGTTCTGGGTGTTGTCGTGATGATCGTTGCCGGAGGCCTGACCTTTGCGCTCGCCTCGAACACCGATTGGCGCAGTCTGCTCGCCTTCTTTTTCGGTGCCGGCAGTGGTCTCGTGCTCGACGAATTCGCCCTCATTCTCCACGTTGAGGACGTGTACTGGACCGAAGCCGGGCGCAAGTCAGTTGATGCCGTGGTCCTGACGGCGGCGGCAACGCTGATGGTTCTTTTCGGCTTTCTGCCCTTCGGCAGCGACCCTTGGTGGCTCGAGGGGCCGCGCTGGACGATTGCAGTCGTCGAGGGGCTCAATCTGATTGCCGTCGTTGTTGCCAGTCTCAAGGGCAAGCGCTTGATGGCAGCTTTCGGCGTGTTTGTGCCGTTCGTGGCCGTTGTTGGGGCGTTTGCGTTGGCAAGGCCTGATTCGCCGTGGGCGCGACGTCGGTACGCCGCCAACCCGGCGAAGCTGCAGCGGGCGCGCTATCGGGCAGCAAGGCTGGACGCGTATCGCCACCGCTGGCTTGACCTCGTCGGCGGCGCGGTGGACGACCTGCCGGACTGCACGCCGGACGGCAGCGTTGACGTGGACCCGCAGTCGCTACCTCCTGCTGTCCCAGAGGTGCCGTCGGACGCTCCGCCCGCCGCTCCGACTGTCAATGTCCCCGCCGCGGCGGCCGACGGCGCGTCGGACGCTACGTCGCCCGCTGTGCCGGACGAAGTCAACGACCGCCGCGGCTCATGAGCCGTGGCGGTGGAGGCAGTGGCAGCATGCGAGTACTCTTGTCGCGGCGCGTCGGACTGACGGCTAACAGGTGTTGATTCGATTACGAGGGAGATGCTGTGTCGGTCATTCTGAACGGTGAGTCGCTGACGGTCGAGAAGCTCGTTCGCATTGCTCGTGCCGGTGAGGCGGTCGAACTCGATCCTGCCGCTCTTGAGCGGATCAAAGTCTGCCGCGCCATGGTTGAAGAGAAGCTCGCGGCGCGAGAGGTCATGTACGGCACGAATACCGGCATTGGCGAGTTTTCGGAGATTGTCCTGGACGACGATCAGGTCGAGAAGTTTCAGAAGTTCCTTGTCTATAACCACTCAGCCGGTATCGGCGAGCCAGCGCCTCTGGAGACGGTACGAGCGGCCATGGCCGGCCGCATCAACGTGCACGCACGCGGGCATTCCGGCGTGCGGCCCGAGATCCCGCTCACGTTGGTCGAGATGCTCAATCGCGGCGTGACGCCGGTCATGTGCCAGAAGGGGTCGGTTGGCGCCAGCGGCGATTTGGCGCCGATGGCGCAGATGGCGCTGCTGCTCTTGGGCGAAGGCGAGGCTTTCTACGAGGGAGAGCGCCTGCCTGGTCGGGTGGCCATGGAGCGCGCCGGCATTCCCATTCCGGGGCTGAAGGCGCGCGACGGGCTGGCCACCATCAACGGCTCCAACGTGCTCACAGCGATGAGTGCCCTGCTCATCTACGACGTCGACCGCTGGCTGCGTCAGGCCGAGATCGCTTGCGCGATGTCGCTGGAGGCGCTGCTCGCCAACCTCAAACCCTACGATGTGCGTCTGCACGAGCTGCGCGGCTTCGCCGGCGCCATCCGCAGCTCCCAGGCGATCAAGCGCTGCATCGACGGCAGCGACCTGGCCGAGGGGCGCATCAAGACGAAAGTTCAGGATGCGTACTCCATGCGCTCGTCGCCGCAGGTCATCGGTGCGGCCCACGACGCCGTGGCCTTCGCGCGCTCGCAGGTCGAGATCGAACTCAACGGCGTCGGCGACAACCCCATCTTCTTGCCCGAAGATCGCCTGACGCTGACCGGCGCCAACTTTCAGGGCACGCCGGTGTCGCTGCCGATGGAGCTGGTTGGCCAAGCAATCACCATAGTCTGCGTACTCAGCGAGCGGCGTCTGAACCGGCTCGAGAATCCGGCTCTCAGCCAGGGTCTGCCCGACTTTCTCACCCCGAACCCCGGTTTCTACTCCGGCCTGATGCTCAGTCAGTATGCCGCCGACACGCTCATCGTTGAGCAACGCATTCTGGCCGCGCCGGCAGCGACCATGTCGATCCCAGCGGCCGCCGACCAAGAGGACTTCGTCTCGATGGGCATGAACACCGCGCTCAAGAACCGGCAGATCCTCGACAACGCCTACGGCGTGCTCGGGATCGAATTCATGGCCGCCGCCCAGGCACTCGACTTTCGCGACTTCACACCTGGCAAAGGCGTGCGCACCGCTCACGAGGTGATCCGTCGCCACGTTGCTCACCTCGACGAGGATCGGCCCCTGTTCACCGACCACAACGCCATGGCGGCGCTTGTCGGTTCGGGCGAGATCCTGGCCGCGGTTGAGGGCGAAGTCGGCCCGCTCGGGTAGAGCGGGCACGGAGCGCCGGTGCGGTCGGCAAAAGTCACGCCTCTGGCTCCACTTCGGGCTACGAGAGCACGCGGCGGCGAAAGCCGTCGATGCCAATGCCGGCCAGCACTGCCGTGAAAGCGATCATCGCGGCGTAGATCGCCAGCGCTGACATGTGGGTAACGCCGGTGGTCAGCGACATGCGAAATGCCTCGCTCATGTAGACGAGCGGGTTCACGAGCACGGCTACCTGCAGCCATTTGATCGGTGCTAGCGCCGACCAGGGGTAGTAGACGGCACCGAGAAACGTGATCGGCAGAACGACGATGGCGAACAGTAACGGCACCTGCTGCGGATTAATGCGTGTGCCCATGGTGAGGCCGAGCGAGGCGCCGAGCACGGCGGCGATTGGCGCCACGGTAAGCAGGTAGATCCAGTGAATGTGCAGGTGCACCGGCGTCGCCGGGATAAAGGCCGCTAGCGGGAAGACGACGAGGCCGGCGATCAGCGCCTGCAGGGCGCCGGCGACGATCTTTTCCACGGCCACCGCCCAGATGGGCATCGGCGCCATGACGCGGTCCTCGATTTCGCGCGTCCAGCCGAACTCCTGGACGAGCGGCAAGGCCACCGCCTGCACGCCCTGCATGACCATGGAGGTGGCGACAACGCCGGCCATTAGCAGCGTCGAGAAGGATGACTCTGCCGCTCGCGAGCCGCCGACGCCCTGGCCAATCTTGGGAAAGACGTACGTGAAGACGAAGACGAGGAGCAGTGGCTGCATGACGGTGCGTATGGCAAACAGCCAGATGGTTTTGCGCAACACGCGCAGATCGCGCAGCAGCAGGGCGCCGAAGGCACTGAAAGCGGCCGCGCGCGGCGAACGAAAGTTCATGGTGTGGCGTATCTGCGCCTCAGTTGTGACAGTGTTCATTCGCGCAGCTCCTTGCCGGTCAGGGTAATGAAGACGGTCTCCAGGGTCGGTTCGCTGACCGAGAGGTCGGTAACATGGAACCCCGCTGCTTCCGCTTCGGTGACGATGCGGGGCACGACACCGTTGGCGCCACGCAAAAACACCGTCGCGGCGCCCTCGTCAGTTTCGACGCGCGTGGTATCTTCGAGCCGCTTCAGCAACTCAGCCAGCGCGGTGGGGTCGCCGTCAGTCGAGACGCGCACGATCGTGTCGGCGTCGATCGACGCCTTGAGTTCAGCCGGCGTCCCCAGCGCCAGAAGACGGCCGTGGTCCATGATCGCCAAGCGGTCGCATAGCTGATCCGCTTCTTCCATGTAATGCGTTGTCAGCAGCACGGTCAGGCCCTCGCCGTGCAGTTCGTGCAGGATCTCCCAGAGCGCAATCCGGCTCTGCGGGTCGAGGCCAGCGGTGGGCTCGTCGAGAAACAGGATGTGAGGCCGGTGAGCAATGCTGCGGGCGACCATCAAGCGCTGAGCCATGCCGCCGGAGAGGGCATAAACACTGGCGGTGGCGCGGTCGGCGAGGCGGAACTGCTGCAGCAG
>JBKQWK010000170.1:0-7548 GCA_052139595.1 Thermoleophilia bacterium | reverse complement strand
GCTGAGACCGACCGCTGGCCGCGACGGCCGGCGCGGTGGCGAACGGTGAGCGTCAGCCGTGGATCAGCTGAGGCAGGCACTTCACACACACCCAGATGCTGTCGCCCTGTGAGCGGGCAGGGACCAGGATCGCCTCAGTCTCGCTGCGGCCGCAGTTGAAACAGGTCTGGGTGATGACTTGCTTGGTGGCGAGCTTTTCTGCGGCCAGGCTCGCGGCGAGTTCTTCGTCGAACTCGGGCAGGCACTTTACGCACACCCAGATACTCTCGCCACAGAAGCCGGCTCCGCATCCCTTGCCGGTCATAAGACAAGCACGTCTCCTCGGACTCTCGCGCTCCAGCGTCTCCTACAAGCCGGTACCCGTGCGTGCGTCCAATCTAGCCCTGATGGCGGCGATGGACGAGGTCCACATGGAGCTGCCCTTCTCCGGCATCAGAAGGATCGGCGGCGAGCTCAAGGACCGCGGCTTTGCCGTCGGCAGGCAGCATGTGGCCACCCTGATGCGCACGATGGGGATAGAGGCGCTGCATCCCAAGCGCCGGCTCCTCTGAGCCCCATCCCGGCCACAAGGTCTACCCCTACCTGCTGCGCGGCAGCAAGATCAGCGCCGCCGGTGAAGTGTGGTGTTCTGACATCACCTATCTGCCGATGGCGCGGGGCTTTTGCTATCTCACCGCGATCATGGATCGGGCGAGCCGGCGAGTGCTCTCGTGGAGGCTCTCGAACACGCTCGACGCCTCCTTCTGCAGCGAGGCACTCGAGGAGGCGCTTACGCGCTACGATCTGCCGCAGATCTTCAACACCGACCAGGGGCTCCCAGTTCACCAGTGAGGGCTTCACCGGCCTGCTCGCCCCCCGTGGCGTGGCGATCCGCAGGGACGGACGCGGTCGCTGGATGGACAACGTCTTCATTGAGCGTCTCTGGAGAAGCGTCAAGTACGAGGAGGTCTATCTGAAGGGATACGAGAATATCACCGAGGCACGACGGGAGCTAAAAGCCTACTTTGACTTCTACAATCACCGGCGCCGGCACCAAGGGCTTGCAGACCGGACCCCGGACGAGGTCTACTGGTCTACTCTACTGGTCTACGCTACAGACAAAACAGACAGCTGCATGACGAGCAGTTCATCACCTAAGAAACGGCTCATGCTGTCCAAGGCAACCCGGCCACCTCTCAAACTACCTCTGCTTTGCCTTGTGCTGCCATGGTGGTCTCCTTTCGTTGTGTGGATTCATGAACAGTGTTCGTGCGCTGTGTCCTCAGATCGGCGAACTTCCTACCGCCCCAGATTCATCCCCTACCCGGCCTGATCGGCGGCGCACACGCCGTCCGTCGCCGCCTGCATACTGTCGATCAGCGTCGGCAAACCGCTCTCGTCGGTGACGTCGTCATTCTTCTCAATGCAGCTGGCCTCAGTCACGAGCAGGCTCACCACCGGGTCCGCGTCGACGCTCAGCAGCGCCTTGGGGGCGCAGCTCACGTTGCAGCCGTTCACGGCGATGTGGTTCGTGTAGTTCTCGTGCGCCTTCTAGACGATACGGGGGATCTGCAGCGGCAAGCCGAGGGTTTAGACGAAGCTAATCTCGTCCGGACGTTGCCAGGATCGCCGTGACGACGGCTTGGTCGACATCTGGCCGACGTTGCAGACGCCGGAACAGGGCATGACTCCGATCAATTCGTGGTCTCTTCCTTCGAGGATGGATGGTTCTTCCGTGGGCACTGCCCGAGTTGATGCTGAGAAAGTCACGTATCAAGGCCGGTCGAGGGCTGAGCAGCAGAGGCGCGTTCGCAGCCGCTCGGGGGCCCGGGCGAAGAAAAGCGGTACTCGTCAGATGCCTCATAAGGCTGTACTGAGGCCGGGTGCGAGCGATGGAAGTGGGTCTTTGGAGCCCTGCTCGTCCGTCCATGGCTCCAGCACGGTGCGCTGGGCGTGGACCGCGATCTCCTGCAGATACCTGGACTCAAGAGCCCGGCGGGAGCGCAGCACGGGGTCCGTCACGTCGAGAGGCGTCAGGCATTGGTTGACCACCCAGGCGAACGGTGCGATGCCGGCCCGTGCAAGGTCACGCTCGAGCTGCATCGCTTCGTGGATCGGCGTCGCCTCCGAGAGTGTGACCAGCAGGACCTGCGTGTAGCCCGGGTCGCGCAGGCGAGGCAAGAGGCGCTGCACGGCTTCGGGGCTGCCGTCGGCCTTGCGTAGCACTTCGCGGTGATAGACCTCGGCGGCGTCGAGCAGGAGCAGCGTGTGCCCGGTGGGCGCCGTGTCGATGACGACGAACTGCCCTTCACCTTCAGCGACGGTAGCGGCGAAGGCGCGGAAGACGGCGATCTCCTCGGTGCACGGCGAGCGCAGGTCCTCTTCGAGCAGGGCGCGGCCCTGGGCATCGAGTCCGTCGCCAGCCGTGGCGAGGACGTCCTCCGTGTACCGGCGCGTTTCGAGCTCCGGGTCGATGCGCGTCACGGTCAGGTTGGGTAGTCGCTCGCGGGCCGCCGCCTCGACGTGGGCGGCCGGGTCCGTGGTCGTCAGCGTCACCGCGTGGCCCTGCCGTGCAAGCTGGGTGGCGATGCGCGCCGCCACCGTCGTCTTGCCGACGCCGCCTTTGCCCATGGTCATCACCACGCCTTTGCCGCGCGCCGCGATCTCCTCGCCGAGCGCTTCGAGGGTGTCCCCGTCAATCGCGCTCGCGGCTGCGAGTTCAGCCGGTGCTGGGCCGGCCGGCGCTGTGCCGGACGGGTCGGCGCCCATGCTACGCAGCGCTTCGACGCCGACGAGCTCGTACGGCAGCAGCGGGACGTCGACGCGGGGCAGCGCGCGGAGACCCTCGGACATTGCCTCGAGCGAGGCCCTTCCCCGGGCCTCCATGGCGACGCCCGTGGCATCGCTCGTGTCGGCGGCGCGGAACACGCCGTTGAGGATCAGGCGCACGTTCTCGATGCCCAGCTGGCCGAGCTCGGCGCGCGTGCGCTCCGCTTCGGTGAGCGACGGTCCCTCGGGGCGGGCTACCAGCACGAGCGTGGTCTGGGCTGCGTCGCGCAGCGCCGCGTGCGACGCAGCGTACAGCGCCTGCTGCGCCTGCAGCCCCGCGAGCGGGCCGAGGCACGATGTGCCGCCGACGTTGGTCTCGATGAAGCTCGACCAGGCCGCCGGCAGCTCGAGCAGGCGCAGCGTGTGACCGGTGGGCGCCGTGTCGAAGATCACGTGGTCGTACTCGCGGGTGACGTCGGCGTCGCCGAGCAGCTTGGTGAACTCGTCAAAGGCGGCGATCTCCAGCGTGCAGGCGCCAGAGAGCTGTTCTTCGATGCTGGCGACCGCGGCCGCCGGCAGCACGCCGCGATAGGGACTGACGACTCGCTCCCGGTAGGCGCGGGCCGCCTCTTCGGGGTCGATGTTCAGGGCGAAGAGGCCGGGTACGTTGGGCACCGCTTTGGGCTCCGCCGTCAGTCTGGCGCCGAGGACCTCGTCGAGGTTGGACGCCGGATCAGTGCTGACAAGCAGAACACGCTTGCCGGCGTCGGCGAGGCCGATAGCGATGGCGCAGGCCGCCGAAGTTTTGCCCACGCCGCCCTTGCCAGTGAAGAAGAGGATGCGCGTCGGCTCTGGGATGAGTGTGGGCATTGTCGCTCCCATCAGCAGCAGCCTCCGCTCTTCGTGGCGGCCGCCTCGGCCGACGCCGCGGCCGGGGATGCGCCTTGACGCAGGTAGCGCTCGGCGAGGTCGAGCATCGCCCTGGCGGGAGCGTCCTTGACGTTCTGGGCGAGCTTGACCGCGGCCCACATGTCGTCGCGCGAGACGCCCAGCTTGCGCGCCCTGTCGTAATGGAACTTGAAGCAGGGATCGCAGTTGGCGGCGATGGCGGCGGCGATGGCGACCAGCTCGGCGACGGCATCCGTGAAGAGGCTTGGGGTCGGCGCCTCCAGGCCGGCCCAGGTGGCCAGCGCATCACGCGACGGGTACACGCCGCCGCTCTTGACCTCGCCGTCGACCTTCACCAACGGCAACGCCGTCTCGC
The DNA here is from genome assembly GCA_052139595.1 of Thermoleophilia bacterium. Classification (GTDB taxonomy): domain Bacteria; phylum Actinomycetota; class Thermoleophilia; order UBA2241; family UBA2241; genus JBKQWK01. The sequence goes on along the minus strand of JBKQWK010000170.1, from coordinate 3,536 downwards.
CCTCCTTCTCGAGGGCCGATCGTACGGCGTCGTCCTTGGCGAACGCGCCGGTCTGCTGCGAGAGGTTGAAGCGCTCGACGCTGATGCCCTGGCTGTGCAGCCAGTCGAGGTCGGCGGCGAAGCGCACGAGCCGCGGGTCGACGGAGGGGCCGCAGATACCGGTGGAGCAGCACATGGGCGGGTCGAAGACTTGAACAGTTGTCACGATGATTCCTTTCGTGTATCGACGATAGACGATGTTTTGATCACAAAAAAACCTTCACAGAGTACCGACAAGATCCTTGAGGTGCTTGAGGGTGAGCGGCTCGATGCAGTAGCTGATCCGCGGCCCGTCGACCTCGCCGCGGAGCAGCCCGGCGTCCTTAAGGATCTTGAGGTGCTGGGAGACGGTGGACTGCGCCAGGGGCAGCTCATCGACGATGGCACCGCAGATACAGGTGTTTTTGCGCACGAGGATGCGCAGGATCTCGATCCGTGCAGGGTGCGCGATGGCCTTGGCGAGCATCGCGAGCTCCGCATCGGCTTCGGGCCCCTCGACGGGGCCGAGATCGTCTTCTGCCCGGGCATACGGACAGCATGCGCTATCGTCCAGTGCGCTCATCGTAAATAGACGATAGGCGATGTACGGCGACGTGTCAACAGACAGGTAGATCTGGGGGACGACACCCCGGCCGGGGATGATCGCCCACCCGCCATAGAGAGATGAGCGTTCTTCACCATCGAGCCCGCGGCCCGATGGGCAGGGCAAACGTTACCGCTCGACGGCCGGCCCCTCTTTTGATGGAGAGGCACTGCGGCTCCTTGACGGCGCAGTCATTGTCGGTTATCGTCGATAGACGATGATAACGACGGCCAAACAAGCAGTGACGATCTGCACCGATGGTGATAGCTGCAACGAGTGCTGCCCGCCGGCGGAGGACACGCGTGCTGCGGTCAAATCGCTGCCGGTCGACGAGGCGACGCGTGATCGATTGATGATCCGCAACCCAAAGGAGTGTGGCCATGCCCTGGTTCGCTGGCGTTGAGCGCCGAGAGATCGAGTGGGGACCAACCATTGATCCCCAGAAGTGCATTGGCTGTGGCATGTGCATGAACTGCGGCAAGAAGGTTTTCGACTGGGCGGATGGCAAGGCTGTGGTCGGTCGTTACTACGATTGCGTGACCGGCTGCACCAGCTGTGCGAACCTCTGCCAGGGCAATGCGATCAGCTTTCCGCCACTCGCCGATCTACGCAAGTTCTACCGTAACCACAAGATTTGGCCGGCCGTCAAAGATGCTTTGATCGCCGAGGGCAAGATCCCGTCGCCAAGCTCCGCCAAAAGCGAAGAGTAAGAGAGAGCGTTCATGACTATACTGCCTACCGCTGACGCGCCGACCGTGGCTGAACTGGCCACTCGGTTGGGCGAACTCATCGGACTGGAGACGGAAGCCGTTGGTGTGTGGCTATAGCCGGATCGTGAACCCGACGCTGCCTCTGCCGCTGCCCAGCCGCTCAACGACCATCGTTTTTGCCAGGCGCTCATGAAGGCCCGTCACGGCGAGTGCGTCAGCCTCGATGGCGAGGGCTGTGCCTGCCCGGCGGCGGCAGCTGCCTTCGGCCTGCGGCCGCTGACGCCCGGTCTACAGTCGGGCAAAGGGTTGGTCGGGTTTGGTATCGTCGATAACGCGGCTGCCGGTGCGCGCATGTTTGCCGCCATGCCGCGGCTCGAACCGGGCCGCGTCGAGCGCATCGTCTGCTGCCCGCTGGCCAAGGCCACGGTGCTGCCCGATGTCGTTGTCGTCGAAGGGTCGCCGGAACAACTCATGTGGCTGCTGCTTGCCGATCTGAACGTGCACGGCGGCGAACGGCGCAAGGGCGACACGGCTGTCTTACAGGCGACCTGTGTTGATGTCACGATCATCCCGTACCTTGAGCAACGTCTGAACTACACGCTTGGCTGCTACGGCTGTCGCGAGGCCACTGACCTCGCTCCCGACGAGACCGTGGTTGGCTTTCCTGGCAGTCAACTTGCAGCTCTGGTAGACAAACTCGAATACCTGGCTGCCAAGTCAATTCCGCGTGTGCGCAGCAAAGCGGTCTATCACAAGCTCGCCGGCGAGTGACTACGGCGCAGCCGGTACTCTCTGCCCGACGAACGAAGCCGTTTGCCGGGCAGAGGCGGTCGCGTTCGCAGGCACGCTTGAGCAGAGTGGGCAGTGGACTATCTCTCGTTGAGTCTCCCCGGGGCGACGTCCCGTCTAGAAATTATGAACGTCTGGGTTTCGATATAGCCGAGACTTGTCATAAACTGAACTAGATATGTTAGGGACTCGCCGATCCATGGTCTGGAGAGTCGGTTCGATCATCGACAGAGGAGATTCATCATGTCCACATCAGCTGGTGTTTCAGAGCCCGGTGGTTTTCGCTCTTCCCGGCTGCGAGGTTTGCATCCCGGCTGGTTTGGCGGTGTGATGGGCACCGGCATCCTCGCCATTACGGCATACCAAAACCCAGGCAACATTGCCTCACTGCGTACCACCGGTCACGATGCTGGCGAAGTGCTGGCGTGGGCCGCGATAGGCCTCGCCGCGATTCTTTTCTTTGCCTACGCAGCTCGCTGGATTGCCCACGCCGATGCCGCCCTCGCTGATTTGCGGCACCCGGTGCTGGGTCCGCTCTACGGCACTCTTCCTGGCGGTTTGCTCGTCATCGCGATTATCATGAGTCAAATTGGCCCGGCGATTCTGCCCGTCGGTTCGCTCGAATCGATCATCGCCACGCTGGCTGTGCTTGGCGGGGCATTTTCTTTCATCATCAGCGTCACCTTTGCCTATGAGCTCTTCACCGGCGAGATTGACGCGCAAGCGGTTAACGGCGGCTGGTCGATCCCGCCAGTTGTGAACATCATTGTGCCGATGGCTCTGATCCCGCTGCTGCCACACCTTGCTCCTTCCGACGGCCGCATTGTGCTGGCTCTCGCCTATGCCTTCTTCGGCATGGGGCTGCTGCTCTTCATCCTCATCCTCACCATGCTGCATGATCGTCTGGTATTGCACCCACTGCCGGGAGCAGCGCTGGCACCGTCAATCTGGATAATGCTTGGACCTGTCGGCGCCGGCAGTCTCGTTCTGCTCAACCTCGCTCACGCCAGCACGCCTTACCTTGGCCCGGCAGCTCCCGCAGTTGGAGCTGTCCTCATGCTCGGTGCAACGATGCTCTGGGGCTTCGGTCTGTGGGCACTCGTGTCGGCGACACTGCTGCTCATTCGTTACCTGCGCCAAGGCCCGCTACCGTATGGGCAGGGTTGGTGGGCCTTCACCTTCCCCATCGGTGCCTACACGGCCGCCACACTCGGTCTGGCGCGAGCGTGGAATACCAACTGGCTCGAGGGCACTGCTGGAGTCCTGTTCGTAGTCTTGGCTCTTTTCTGGTTGATTGTTGCCGGTCGCACGCTGTGGGCGGTGTTCAGCGGCGAAGCCTGGCAGCGGTAGGCGCGTCGGAGTTGCTCTGAGCGTGTCTTCCAGGTAGAAAAGGGCGCCGACGGCGAGGCAAAGCC
>JBKQWK010000169.1:0-15177 GCA_052139595.1 Thermoleophilia bacterium | reverse complement strand
TCCGCGAGGCCTCAGCAGAGACCAAAGCGCTGGTGGCAACGCCACCTTTGCGGGCAGCCCGCGCCGTTCTGGTCGACGCAGCAGGCCGGCCGTCGACACTGGAACTGGACACGGTCGTCGGCGAAGGCGTTTCAGTCGCCCATGAGGTCGAACGGCGCCAGACGCGCACCCTGTTCATCGGCGGCGCGCTCACGCGGGAATTCGTCGACGATTTCACGCGCGTCCTTGCCCCTCGCCATCACCTGCGAGTGGTTGTCCGTGATGCCACCGTGCTCGTGTTGCCGCCGATGGCCGTGGCCAGATTTCGTCGCCGCGGCATTGCGCTCGAGGTCATGCAGTCCTTGCGCGTGCTGGCAGTGACGACGAACCCGTTCCGCCTGCCTCGCCCGTACAACGCTCATCTGTTCTTCCACGCGATTGCTGACGCAGTTGGCGATCGCGTGCCCGTCTTCGACGTCGTCAATGGCCTCGCCTCGCTGCCCGCAGGCTTCGCCGTTGAGCGCGCGTCGTCAGCCAAGCGAAACGAGGTGTAGCAGTGGATCAAGCAATCAGACTCGACGAGTCACTGGTCACGCGTGCCCGCGCCGCGGCCAATGCAATCGCCGACGACATTCAGCAGCACATCGACGCTCACACGACCGATTCAACCGAGCGCGCGACGCTACGCCTGCTCGGCATCAGTGGCGTCAACGAGATCGATGTACCGCTCGTCAATGTCGTCGTCGAACACGCCCGACCTCTGCTCGCCGCTGGCATCATGGCACCGTTTGTCGACCTGATGATGCAGTCAGGCAAGGGCGCTCAGGAGGTCGCCGAGAGCATCGCCCGCGGCGACCTGGAGCTCGCGCCCGTACCGGCCGCACGCCGTGCGACCGTCGAGGCACGCGCTGCTGAGCTGGCGCGCGAAGGCGTCGCCCGCATCGACGCTGTCCGCCGGCGACGTGAAGAACTTGTCGGCCAGGTCGGCGAGCCGCAGAAGCCCTACGTGTACGTCATCGTCGCCACCGGTAACATCCACGAAGACGTCGCCCAGGCCAAAGCGGCAGCGCGGGCCGGCGCCGACGTGATCGCTGTTATTCGCACCACCGCTCAGAGCCTGCTCGACTACGTACCCTACGGCCTGACGACCGAAGGCTTCGGCGGCACATACGCCACGCAAGAGAACTTTCGCCTCATGCGCGCGGGCCTCGACGAAGTCGGCGAGGAGCTGCAGCGCTACGTGCGCCTCTGCAACTACGCCAGCGGCCTGTGCATGCCCGAGATTGCCACGATGGGTGCGCTCGAGCGGCTCGACATGATGCTCAACGACTCCATGTACGGCATCATCTTTCGCAACATCAACATGCGCCGCACCTTCGTTGACCAGTACCTGTCGCGACTCATCAACGCCCGCGCCGGGATCATCATCAATACGGGCGAAGACAACTACCTGACCACGGCCGACGCCTTCGCCCAGGGCTACACCGTCGTCAGCTCCGACTTTATCAACGAGGCCTTCGCCCTGCGGGCCAATCTCGAACCCTGGCAAATCGGCCTCGGCCACGCCTTCGAGATGCCTCCGAGCACCCCCGATCAGGTGGTCTACCAGATCGCTGACGCGCAGCTGATCCGCCAGCTGTTTCCCGGCTACCCGCTCAAGTACATGCCGCCAACAAAGTACATGACTGGCGACATTTTCCAGGGTCACATCATCGACGCCATGTTCAACTTCACCGGCATTTTCACAGACCAGCAGATCATGCTCCTCGGCATGCTCACCGAGGCGATTCACACGCCCCTGCTGCAGGATCGTTACTTGAGCATCAAGAACGCCAAGTACGTTTTTGAGAGCTGTCGCCACCTGGCCGACGAGGTCCAGTTCAAGGAGGGCGGCATCATCGAGAAACGCGCCAATGATGTGCTCGGCAAAGCCGTCGAGCAGCTCGAACACGTGCGCGAGATCGGCCTCTTCCGGGCCCTCAAAGACGGTGAGTTTGCCGACGTCAAGCGCGACCCGGACGGCGGCCGCGGCGGCGAGGGCGTCTTTGCGCACAGCGCCGACTACTTCAACCCGATCTTCGCGGCGCTGCTCAGCGACCGCCCCAGCGGCCCGCCGGTTGGCCCGCTGCGCACCGTCGCCGCCGCAGAAGGGAGGCACTGATGATCGTCCGCCCGTACGGAGACACGCAGGACGACGGCCTCATCCAGTTCTCGTTCACCTTGCCGATTGCCAATTCAATCAAGGCGACCGACATCGGCAAGCAGTTCCTCGAAAAGCTCGGCTTTCACGACGTCGGTATTGCCGAGGTCAAGGCGATCGACCCGGCATTCACGTTCTACGTCGCCTATGCCCGTACCGACGTCGGCATCAACCCGGATGAAGTCAAGGGCGACTATCTTGAGTTTGAGGCCATGGACTTCTACGCCATCAATCGCCTCATCAAAGAGAAACTGGGGCGCAAGTTGCTGGTCGTCGGCGCCGCGATTGAGAGCGACGCTCACACGGTCGGCATCGACGCGATCATGAACATGAAGGGCTTCGCTGGCAACTACGGCTTCGAGCGCTACCCAGAGATGGACGCTCTCAACATGGGCTCCCAGATCCCCTGCGAGCAGCTGTTGAAAACGGCGCTTGAACGACAGGCCGATGCCATCTTGGTCTCGCAGATCGTTACGCAGAAGAATATCCACGTGCAGAATCTCACCAAGCTGATTGAGCTGCTCGAGGCAGAAGGTGTGCGCGAACGGTTCGTGCTCATTGTCGGTGGCCCGCGCATCAATAATGCCTTCGCCAAGGAATTGGGCTACGACGCCGGTTTTGGTCCCAGGACCACGCCGCTCGAAGTCGCCTCGTTCCTGGCGCAAGAGGTGGTACGTCGCCAGCAGGGCTGAGCACAAGCCTGGCAGGTGACATCATTCACAGGGATGAGCGCACGGCGAACGCCGCTTGCGCGTCAGCAGCACTACGAGGAGGCAGTCGTGTCAGAGAGTGAAGTCGTCATTCTGTCGGCCGTGCGCACAGCCCAGGCCAAGTTTCAAGGCGGATTCGCCACCACCTCGGCCATTGATCTGGCCGCCAAAGTCATGGCCGAGGCGATCAAGCGGGCCGGCATTGACGCCGCCGAGCTTGACGACGTCATCTTCGGCAACGTCATTCAGGCCGGCCTGGGACAGAACGTTGCCCGTCAGGCCGAGCTTCGTGCCGGCATCCCCGACAGCGTGCCGGCCTACACCATCAACCGCGTCTGTGTCTCTAGCGCCCAGGCTCTGGTGTCGGCGGCGCAGGCCATCAAGGCCGGCGACGGCGATCTCTACTTGGTCGGCGGCACCGAGAACATGACGCGGGCGCCGTGGCTGTTGCAGAACGGCCGTACTGGCTACCGCATGGGCATGCCCAGCGACAAGATCTTCGACGCCATGGTGACTGATGGCCTCTGGTGCGCCATCGGCAACTACCATATGGGCCTCACTGCCGAGACGCTCTGCGACCAGTTCGACATCAGCCGCGAGCAGCAGGACGAGGTTGCCTACCGCAGTCACCTGAACGCTGTGGCGGCGATCGACAGCGGCAAGTTCAAAGACGAAATCGTGCCCGTCGCGATTCCCCAGCGCAAGGGCGACCCGATCGTCATCGACACCGATGAAAACCCGCGTCGTGACGCCTCGCTTGAGTCGATGGCCAAGCTGAAGCCGGTCTTCCGGCCAGACGGTGGGCGTGTCACCGCCGGCAATTCCTCCGGCATCAGCGACGGCGCCAGCGCTCTGGTGGTTGCCTCGCGCGCCAAGGCCGAAGCAATCGGCGCCAAGCCGCTGGCCAGCCTCGTCAGTTATGCGACCGCCGCTGTGCCGGCCAGCATCATGGGCTACGGCGAAACGGTTGCCGGCCAGAAAGCTCTCGGGCGGGCTGGCCTTACCGCCAAAGACATGGCTTTGGCCGAACTCAACGAGGCGTTCGCCTGCGTCGCCGCCCTGGCAACACGCGAAATCGGCTTTGATCCCGAGATCGTCAACGTCAACGGCAGCGGCGTCAGCCTTGGCCATCCGCTCGGTAGCACCGGCACGCGCATGATCGTGACCCTCATCCACGAGCTGCGTCGCCGCGGTCAAGAGCTTGGCCTCACATCTGCCTGCGTCGGCGGCGGCATGGGCGCCGCTACCGTGATCAAGATCGAAAACTGAACGAGCCCGACTGAGCACAAAAGAGAGAGGACAGAACCGATGAAAGAAGGCAACAAGTTCGGCGCCCATCGCGTGATCGAGCCCAAGGGCGTGCTGCCGCAGCCGGCCTGGCAGATCGATAATACGATGGAGATCTACGATGACGAGATCCTCATCGAGGTCGACACCCTGAACGTCGATGCGGCCAGCTTCACCCAGATCGAGGAGGCCGAAGGCGGCGACGTGCAGAAGATGGCCCGCCACAGCCTCGACATCATCGCCAAGCGCGGCAAACACCATAATCCCGACACGGGCTCCGGCGGCATGCTCCTGGGCACCGTCAAAGAGATCGGACCCAAACTGGCAGACCGCGATCTCAAGGTTGGCGACCGTATCGCCACGCTCGTTTCGCTCTCTCTCACACCGCTGAAAGTCGCCGAGGTTCTGTCGATCAACAAGGACACCTGCCAGGTCAAGGTGAAGGGGCAGGCGATTCTGTTCGAAACCGGCATCTACGCCAAGATACCGAGCGACATGGACGAGGCACTGGCGCTCGCCATTCTCGACGTTGCCGGTGCCCCGGCGCAGGCCGCCAAGCTCTGCAAGCCGGGCCAGACTGTCTTCATCATCGGCGCCGGCGGCAAGAGCGGCCTGCTCTGTGCCTACGAGGCCCGCAATCGTGTCGGCGTCACTGGCAAGGTCATCGGCCTCGTGCACGGTGACGCCGGTAAAAAGCGCCTGGAAAAGACCGGTTTCTGCGACATCGTCTTCCAGGGCAGCGCCACCGACCAGCTCTTTGTCTACGACGAAATGGTGAAGGCGACTGACGGCCAGATGGCGGATCTCACAATCAACTGCGTCGACATCCCCAATACCGAGATGGCCTCGATACTGGCGACCAAAGACGACGGTACGGTCTACTTCTTCAGCATGGCGACGAGCTTTACCTCAGCGGCACTGGGCGCCGAAGGAATCGGCGCCGACACGACCATGCTCATCGGCAACGGCTACACCAAGCACCACGCCGAGATCTCGCTCGACGACGTGCGTCGCAGTCCGATTCTCATGGAGCTGTTCCAGGAGACTTATGCCACCGGTGCCGGTAACCCCGAGCCGGTGGGCCTGAAAGCCTGAATGACCAGGACGGTGAGCGGACGCTCGTAGGAGGGTCAAATTCACTTCTTAAAGCGCCCGCTCACCGCACCGTCTTCCGGCGGTCGCTCACCGTCGCGGCGGTAAATGCAAGAAGAAGAGCAATGAGGCCAAGGCCCCATTGCTCTTCTTCTTGCACAATCACCAGGATCGTAGCTTTACCGTACGTCTTTCGTACTGGACAGTCGCACGTCTGGGAAGTCGTACGTGCACCGACGCGCGAGGGTGGAGACTGCAGAATCGCCCACCGACGCGCCCAACCTGACCTCTGTCAGGGTGCGCGCGTCGGTGCAGTGCCGGGTTGGCGATTAGAGCGACTGGCTGGACTGGCTGTTCATCATGCCAGCGCCGTATCCATGGCCGGCACCCGCTCCGACGCCCATGGGGCCCGAGCCGTCGCACGCGCCGCGGCCTGAACCGTTGCCCATGCCGGGGCCGGGTCCGGCGCCAAGAGCGCTCGCGGGCACGCTGATGCCGTACTTCTTCAGTAACGTCTGCATTTCAGTTGCGTGCTCTGTGCGCAACTTCGTCAGGGCTGCCTGTGCCACCGCACTGGTCTGGTCGTTGCCGTATTTGTCGGCCCACGCTTTAACCTCCGCCTGGTACTCGGCGCGTAGCTTCTGCATATCCTTGACCGCGGTCGGGTTGCTCATCAGGGCACGGCCGGCGCCACTGCGGACGCCCGCTATCGTGGTCGATCGCGTGCTGGCGAAGGCTACGGAGGCTACGGCCAACGCTCCGATAGCGGCGAGCGTCGCGATCAACGCGATCTTTCTGTGTCGTTTCATGCGTTTGTCCTCTCTTTGGCGGCCCGTGAGTCGCCCTCTGGTGGAGAGGGCTGGGACGCTTGCATCAGCGCCTCACCCTCCGTCTGCAGACAGTGTAGCCACTCGAGTTGAAGAACTTATGAAGCTGCTCTGCTGCATCCGTGAAGCGCGGCGAGGCGAGGTATGATCCTCCTATGAGCGGCGAAACACGCATACTGCTGGTCGAAGACGAGGCGCGCATCGCCGAGGTCGTGCAGACGTACCTCGAACGCGATGGCTACATGGTCGTCTGGAAGATGTCAGGCGAGGAGGCTCTGGAGGACTTTGCTCGTCGGGCCGCTGACCTGGTCATCCTTGACCTCATGCTCCCTGGTATCGGCGGTGAAGAGGTTTGCCGCGTTCTGCGCGAGCAGAGCGACGTGCCCATCATCATGCTCACGGCCCGCGACAGTGAGGAGGACTTGTTGCGTGGCTTGACGGTTGGCGCCGACGATTACATCACCAAGCCGTTCAGCCCGCGCGAGGTCTGCGCCCGCGTGCGCGTGCTGCTTCGCCGCGCGCACAGCGCCAGTGAGGCGCAGGTGGATATCATGGTGCGCGGCGGAGGTCGCCTGCAGATCGACTCGGCCAAGCGACGCGTCTTTCTCGACCAACGCGAGGTTGAGCTGACGGAGTCGGAGTTTCGCCTGCTGCTGAGCTTGGCGCGTTTTCCCGGTCGCGCTTACAGCCGCTACGAACTCATCAATAAGGTGCAAGGCTACGAGTTCGAGGGCTACGAGCGAACCATCGACGCGCACGTGAAGAACCTGCGCCACAAACTCGGCGAAGACGCGCGCGCACCACATTTCATCGAGACTGTCTACGGTCGCGGGTACCGTTTCGCCGAGACTGAACGATGAGACCGAGCCTGCGACGCCGGCTGGCCTTCACGCACGCCGCGGTGGCGATCGTGGCCGTCGTCGCCATTGCAGCGATCGTCGTCGTCATCGGCGGCCGCCGCTTCAATCAATATGCCAGTGCTGACCAACGTCAGCGAATCCAGACTGTCGTCAGGGCGATCACATCAGGCTACCACAGTGGAACCGGCTGGGATCCGCCCACCATTACCACGATTGACCAGTTGGCACTCACCAACGACCTGCGCGTCTGGGTTTACGACGCCAACAACGTGCTTGTGTTCACAGCTGGGCACATGGCTGCAGGCATGAATGGCGGCGCCAAAAGGGGGGGGGCGAACATGATGGGTAGCGGCAGCGCAGGCACAGGCGCGAACATGATGAGCAGCGGCCAGGCCGGCGTCGGGCTGGGTGCCGGCGCCCAGGTCAAGCGTTATACCCTGGCTGTGGATGGTCGGGCAATTGGCGTTGCCGTCATTGCGCAGCCGGGCGCCGCCGCGTTACCCCTCAATAGCGCCTTCCGCCGCGATCTGCTTATCTATCTGGTTATCGCAGGGGTAGCGGTTGCATTCGCCGCCGTTGTGATCGGCGTCATCGCCACACGTCGTGTTACTGCTCCACTGGAGGCATTGACCGCAGCCGCCGGAGCCATGAGCCGTGGTGAGCGCCGGCAACGCGTGACCGTGGACCGCGCCGACCATCGCGACGAGGTCGGTGCCTTGGCGGTGGCGTTCAACGACATGGCGCAGGCGATCGAGCAGCAGGAGTCGTGGCGACGCGTCATGACAGCCGACCTGGCGCACGAGCTGCGCACCCCCCTGGCCACCATCCAGGCCCGGGTTGAAGCGCTGCAAGATGGCGTTCTGCCACCCAGCAACGAGAATCTGGCAATCATCGCCGACGAAGTCGCCCGCCTTGGGCGTTTGCTTGGGGCACTGCGCTATCTCGACGATATGGATGCCGAGACCTTTCATCTGCAGCACATACCGATTCGCCTTGACGATGTGGCCGCCGAAGCAGTTGCGGCGGCGCGCGAGCAGTTTGTCGTGGCACAGATCGACCTCGATCTGCAGTCGCAGGCGACAACCGTCGTCGGGGACCGCGACCGTTTACGCCAGGTCATCGACAACCTGCTGACAAATGCGCTCAAATTTACGCCCGCCGGGGGCCGCGTCGCTATGCGCGTGGCCAGAGGTGATCCTGATTATGTCGAACTCACTGTACGCGACACCGGTAGCGGTATCGCCGCTGCCGACCTGCCGAACGTGTTCGAGCGCTTCTATCGTGGTGCCGGCAGTCACGCTTACCCCGGAGTCGGGCTCGGCCTCGCCATCGCTCGGCGGCTGGTTGAAGCTCACGGCGGTTCGATCACCGCCACAAGTGAGACCGGCGCCGGCGCGCTCTTCATCGTCCGTCTGCCGCTCATCGCCGACGGTGACGGTGACAACTGACGGCCGAGCCGCAGCTCTGCAGACATACGTTTCACGTGAAACCTCGGTCTCGGGCTGCGGTTTACCGTTTGGTACAATCGCAAGAGAAGAGTATGCAGTGACATCAGCGCAGATAGCCGAACGAAACTCTCGCGCGAGCTGACGCAACCCAACTCCGATCGGAGGCTTCATAGTGGACCAGAACGACGTCCTGAGGGCGCTTGCGCGCGTTCAGGACCCGGAACTGCAAAAGAGCATCGTTGAACTTGGTATGGTGCGCGACATCGTCGTCGACGACAACGTCATCGCCGCCACCGTCGTCCTCACCGTGGCGGCCTGCCCGCTGCGCAGCCAGATTCAGGCGGACGCCGAGAAGGCACTGGCGGCAATTGCCGGCGGGCGCCGAGTTGAGGTCCAACTTGGCACCATGACCAGCGCCGAGCGAGACGCATTGACAAACCGCCTTTCCTCGCGCCATGAACTGGTTGAATCACTGTTTGGCCCAGGCTCGTGCACGCGCACGATTGCCGTTGCCAGTGGCAAGGGCGGCGTCGGCAAGTCGACCGTCACCGCCAACCTGGCGGTCGCACTTGCTCAGCGCGGCAAGAAGGTGGCGCTCATCGACGCCGATGTCTACGGCCCGACCATCCCCCTCATGTTCGGCCTGCCGGCAGTAAAACCGGACGTCCATGGTGGCAAACTGCTGCCACCGGAGCGCTACGGCGTCAAGATCATGTCCATGGCCTTCTTTCTCAGCGACAACGAGCCCGTAATCTGGCGCGGTCCCTTGCTTGGACGGGCGATCGAACAGTTTCTCGGTGACGTGTTCTGGGGTAGTCCCGACTATCTGCTCGTCGATCTGCCGCCAGGCACCGGTGACATCGCGCTCACCCTGGCGCAGATGATCCCGGCCGCCGAAATGATCATCGTCACGACCCCGCAAGAGGCAGCGAGCACCATCGCGGTCAAGGCAGCCAAGATGGCGCAGAAGACAGAGCACAGTTTGCTTGGAGTCATCGAAAACATGGCTTACTTCGTCTGCCCGCAGTGCGAGACGAAGCACTACATCTTCGGCCAAGGCGGAGCGTCCGAAATCGCCCGCATCACCGGCGCCCGTTTGCTCGGCAGCGTGCCGCTTGACGAGAAAACGCGGCAGAGCGGCGATCGCGGCGAGCCGGTGGCCCTGGACCCAGCCTCGCCGGTCGGCGCGGCCTTCCGCGAGATCGCGGCCGCCATCGATGCAGAGTAGCGTCGAGATCCAGTAGCCCCCTCTGCTCGGCAGGGCCGGAGGTCGGGCCAGGTCGAGGGCCGGGGGCAGGGTCGGCACGGCCCTCAACTCTGCCCCCGGCCCTCGGGAGCAGAGTTGGCCGGCCCCCGGTCCCGCGCTTCGTTGGGCTTGGCTTTGCCACCCACACAGCTCGCGTGCCGGTTGTAGATTTGGTAATGTTTGCTCGCTCCAATACCGACCGGTAGGAGACGATGGGAACCAGAGTGGGAAGAGCCGACGGCTCCACGTGGCTGCGTCTCGGCGACGCCGCGACCATGCTCGGCGTCAGTCTCAACACCCTGCGCCGATGGAGCGACTCGGGCAAACTCGTCTGTTATCGCAGCACCGGCGGTCATCGCCGCTACAAGCGCCGTGACGTCGAACTCCTGCTTGACGCCCAGGCCGCCAAGAGTAACGCCGGCCCGCATGGTCCTCTGGCCGCTCCCAGCTGGGCGCAGCGACGACTGACGCCAGAAGGCGATTCTCTGCGCAGCGCGCTAACCGTCGTTGCTCGCGCCGCCGCCGAAGGCCTCGGCGTGAGTTCCTGCCTCATTGCCACCGTCGAAGACGGCCCGCGCCTGACAATTCTTGTCGAGCACAGTGACTCGGCCGCACACCGATACGCGACGCCCGGCGAAACGCTACCGCTGGCTGAGGCTCCACTGGCCGCCGCAGTCGTACGCGAAGGCCGACGCATTGTCATCGCCGATCTGGCCGACACAACGGTGATTGATGCCGCCCAGGCGGCCCTTTACCGCAGTTACGGCGACCGGGCCATCGTGACACAGCCGCTGCGCGTAGACGACCGCATCATCGGCATCATGGAACTTGTCGATTCGCGCTTGCCGCGCACCTTCACGGGACCAAACATCGCCTTCACCGAGTTCATGGCGCGCCAAGCCGGCGCCGTCCTCGCCGGTGGCCGCAGAGACAGTGCCGCCCATCGCCGGTCAGGGCAATCCGGGGTCGTAGCAGGCGAAGATCGCGACCCCGGCCTCATCGTCGGCGAAGCCGCACCGACGTTACCATTCAGCGCCAACGGCTGCCCGGACCAGCCCAACCTCGCGGACACCCTGCAAGCCATCGCCCAACGGACGACGCAGGCGCTCAGCGCCAGTGGTTGCGAGATCCTAGCGCTCGTCGACGATGGCTGCGCCTTGACGGTACTGGCTGAGTACACCAGCGAGTACCCCGACAAACACCGCGGCGGCGAGGGCCGCCGCTACACCCTCGACGAACTGCCCGATGTTAGCGCCATTGTGCGTGGTCGACGGTCGCTCCACCGGCAAGTCGCGGGCAGCAACGACGCCCGGCAGCGTGCCAGCGGCACGGGGGCGGGGGCGCAAACGGAAACGGCGGGCGCGGCGGCGGCGACCGGCAGCTTCCTCTCCGTTCCCGTTGCCCTGGGTGAGCAGGTTCTCGGCGTCTTGCGGGTTTATGACCGGCAACCAGAGCGCGTGTTCATCACCGTGGAGAGCAATCTCGTCGAGGGACTGGCAGCGCTGGCAGCGCTGGCGCTGGCCAGCGCCAATGCGCACCAGCACCTCACTGCCCGCGCCGCCGAGCTCGACGAAGTCGCGGCGGCGGCGCTCGATCTCTCGCGCGACACCGCGATTGAGGGCACGCTGCACACGATCGTCCGTCGTCTTATCAATGCTGGCCACGCCGATCTGTGTGCCGTGCACAAGGTTGATGGCCAAGCCGCGACCACCCTCGTCGCCTGGCAGCACAATCGGTCGACGTTTGACCGTGAGAACAGCCTGTGGTCGCTCGGCGACTGCGGCCCGGCCGCCGCGGCCGTCGGCGAGCGGCGGCCGCAAACGGTGGCAACTCTTGCCGATCCCCGCCTCAACGACGAAAGCCGCGCTCACTGTTTTGCCGCCCGCGGCCTCGCCGCCAGCCTGTGGATCCCACTCACCTTCGGCCGCGACGTCGTCGGCCTGCTCGAACTGGGGGCTGCCGATTCGGCAGCCCCAACGCTCGACGACGACGTCCAGGTAGCCGCTTCTCTTATCACTACCATACTAGCAACAACAGACTGGGGAGCGCGGCTCCAGCGTCGCAACCATGACTTCGCCCTCGTCATCGACGCCGGGCTGCACGATAGTGCCATGCTCAGTACGGACGAAGTACTCCACTCAGTGGCGCGCCGCCTGGCCAATCTCACGCACAGTCCGGTGGTCGACATCTATGCCGTCGAAGGCGAGACTCTGCGCGCTCTGGTCAGCTTCGACGGCGGCGCCTTTGACGCCGACTGGGCCGGCGTCTGTATCCCTCTCCTGCGCTATCCGTGCAGCAAGCTGGCCGTCGAGACGGGCCACGTCGCCGTTGCTGCCAGCCTTGATGATCCCATTCTCACGCCAGAAGGCCGCTACTCGCTGGAGAAGTGGGGGTACCAGAGCCAGGCGTCGATACCACTGATCGCCCGCGGGCGCGTGATAGGCCTTGCCGAACTCAGCGATTACGTGCCCCGCGACTTCGCCGACGATCTTGAGCTGATCCTCGGTCTCGCCCAGGTGGCCGCCAACGCTCTCGAGAACGCGGGCTTGTTCGAGCAGATCGAACGCCGCAGCGTTATCCTGCGCGAACTGGTTGAACTCGGCAGCCTGATCACTGAAGCGCATGATACCGATCTGCTCCTGCGCACCGTCGCCGGCCGCTTGCTCGCCATCGTCGACGGCGCCAACTGCGACATTTTTCGTCTCGAGAACGACACTCTTCGCTGTCTTGTCAGCTTTGACCGCAGCGGATACGACGAACGCACCACCGGTAACCTTCTTGACCTGGGCAACTACCCGTCGACTGTGGCGGCAATCGCGACGCGCGAGACGCTGGTTCTTGCCAGCCGTCACGACCCGCGGCTCAGCGATCACGAACGCCGCGTCTTTCGTGACTTCGGCTTCGCCAGCGAAATCTGCGTGCCACTAATCGTCAACGATGACGTTTACGGACTTATCGACATCAGCGACACACGAGCCCGGGACTACGGCGAGTACCTCGACTTCCTCAAAACAGCGACACGAATGCTGGCCACGGCGCTGGAAAACACCCTGCTGCTCGACCAGCTCAGCCACAGGACTGCCGTCCTCAAAGAGCTGGTCGAGCTTGGTGGTCTGGCAGCGCAGATCCACGACCTCGCCCTGCTGCTGACGACTGTCGCCCAACGCCTGCGCACGGCCATCGGCGTCGCTGATTGCGACATCTTTACGCTGCAGGACGACGAGCTGCGCTGCCTCGTCAGCGTGGACGTACGCGGCGTAGATAAGGCCGTGGCCGGTCGTGTGCTGCGCATGCACGACTTCCCGGCCACGGCCATCGCGGTAGCGACGCGCGAGCTGATGATTGTCAGCGACAGCAGCGATCCGCGCCTGACTGCCGACGAGCGCGCCGCCTACGCTGAATTTGGCTTTCGCAGTGAGTTGTGCATACCACTGGTCGCCGGCGAGCAGGTGATCGGCCTCATCGACATCTTTGACACACAGCCGCGCGACTACGGCGAGTACGTCGACTTCATCAAGAGTGTGGGCCAGATGATCGCCGGCGCAATTGCCAACGCGACGCTCTACCGCGAGCTGGAGGAGAAAAACGCCCGGCTTTCGCTCGTCAACGAGCTGAGCATCGAGTTTTCCTCGTCGCTGGACCTCGACGAGGTGCTCCTCACGACCGCGCGCCGGCTGTGTGCCATCGTCGACACGCCTTCGTGCGACATCTACACGCTGGCCGCCAACGACCACCTGCACTGCATCGTCAGCGTGCTCGACCACGAGCCGGATTGATCTCTGGCGGGGTCGCGACCTCAAGATCGCCGACTGGGGCGTCCTCGGCGCGGCCATTGAAACGCGCCGCGCCGTGGCCATCGACAACCCCAGCGATCCGCGCTTAAGTGCGGTTGAGCGTGAGTTCATGCACAGCTACGGCGAAACGAGTCAGCTGGCGATGCCGCTGATCAGCAAGGACCGGGTCATCGGCGTGCTGGAGCTGCTCGAGACCCGCCGTGAGCGACGCTGGACCGAGGCCGAGATGGCCACCGCCACCGCTATCTGCCGCTCTGCCGCTCTGGCAATCGACAACGCCGAACTCTACGCCAACGACAAACGCATGCACCTGAGCAACCTCAAGGCCTTGAGCACGGCCCTCAACGCCAAGGATTACTACACGCTGGGCCACGCCGCCCGCGTCTCGGCGTACATGGTGCTGCTGGCCCGAGAACTCGCCTGGCCGGCCGAAGTCGTGCGCAAGGTTGAAGAAGCAGGCTATCTGCACGACGTCGGCAAGATCGGCGTCAGCGACCGCATCCTGCTCAAGTCGGGACGACTGACCGATCGCGAGTGGGATCTCATGCGCCAGCACCCGGTGTTCAGCGCCGATATCATCAAACCGCTGTTCGCGCCCGAGTATGTGGGTGGCGTACGCCACCATCACGAGCGCTACGACGGTGGCGGTTACCCGGATGGTCTGGCGGGCGAGCAGATTCCCGAAATCGCCCGCGCCATGTGCGTCGTTGATTCCTATGACGCCATGTCGTTCGACCGGCCGTACAAGCGCGCCTTGCAGTACGGCGAGGCGCGCGCCGAACTGCAGCGCTGCAGCGATCACCAGTTTGACCCGCGCATGGTCGATGCATTTTTGCGCGTCCTCGACGGAATGTACGAGCGCAAGCGCCTGGCCACGACGGTCGCCGAGCGGGCGGCGACCGTCGTTGACCCTGCCAAGCACGCTCTCCTGCGTCGCCGCGAGGACGAGCAGCGGCCCGAATACGTCGAACTCGCCGCGGCCCTGCGGGCTATCCGCGACGCCAACCCTCCGACTCGCTACCTGACGACCCGGGTGCGCAGTGGCGAACGATACACGTTCGTCGTCGACCCCGAAGAAGATGAGTCCAAACAGTCCCACATCGGCGACGAAGTCTTCGCCGACGAGGAGTTGCCGGAGCGATTCGCCGGCGTGCGCCACGACACGAACGTGCTTTATGTGGACGAATTCGGCGCCTGGGTGAGCGGCATCGCCGAAATCATCGCCGGCGATGAGGTCGTGGCCGTGGCAGTCGCCGACATGGCGCCGCCCGGCGCCCAGGAAGCCGAGCTGGAGGGCCTGCGCAGCGATGTCACGCAGGCCTTCGCCGGCATGCTGCACTCAGCCGCTATCAGCATGAGCCGCGCTCAGCTCGAGGCGATCACTGACATGGCAGGACGAGATAGAAGGAACGGGGAGGGTGCCGCTGCTCTCGACCGAGCAGAAACCAGAGGTGTCGCGCTTCGCGCAGGGCACGGATGCGGATATGCGGCTGAGCTGGCAGGAGTTTCTGATCCGGATGGTCGCCAATGCATTCGGGCTGCCGCCGCTGCTGCTGGGCCTAGAGGCGGATGTAAATCAGTCGACCGCCGCAGAGATGACCGACGAGGCCTTCCGCGGAGCGATCTCGCCTCTGGCGATGTTGCTGGCAGGGCACATTACCCGCGATCTTTTCGGCAAGTGCGTTGGCTGGCGGGAATTCGAGTTTGTCTTCAACGAACTGAACGCGAGGGACG
>JBKQWK010000168.1:0-8575 GCA_052139595.1 Thermoleophilia bacterium | reverse complement strand
CGTCAAGGCGCGGGCTTTGGCCCGCGCCTTGACGGTCGCCGGCTCGCCCCCGGAGGTCGAGATCGACTCGGCTGCCGCCGGCGATGCCATCGTTCTCGCCGACGACTCCGGCCTTGAGGTCGAGGCGCTCGCCTGGGCACCGGGCGTTGTCAGCTCGCGCTACGCCGGTGTTGACGGCGATGACCAGGGCAACATCACGAAGCTGCTGGCCGCCCTGACGCCTTTTCCGGAACCATCGCAACGGCGCGCTCGCTTCGTCTGCGCGCTTGTGGCCATCGTGCCCGGCGTGAGAGAATTCACCGTAGCGGGCGAGTGGTGGGGCACCATCGCCGCCTCCGCGCACGGCGACGGCGGCTTCGGCTATGACCCCGTCTTTATGCCAGAGGGATCAGACCTGTCTGTGGCGCAGTGGCCGCAGGCGCACAAGGACCAGGCCAGCCACCGTGCGCTGGCCGGCAAGGCCCTCCTCGAACTGTTGTCGTCCGAGGGAGTCTTGCATGGTCCTTGATCGTCAGAACGTTGATCGCCAGAATCACGCTCTCAAGTCTCGCGCCGCCTCGGTCTCGATCGCTTCCAACAGCTGCCTGATCGCCTTCAAGCTCGTTGTCGGTCTGCTCTCGGGATCGATCAGCATCATCTCCGAGGCGCTGCATTCGAGCTCCGACCTGGTGGCCGCCATCATCGCCTTCTACGCAGTGCGTAAAGCGGCCAAGCCGGCCGACCGCGACCACCCCTACGGTCACGAAAAGATCGAGAATGTGAGCGGCGTGATCGAGGCGCTGCTCATCTTCTTGGCCGCTATCGTCATCATCTACGAAGGCATCAAGAAGCTGCTGGACGGCGTGCACATCGACCACATCTGGTTGGGCGTTGGCGTCATGGCCGTGTCGGCTGTGATCAACCTGGGGGTCTCGCGCAAAGTCCTTTCGCCAGTGGCCCGTAAGACCGATTCGGCGGCCCTCGAGGCCGACGCGGCCCACCTGCTCACCGACGTTTTCACGTCGGCTGGAGTCGCCTTCGGCCTGCTCCTCGTCCAGCTCACCGGCATCAGACTCTTCGATCCTATCGCCGCGATCACGATTGCCCTGCTCATCATCTCCACGGCCTACAGGCTGGTGACCAAGTCAACGCGGGTGCTTCTTGACGAGACCCTGCCCGACGATGAACTCGAAGTCATTCGCGCCTGCGTCAGTGAACACCGGGGCGAACTCATCACCGGCTATCACCAGCTGCGCACCCGCCGCGCCGGCAGTCGTCGCGACATCGACCTGCACGTGACAGTCGACGAACGCATGACAGTGACCGAAGCGCACGACGTTGCCGAGCACATCGAGGCCGACATCCGCGCCTGTGTGCCCAATGCGGATGTGCTCGTGCATGTCGAGCCGCGCTCGCAGGAGCGCGAGGATGACAGTTAGAGAGAGTAGGAGAGGGCAGGCGGCAGGACTGGCGCCGGCGACCACGGCGCCGCAGAGGTCAGTGGAAGATGCGCGGCAGGCGCTTCTTCCACGCCAGCGGCAGGATCAGGTCGATTGCATCGTCGACGGTGATGATGCCATGCAGGACGTTGTTTTCGTCAACTACTGGCAGAGCCAGCAAGTTGTACTTGGCAATCAGCTCGGTGATTTCGTCCTCGCCGCCGCTGGTGAGGATAGCGACGGGATTCTCGGTCATGAACTCCCGCACTTTGCGCGCCTCGGGCGCGGTGAGCAGGTCGCGCAGCGAGAAGACGCCGCGCAGATGCTCACTGCGGTCGAGCACGTACACGTAGTACACGGTCTCGGCATCCTCGGCCTGCGTACGCAGCATCTGCAGCGCCTCGCCGGCGGTCGCTTCGAGGCGCACCCAGGCGAAGTCGGTCGTCATGATGCCGCCGGCCGAGTGCTCCGGATAGGCAAGCAGTTCGCGTACGTCGGCGGCATCATCCTTTTCCATCAGCGAGATGAGGCGCTGGGCACGTTCCGCGGGCAGGTCGGCGAGCAGGTCGGCAGCGTCATCCGGAGACATGTTGGTGAGCAGCTCGCTGGCTTTGTCGTCGGGCAGGTCGAGCAGCAGCGACGCCTGGTACGAGGGATGCATCTCTTCGAGCGCATCGGCGGCGAGGTCGTCGGCGAGCTCGTCAAAGACGGCGGCGCGCTCTGCTGGCGTCAGTTCGTGGGCGAGATCGGCGATGTCGGCCGGGTGTAGCAGCGAGAGGTCAGTGCGCGGCACCGTCAGGCGAACCGATGAGGAATTGCTGGCGGCAAGATCGACGTTGCGCCAGTCGATGAGTGTCGGGCGTGGGTTCTTGCTGCTCTTGGTGAGACGATCGCTGACGCGCGTCAGCCCGACGCGGCGCAAAATTGCGCCGCTTGAGACGTCGACTGCCACCACGTGCAGGAACGGTCCGGTGCGCATGAGCTGGATATCGTTGACGCGGATCACCTTGCGGCCATCGGTGTCGACAAGCTGTTTGTCGAGAAAAGTCGCGCTGAGCAGCAGCTCGTCATCGGTGAGTGGCCGGTCGGCAAGCTCGGGGGCGCCAACGGTGAGCAGGCTGCCCGACTCTTCAAAGCTGGCGACGTTGGCCCAGGCGACGATGACCCGGTGACCGCGGCGTTTGACAGCCAGCGCCGTCACCCGCGGGTAGGTTTGCTTGGGTGAGACGACGAGATCCAGCAAAGACCCGACCGGCTTGCCGGCGGCGTCGCGCAAGGGCTCGCCGAGCAGCTTGCTCAAGAAGAACACGGGTCTCACCTCCTCCTGCAACTGCGCACAACAAAACAGCGCCAAGCTTCCCGCCGGGAAGGCTCCGGTGTGCACGCAAGCAGTAGTGGGCGATCCTCTCTCGTCCAAGAGCTTTGGCACAGCATACCGTAGAGGGCAGATCCCTCAGCCGTCTTGGGTAAAACCTTGAACCGGTGATACCTGTTCTACCCGTTGGCGTCTCTGGACGTTTCCGGGCAACGGCCTGTTTCTATGCTGGAGCCTCACCTAACGAGGATTATGCCGTGGTGACGCCCGCGAAACGTACGCTGTGGCACCGTGACTGTCAAGGCGAGCGCCGTGTTATACTTTGCGGCGCCCGAGGATGGGTCCGGACGGGCACGTTTTCTCGTCGCGACAGGATGCTCATGATCGTCACCGTTACGCCCAACGCTGCCATCGATAAGACGCTCACCGTGCCGAACTTTCAGGTCGGTTTTCGCCATCGCGCTAGCGAAAGCCTTACTCTGCCTGGCGGCAAAGGCGTCAACGTGGCGCGGGTGCTCAAGACCCTGGGCCTGCCGGTGATCGTCAGCGGTCTGGTCGGCGGTCGCGCCGGTCAGCAGATCGTCGACGGGCTGGCGCGCGAGAACCTGCTCAACGACTTCGTGCGCATCGATGGCGAGTCACGCACCAGTACTGCCGTCATCGACACGACCAGCATGAGCCAGACCGAGATCATCGAGTACGGCCCCATCGTCAGCGAGGCAGAACTGGCCTCGTTCTATGAGAAGATCGAGTTTCTCGCCAAGGGCACTCAGTACGTCGTCCTGGCGGGTTCGCTGCCTCGGCGCGTGCCCGAAGATTTCTATGTGCAGGCTCTGCGGCGTCTCCAGAGCAGCCGCTGCTTCACCGTGCTCGATAGTGCCGGTGAGCCGCTGCGCCTCGGCGTGCGCGCCCAACCACACCTCGTCTCGCCCAACGTGCGCGAGGCTGAAGACCTCGTCGGGCACGAGTTTCACGACGAGCAGGACGTCATCGATGGGGCCGCCATCATCACGCAGATGGGTGCCCAGAACGTCATCATCACGATGCGCAACGGTTGCGTGGCGCGGCTGCGTCACGGCCGTCGCTACCAGGTCTACGTCGGTCACATACCGTTGCTCGACAACATCGTCAGCACGGTGGGTTCTGGCGACGCGTTCCTGGCTGGCTTCATCGCCTCCCGCTTCCAGAAGATGGATGTCGCCGAGTGCCTGCGTTTTGGCCTCGCTTGCGGGGCTGCCAATACGCAGGCGTATGGCGCCGGCGTGCTTGATCGCGCCGAGGTCGAGCGGCTGCTCAAGGGCGCCGAGGTGACCACGGTCGAGCCGGCGGCCGCAGGCTAGCCGGCGCCACGGGTTGGCCTGTCACCGACGCTTGCGCCCCATGGGCGACGGTGTTAGCATCCAGGCACGTTGCGAGAACGAACGCATCCATATAAGCAGAGAGACTCAAAGACCTTGGCATGTCCGTGCCCGGGTCTTTTGTTTACCTGCGCTGATGAGGCGAGGAGGACGAGATGGAAGTAGAGATCGGTCGTGGCAAGAAGGGTCGCCGCGCGTACGGCTTCGATGACATCGCCATCGTCCCCAGCCGGCGCACGCGCGATGCCGAAGATGTCGACATCACCTGGACGGTCGGCGGGCAGACACTGGCGCTGCCCTGCCTGGCTTCGGCGATGGACGGCGTTGTCGATCCCGCCTTCGCCGTAACCATGGGCAAGCTCGGCGGACTGGCGGTGCTGAACCTTGAGGGGCTGCAGACGCGTTACGAAAACGCCGACGAGCAGCTCGACCGCATCGCCTCGCTGCCCAAAGAGACGGCCACTCGCACGCTGCAGCAGATTTACCAGGAGCCGATCAAGGCCGAGCTGGTTGCCAAGCGGATTCAGCAGATCAAGGCCGGCGGCGTGCTTGCTGCGGCTTCACTCACGCCGCAGCGCGTTGAGCAGTTCTACCAGATTGCCCTCGATGCCGGTCTTGATCTGCTCGTCATTCAGGGCACGGTCATCTCGGCCGAGCACGTCAGCACGAAGGTCGAGCCGCTCAACATCAAGGAGTTCATCGCCAGCTGCCCGGTGCCGGTGATCGTCGGCGGCGTTGGGTCGTACTCGTCAACGCTGCACGTCATGCGCACCGGCGCCGTCGGCGTGCTGGTTGGTGTCGGTCCCGGCCACGCCTGCACGACGCGGGCGGTGCTCGGCATCGGCGTGCCGCAGGCCACCGCCATCGCCGACGCCGCTGCCGCCCGCGTGCAGCATCTGCTCGAGACCGGCTCGTACTGTCACGTCATCGCCGACGGCGGTATGCGCACCGGCGGCGACGTCAGCAAGGCGATTGCCCTGGGCGCCGACGCCGTCATGATCGGCTCGCCGCTGGCGGCGGCCAAAGAAGCTCCCGGCCGCGGCTATCATTGGGGCATGGCGACCTTTCACCCGGACCTGCCGCGCGGCACGCGCGTCAAGGCCGGGGTCAAGGGGACGCTGCAAGAGATTCTGCTCGGCCCGGCACACGAAAACGACGGCACGCTCAACCTCTTTGGCGCCCTGCGCATGAGCATGGCGACCTGCGGCTACGACACGGTGCAGAACTTCCAGAAGGCCGAGGTCATGGTTGCTCCGGCGCTCATGACCGAGGGCAAGAAGCTGCAGAGAGAGCAAGAAGTCGGTATGGGCTGAGGCCGAGTCGAGCACGGGGAGGAGACGCAGGTGACCGAAGCGCAGTCGCTCGACCAGCAGGCCGCCGAGGCGGTCGCCCACGGCGACGAGGTCACGGCGAATTTCGATACCGTCCTCGTTCTCGATTTCGGCGCTCAGTACGGGCAACTCATCGCCCGCCGGGTGCGCGAATGCCGCGTGCACTCGCAGCTCATTCCCTTCGATACGCCGACCGCCGAAATCGTCGCCCGCCAGCCGAAAGGCATCATTCTGTCGGGCGGTCCCCTGAGCGTGCACGTCGCCAACGCGCCGCGGCTCGACCCGGCTCTGTTTGCGACTGGCATTCCGATTCTGGGCATCTGCTACGGTATGCAGAATATGGCCCTGGAGCTGGGCGGGACGGTGGCCGCCACCGGCGCCGCCGAGTTCGGCAAGACAGCCCTGCATGTGGCGGCCACTGGCCGCCTGCTCGAGGGCCTGAGTCAGGTCGAGCAGTGCTGGATGAGCCACCACGACTGTGTCACGGTGGCTCCGCCCGGTTTTGCCACCCTCGCCTGGAGCGAGGGCTCGCCGATTGCCGCCATGGAAGATGTGGCTCGCGGCCTCTACGCGGTGCAGTTTCACCCCGAAGTCGTGCACACACCGCGCGGTATGGAGGTGCTGAAGAACTTTCTCTACAGCGCCTGCGACTGCACACCCACCTGGACGCCGGCATCGATCATCGAGGAGCAGTTGCGCCGCATCCGCGAGCAGGTCGGCGACGGCAAGGCGGTGCTGGGGCTGAGCGGCGGCGTCGATTCGTCCACCGCCGCCGTTCTCGTGCACAAAGCCATCGGTGACCGACTCACCTGCGTCTTCGTCGATCAGGGCATGATGCGCATGAACGAGGCGCAGAACGTCGTCGACATGGTCGCCGAGCACTTCAAGATCCCGCTTATCGCCGTCGACGCCAAGGAGCGCTTTCTCACCAAACTGACTGGCGTCACCGATCCCGAGCGCAAGCGCAAGATCATCGGCGAGGAGTTCATTCGCTGCTTCGAAGAAGAGGCCGCCAAGATCAGCGATGCCCGTTTCCTGGTGCAAGGCACGCTCTATAGCGATGTGATCGAGAGCGGCACCAGGCAGGCAGCCAAGATCAAGAGTCACCACAATGTCGGTGGCCTGCCCGAGAAGATGGGCTTTGAGCTGGTCGAGCCGCTGCGCCTGCTGTTCAAGGACGAGGTGCGCGCCGTAGCCGAAGAACTCGGCCTGGCCGAGCGGGTCGTCTGGCGGCAGCCGTTTCCCGGTCCCGGGCTGGCGATTCGCATCATCGGCGATGTCACCGCCGAGCGGGTCGACATCCTGCAACGAGCCGACGCTATTCTGCAGGAAGAGATCAAGCGAGCCGGACTCTACCGCGAGCTGTGGCAGTGCTTCGCGATTCTGCCGGTTATCCGTTCGGTCGGCGTGCAGGGTGACGAACGCACCTACGCGTACCCGATCGTCATCCGTGCCGTCAAGAGCGACGATGCCATGACCGCCGACTGGGCTCGTCTGCCCTACGATCTGCTCGAACGCATTTCGAGCCGGATCATCAACGAAGTCGCCGAGGTCAATCGCGTCGCACTCGACATTTCGAGCAAGCCGCCGAGCACGATCGAGTGGGAGTAGGCGACTGGCGGCTGAGTCAGTTCTCGTCCACCTTGCCGGCGGCGACCCCTTCGAGGTAGGCAGCGATGAGGACGACGTCGACGAGAAAACTGAACGCTCCCAGAGCGAAGGTCTGCAGCACGATCAGGGCCAGCGCCTCACCCAGACTGTCGCGAGCCAGATCGGCCAGGAGCACGATGATGGCGTTGACGACAACCGTGAGTACGAGCACGGCGGTGAATGAGAGCAGCAGGTGCGCGCGCACCGATTGCCATGAGCGTCGCAGAGCCGTGACGACGCCGATGTTGCCGATGACGATGGCGTAATCGGCGTAGAGGGTCAGCAGGTAGACGGCGAGCATGGCCAGCAGGGCGAGTTCGCCGTACAGACCACTGGGACCGCCGGGCACCAGGTTGAGCACGGTGAGGATGCCGTCGCTGCCGAGCATAAGCGCCGTCATTGCCCAGAATTGAGCCAGGTTGCGCGGGGCAAAGCGCCGGCCGCCGGTGAGCGAGCTGAGATAGGCGCAGCGAAACCAGGCGTTGAGCAGCGTCGAGACGACAACCAGGAGCACGAGGGCAGCGCCGCCGGCGGCAACGAGGTCATCCAGCGGTGACGACTCTGCGCGCAAAACGGCGGCTAACGCCTGATGGCGTCGCAGCCAGGCGCTGAGGAGCGCCGTGGCGACGCCAAAGCTGTACAGGGCAATGGCGTAAAAGACGAGGAACTGTTTTGTGCGCAGAATGGCCGCGATGCGCGCCGTCAGCGCCGGCCGGGGTGTCTCCATGGCGGCGATGATACATCAGCGGCGGTGCCTGCGGCGCCTGCCGCCGCCCTCCCGCTGCCAACAGCTGGTCAGGCGCCGCTTCTCGGCTACAATTAAAGAGTGAGACTCTCTCGTCTGGCGCTTCTCTGGCTGCTCGTGGCCTGGTTCTTCGTGGCCCTCTACCCGGACCCCGCAGTACTGGTGCGCAGCATCGAGAACATCGCCCATCCCAACATCGACCCCGCCGCCGTGCGCAGCCTGGCGGCGTCGCTGCCTAACAATCCGCGCCTGATCGAAAACGCCGTGCTCACACGCTTGGTGCCGTATGCCTACGACTGGCAGGTAAACGGTGTGCCCTGGTACTTTCCGACCACCGCTGAGGTCGTCAAATGGAAGCGCGGTGACTGTGAGAGCCGCGCCATACTGCTCGCCAGTATTCTCAAAGCCAAAGGAATTCCCTACCAGCTGCGTATGAGTTTCGATCACATCTGGGTGCAGTACCCGGGCAAGGCAGCCAATGCGCTCGAAAACAACGGCGTCGTAATCGCCCAACGAGTGAACGGACACTTCGTCTGGCACTGGCCCAAGAATTTTCATCTCGGGCCGGAGATCGACGCTCAGGTGGCGATCTACTGGACGCCGATGCCGCTGGTGCGCAAGGTGATTCTGATCGGCGGGCTCATGCTGGTGCTGCTGATCAACCCGGTTGCGGCGCGCCGCTGGCGGCGCGCCGGTCTCGACCGTCAAGGCCGTCTGCTGGCCGCTCCGGCGTCGTGGGCAGGGCCGGTTTTACGGCC
>JBKQWK010000167.1:0-2875 GCA_052139595.1 Thermoleophilia bacterium | reverse complement strand
ACACCGCTGAGTGCCGATCTTGTCTCCTTAACGGCATCGCGGGGTGTTTTTGCCTGGCGCTATCCGCAGCTGCAAGCACTGCTCGGTTCGCTCTGGCGGCCGGGCGTCGAGACGGTGCTCGTGCGTGGTGCGATCATGGCCTTTCAAGCTCAGCACGGCTTGCCCGCCAACGGGGTTGTCGATCGCGAGCTGTGGGCTGCGCTCTTACTGGCAGCGGCTCGCCACCAGGTTGATCCTCAACCCTATGACTACCTCCAGGTCTTGACGGCCATCCCGGAGCGACTGCTGGTCTGGCAGAACGGGCGGGTCGTCTATCAGAGTTTCGCGAACACGGGCATTGCCGCCGCACCAACCGCGACGGGCACCTTTCCGGTTTACGCCCGCTACCTGGTAACGACGATGAGTGGCACCAACCCCGACGGCAGTTACTACGATGATCCCGGTGTGCCCGACGTCGCCTACTTCAACGGCGGCGACGCCGTGCACGGCTTTCTGCGGGCCTCCTACGGTTATCCGCAGAGCCTCGGCTGCGTTGAGCTGCCCTACGCCGCCGCCGCCGTGGTCTTTCACTACGATCCGATCGGCACCCTGGTTGCGATCGACTGAAGCAGCCTTGCCGCGCACCAGCGCCTCAAGCGCCGGGGAGGCATCGCGGCAACGACAAGCTGATGAATTCGTGCTGCCGTGACGGTTCTCTCGGTAAATCATCAGCGACGACACAGCCAATCGCAAGGTGTGGCTTTTAGAGTCCTGTCGTCCTCGCGTCAGCAAGCGCCAACAGGTAGAGGAGGGTCTCGTAGAAGGCCCGAGGAGGATCAGCGGCCGTTCGCGCCGACAGTTCAGGCGCTCACGGCGTAAGCGTGGTCTTGGTCGCCTTGTCATTCTTATCGTCGTTCTGGCCCTGGTCGCCGCCGCTGTTGTTGTCGTAACCAGGCGGCAGTCGCCGTCGTCAGCGAAGCGGACTCTGGCCGGGTCACAGCCGGCAGTGGTGCGTTCAACGGCAGCGTCGGTGAGCAGCAAGCGCAGCAGCACCGTGACGGTCAAGGCTGCCGATGAGCAATTAGCCACCGCCCTTGCGCCGATCGTCAAGCATCATACGGGCAACTTCGCCGTCGGCGTCATCGACCATACCACCGGTATCAGTGCCGTCTATGACGGTACCCTCCGTGTTCATACGGCCAGCATCGTCAAGGTCGATATTCTCGCCACCCTCTTACTCCAGCATCAGGCAGCGGGCACGTCGCTCAGCGCTGATGAGCGCGAAACGGCGACCGAGATGATCGAAAACAGCAACAACGATGCTGCCACGGCGCTCTGGGATGAGGTTGGTAAGGCGGCCGGCGTCACCAAAGCCAATCGTGTCCTTGGCTTGCGTGAGACGACGCTCGGCGAGGACGGTTACTGGGGTCTGACGAGCACCACGGTGAGCGATCAGCTGAAGCTGCTGGGCGAGCTTCTCTCATCGAGTTCGCCGCTTAGCCTCGCTTCCCGCACCTACGAGCTTGGCCTGATGCGCCATATCGAGCCTGAGCAGGATTGGGGCGTCAATGCGGCCGCCACGGCAGGCACGTCCGCAGCGCTCAAGACTGGCCTGCTGCCCGATCCGCAGCTGCTGGTCGTCAACAGCATCGGCATCATCGAGCACGGCGGCCAGGAGTTCTTGGTGGCCGTTCTCTCCAACGATCAGCCAACGCAGGCGATTGGCGTTAGCGAGGTCAAGGCCGTTGCGGTGGCGGCAGTCAACGCCGTCAGTGCGGTTCGCTCCTGATGCGTTATGCCGGCAGAAAGTCTCACCGTCCTGCTGGCGTGCGCCAAGCGCTGGGCACTGAAGTCATGAACTGGGGAGCGGGGCGCTGGCAAATCAAGGTCATGCCTCTTCTGACGCTGGACAGTAAACAGCAGGCGAACGGCGCCGTGATGGGTAGGGCGTTAAACGATAAGCGCAAGCACTTGGTCGGGTATTTAGCGGCGCGTCTCGCGCTCAGCGTTCGTGCGCGACGTCAGTCACCAGGCAGTATCGCCGACGTCGAGTGTGGGCTACGGTGAGACGCTACCCATCTGGCAGACGTCGTGCTCGTGCTCGTTTGTTCGTGCTCGTTGTTCTCTTTCTGGCTGTAGCAGTCGTTGGTGTGGCCGCCGAGGTGGCCCATGGCCACACCACGCGCCACCAGCGTGCAGTCAGCATCGCGTCAGCATCGTCGAGCCCACGCACCATCGCGACGCCGCGAGCCAGTACTCGGCTAGCCACCCGGCCCACCACGCAGCTAACCACCCGGCCCACAGTCGCCTTTCCCAGCGTCGCTGCCATTGCCAAGGGGCTGGATTGGGCCGAAGACCGCGACGTCGACGTCGGCGTCGCCCTGGTGAACAGCCAGGGCAAGCTCTACGGCTATAACGATCGCCAGCGGTTTCAGTCGGCCAGTCTCGCCAAAGCGATGCTGCTCATCGCCTACCTGCGCCGCTACCCCAAGCCCACGGCAGCGATGCGGTCGATCCTGAGAACGATGACCGTAGACTCCGACAACGACAGCGCCGATGCCATCTACGCCGTCGTCGGTAATCGCGGTCTGCTCGGCGTTGCCCACGTGGCCGACATGGAGGATTTCACGACCGGCACCTCGTGGATCAACACCGAGATGACTGCCGCCGATCAGGCGCATTTCTTCTTCACCTATGAACAGTACCTGCCAGCGCAGTCGGTGAGCTTCGCTCGTACTCTGCTCTCCCACATCACGGCGATCCAGCGCTGGGGTATCCCCGCCGCCGCCGGGCCGGCCGGCTGGCAGGTTTTCTTCAAGGGCGGCTGGCTCGGCGAAGACAACTACGCTATGAACCAGGCCGCCTGGCTAGAGCGTGACGGCGTGCGCTGGTCGCT
>JBKQWK010000166.1:0-5618 GCA_052139595.1 Thermoleophilia bacterium | reverse complement strand
GGTCGAGGGTGACTCGCTTGAGTCCCTGCACGAGAATGCGCATCGTGTTGTCGGGTAGCTTGACCATCTTGTGCGCCACACCGACAGTGCCAATCGTATGCAGCAGATCCGGACCGGGAGTCTCATTCTCGGCATCCTTGCTCGTAACCAGCACGAGCAGGCGATTGCTGCCAAGCACATCGTCGATGAGTTTGATCGACCGCTCTTGCCCGATGGTCAAGGGAATCATGGTATCGGGATAGACAACGGTGTCGCGCAGCGGCAGCACCGGCAGCGTGCCGGGGATCTCCTGTTCGGCGTGCTCCGCCTTGATCTCGTCGGTTTGCTCGCTCATTCTTCCGCCTCAGCGTTGATTTTGATCTGTCGCGCACCCTCGCGCTCAACCAGAGTGAGCCGCACTTCGAGCACCCCGGCCTCGTAGGTGGCCGTCGTTGCATCGGGGTCGACATCGACCGTCAAACGTATACGTCGCTCGAAGGGGCCGTAGTCCATCTCGACTTGCTGATACACACGTCCCTCGCCAACGGGAAAGCGGCGCTCGCCGCGGACGGCAAGCTGGCGGCGATCGACGAGCAGACTGATCTCGTCGCGCTCCATGCCGGGAAGTTCGAAGCGCACCACGACCTGGCGCGACGCTTCTTCGTAGAACGCGTCGGCCAGCGGCCGGAAGCCCGACCCGCCACGCTGCTGCCGGCCACGAACCGCGCAGATGTCGTCAAAAGCGCGCAGTACGTCGCTGTGAAGATCGTCGATATCCACCGTTAGACTCCTTGCCTGCCGCCGCCCCGCGCGAGGCGACCTTGCGTTACCGGCTGCGATAATAACGTAACCTTACTCTCCGGCCATGTACCCGTGATCGCTCTCTTGCCAAACTCGTAACGAATCTGCCGGCGGGGCACCAAATGACGTGGCGCGACGCCGGCCCGACCGACGAACGGCTGTCGACGGGCAGCGTCGACGGGCCGATGCCAGCCCACGGTGCCGGCCAGCGGTCGCCATTCGAAAGTGCACTGATCACCAGTCCGGTCTACAATGAGTCTCGTGCAGCTCGCGTTTTCGATGGCCGATGACCTGTTTGCGCTCCTCGAGCGTGCCGGCGAGGCACTCGACTACCGCGAGGCGTGGCCGCACCTCTTCCCCGCCACAACCTGTTCGCCGCCACTCATGCACGCTCTCCTTGACGACCTCGCGCGCAACGACGAGCGCTTTGGCTGGGAGAGTGACGTGCTCATTGGCCTCGCCCTCTGGCGTGCTCAGCAGCGCGACCTGGCCGCCGTCGCCTTTACCGTGGTCGACCTCGAAACGACCGGCGCCACACCCGGGTTTGCCAAGATCACCGAGATTGGCGCCGTGCGTCTCGAACACGGTCGGCAGGTCGGCACCTTCTCGCAGCTCGTCAATCCGCAGCAGACGATCTCAGCAACAATCACGCAGATCACTGGTATCACGAACGCCATGGTTCGTGATCAACCGCCGATCGCCGAGGTCCTGCCACGCTTCGTCGAGTTCGCCGCCAACTCGGTCCTGGTTGCTCACAACGCGCGTTTCGACCTCGGCTTTCTCGATTACGAGCTGGGGCTGCTCATGCGCTGTACCTTCCCGCGACCGGCGCTCGACACGCTGCGCCTGGCTCGCAAGCTCTGCCCCGGTCAACGCTGCTCTCTGAGCGCCCTTGCCGAGCGCTTTGAGACGACGGTGAAGCCTGCGCACCGGGCACTCGCCGACGCTTTAGCAACTGCCGAGCTGCTACAGGTCTTTCTCGCCCAGCTCGAAGAGCAGGGCATGACCACGCTCGAGCAGGTGGCGCGCTTTTGCGAGCCAGGATCGCGACGCAACTATCACAAGATCACGCTCACGGAGGAACTGCCAACCACTCCGGGGGTTTACATCATGCGCGATGAGAAGGGCGAGGCGCTGTACATCGGCAAGACCGAGAACCTGCGCCGTCGCACGCGCGATCACTTCCTGCAGCGACAGGCCCATGGCGCCCGCCAGGCGCTGGAGCTGCTCGATCACTTCGAGGTCATCGAGTGCGGCTCCGAGTTTGCGGCGCTGCTCCTTGAGGGTCGCCTGCTGGCGCGCTACCGACCACAATACAATCAGCATGGCACCAAAATGGGCAGCTACCACTACGTGAAGCTCACCACCGACGAGTACCCGCGCGTGTATGCGACGCCCAATGTGCGGGTCGGCAGCGGCCTCTACGCCGGCCCGTTTCGCAAAGTCAGCCTGGCGAAGAAATTCGCCGACTGCCTCAACGCCACCCATCCGCTGCGTACCTGCGCGAGCGCGATCATCAGCGACGGTGGCGAAGGCGCGAGAGCGGCGACGGGCGGCGACGGGCGGCAGGGCGGCGGCACCACCACCGCCGGCAGCGTCCCTGGTACCGAGCAACACGCGAGCCGCAGCAGGCACGCGAGCAACCAGGGCTGCTCCCGCGCCGACATAGGCGCTTGCCTGGCACCCTGCCGCCAGCCCACGAACGGGAAGTATGCGGCAGCGGTCACGCAGGTGCGGCGCGTGCTCGAGGGCGATGCCAGCGACTTGGACGTTCGCCTGCAGGCGCGACAGAGCGAACTCGTCAAGATGCTGGCCTTCGAGCAGGCCGGCAAGCTGCAGGAGCAGCGCGAGACCGTGGTCGAGGCGATGCGTCGCCTCGACCGACTGCGCACAGCCCTGACCGGCTACGCAGTGCTCGCCTATCCGGCGCGCCGGGCCGGCCGAATCACCCTTTTCTGCGTCGCCGCCGGCACAGTGGTCGAGGAGATCGACACCGACCCGACCGGCCACACGCGCGAAGAGCTGAACGCCGCCTTGGCTGCCGTCTACGCCGCGGCCACACCGTCGCTGCCTTTGGCAGCCGGCATTATCGACGAGCTGCTGCTGGTACACGGCTGGCTCGTGCATCACCGCGCCGACGTGCATACGCTGATCCTGCCGCCCACCCGGCCGCCGCTCAGCGAGTTCGCCGGTTTGGTGAGCGAACTCACCCGGCGCCTACCGCTGTGCATGCCCGGTGAGCTCCAACAAAGCGCGGCTGCCCGCCACTTACGCGGGGAATCCTCGATTTGAGGCCACCGCTACTGACGACAGTGAGTTAAGCAGACTCGGTCGTCACTCCGGACTGGAAGCGAACCTGGACCAGCTTGACGTCTGTTGTGCGCCGGCTACTTCACCGTGAATGTCTGCCACATCGTCGTCGCCGATGTTCGAGTCGCGCTGGCCGCGATCGTCGTCTTTACGCGATAAGTGCCGAGTTTGACGGGCTTGTAGCCAGCGCTGTACGTGCTGCTCGCACTTGTCGGGCGCACCAAGCTGGTGACAGTCAGCCACTTGCCGTACTGCTCGCGCTGCACGGTCGCAGTCACTGCTGCACCGGCGAGCGCGGCTGGAGCCAGTGCGCCGCTGATGGTAAGGCTTTTACCGAGCATGACACTGCCCGCCGTGAGCCCGTTTAGCCTGAGCGTCAGCGTCGGTTTAACGACACTGACGGTGAACATCTGCCACATCGTCGTGGCCGCCGCGTGAGTGGTGCTGGCGGCAATCGTCGTCTTTACGCGATAGACGCCCAGCGTCGCCGGTTTGTAGCTGACGACGTACGTGGCGCTGAAGCTGGTCGGGCGCACGAAGCTGGCGACGGTGACCCACTTGCCGTACTGCTCGCGCTGCACGGTAACGGCAACTGCGCTGCGAGCGAGTGATGGTGGGGCCAGCACGCCACTGGCGGTGAAGCTCTGGCCGAACGTGATGCTGCCCGCAGTGAGGCCGCCGAGCTTGAGCGTCAGCGTCGGCTTGGCCATGACCGTGAAGCTGGCGGCACTCGTGGCGGTGCCAGCGGGGGTCGTAACCGCGATCGGGCCCGCGCCACTGGCTCCAGCCGGCACGGTCACCCTGATCTGCGTCGCGCTGGTCACCGTAAAGCGTGACGCCGGCACACCGTTGACGCTGACCGCGGTGGTCCCGATGAAGCTCGTGCCGCTGATGGTGAAACTGTCGCCGACCAAGCCCAGGCTGGGTGAAAAGCTGGTGACCTGAGGAGCGACGGTGACGATCGCGACCGCCACACTGCGCGGCGATCCGGTGATGCCGACGTTCGTCGCCGACGCAGTGACTGTGTAGTTCCCGTCCGGCAACACAGCGCCGGCGGGACTGCGCCCATTCCACGCAGCGGCAAGCTTCGTCCCGCTACCGGAGAACGTGGCAACTACGAGCTGGCTATCGTCGCGCACCGTGATCGTCCACGCCGCCGGCGAAGCCAAAGTTCCCGCGATGGCGACGTTGCTCTGCGTCGCGGCACCCGTCGGGTCGAATGCCGCCGATGAGAGCGTGAGCGAGAGAAGCTTCGGTCGTTCGATAGCAGCGACAGCGATGCGAATCTGAGGCAGCAGTGCATACGCATCGGCGCCCGGACAGGCGGTGTAGTTGGCGTCACGGTGGCCGGCAATCGTCGGCAAGGTAACCTGCTGGCCGACCTTAAACTTCTCAGTCGTCCCGCAGGTCATGACTGTTTTGCCGAGGGGGTCGATGCCGTTGACGTCGAACTTCCACGCAAGCAGCTTCTCCAGCGACGCAAGCTGCGCCGCCGTTGGGGCAACGTTCACGTAGGTTCCAAGCAAAGCGACGCCCATGCTGTGGGTGTTGAAACCGAGCACTTGCGCGCCGATCACGTTGTCGGTGATGCTGCCGGCACGACCCTCGTAGATCGTGCCGTACTTGTCGATCAGGAAGTTGTAGCCGATGTCGTCCCAGCCCAGCACTTTGGTGTGGTAGTAGTAAATGGCCCGTATGATCGCCGGCGCCTCGGCCGCCGTGTAGTCGTTTGTGGTGTCGGTGTGATGCAGAAACGCCATGTACAGACTGGCATCTCCGGGAACGCCCGAGAGCCACGACTCATTAGCGCCCCACTGTGCTCGTGTCACGATCGGCGGCTCGCTTGGCACGCTCGCCGGAGTGGCGCTCGACACATTGGTGGTGCGCATGACGGAAGCCTGAGGCTGCGTGGCAAGCGCCGGGCTGGTCGCGCCGGTACTGATCGTACCGGCGGCGCTTGCACCAGCCGTGCCGCTGCCCACGGTGTTAACGAAGGCGAAGCGAAGGTCGCGAGCGGCGGGAGCGAAGTCGGCCGCCGTCTCGCCAACCCGGTAGTCAAGATAGCGGGCCGACCCAATCCACAGCGGTTCAGAGCAGGTGTTGTCGGCAGACACGGACTCTCCTGGCGCATCGCTGGAGTCGAACGTCAGACGCTGCCAGGTGCTCCAGTGAAGCGCGTCGTTGCTGGTGCGCACAAACAGGACGAAGCGCGGATCGTAAGGGCGCTTGAGACGCACCAGCGCGGCGACGA
This sequence comes from Thermoleophilia bacterium, assembly GCA_052139595.1. Lineage (GTDB taxonomy): Bacteria > Actinomycetota > Thermoleophilia > UBA2241 > UBA2241 > JBKQWK01. The sequence goes on along the minus strand of JBKQWK010000166.1, from coordinate 277 downwards.
GATTAAAGCTCCAGCCCGGGTCCAAACGGACGATCCGATCCGCCGCCGGCGTCGTCAGTCTCGGCTGGGCGAAAAGCGACTGCCCACCCGTGACGAGGCCAATTGACGGCTCGGAAGCTACAGGAGAAGCGGCGCTGCCGACGGTAGCAGTCACCGGCAACGGCGCTGAGAGCAGAACCGCCCGGGTTGGCGGAATCTTGCTGGCACCCGGTGCCGCAGCATGCGCCACGGCAACATTAGCCGCCAGCGCGAGAACTGCGGCTATCACTATTGCGCC
>JBKQWK010000165.1:0-2852 GCA_052139595.1 Thermoleophilia bacterium | reverse complement strand
AAGCCCGTCGTGCGCGAGAAGGTCGTCGGCCTCTGCCACACCGCCGAAGAGATCGTCAGCGAACTCGCCGCCAAGCCACGCAAAATCGACGCGGCGCGCAGCTTTCTCACCTACTACCTCGATGCTGCGGCACGCATCGTCGACGGCTATGCCAATCTCACGGGGCGCACAGCAAGCGCTCCTGAGATCGGCCAGGCTCTCAACCGCGCCGAAGAGTCGCTCGACAGCATTCAGCAGGCGTTTGACCGCCAGCTCGGCAACGTGCTCGAAGACCGGGTGCTCGACCTCGAAAGCGAGATCGAGCTGCTCGAAAAGACCGTCCGCATGGAGACCATGTACAGCCAGACCGGGGAGCAGTGATGGCCGACGACGTAGACAACGGGTTCGAGGCGGCGACTAAGGATCAACCTGGTCAGGAGGTCACCGCCCTCAGGCCCGGCGACGCCGTCGCCGGGCCGCTGAGCGATGACGACAGGCGGCACGTCGCCGAGATCCGGCAAAGCATCGACCTGACTGACCCACAGGCCGTTGTTGCCTACGGCCTGCCGGCCCAGAGCCGCATCGCCACTTTTGCCGACTCACTGCTCAGCGACGTGCGCAACAAGGACGCCGGAATCGGTGGCGCGGCTCTCACCGATCTGCTCAAGAAGGTCCACGATCTTGACGTCGACGCGCTCAGCGCCGGCGGCTCAAAGGCTGCCCGCATGCCCCTCGTTGGCCGCTTCGTCGACACCTTCGGCCGCTTCGCCAACCGCTACCACAAGGTTGCCGCCAGCATCGACCGTATCGTCGACTCGCTGGAGCGGGCGCGCATGGGCCTGCTCAAAGACATGACCGTGCTCGACAAGATGTATGAACTCAATCTCGAGTATCTGAAGCAGCTCGACCTGTACATTGCCGCCGGCGAGCAGGCGCTCGAGGAGCTGCAAGTGCAGCGACTGGCCGAGCTGCACGTCGAGGCGAACACCAGCGGCGACCCGCTGGCGGCCCAGCGCCTGGCCGACTTTCAGCAGGCACTAGGCCGCTTCGAGCGCCGCCTGCACGACCTGAAGCTCACGCGCGTAGTGGCCATCCAGACAGCGCCTCAGATCCGCCTCATACAGGGTAACGACCAGAACCTGGTCGAGAAGATTCAAGGTTCGATTCTGACCACGATCCCCCTGTGGAAGAACCAGATCGTTATCGCCATCAGCCTCTACCGCCAGCAGAAAGCGCTCGAGCTGCAGCGGCAAGTTACGAACACCACCAACGATCTGCTAGCGAAGAACGCCGAACTTCTGCACGCGGGGTCAGTTAAGGTCGGCCGCGAGGTCGAGCGCGGCGTAGTCGACGTCGAAACACTGCGCAAGGTCAACGGCGAACTTCTGGCCACGCTCGAAGAGACAATCCAGATCCAGCAGGAAGGTCGCACGCGGCGCTTGCAAGCCGAGGGCGAAATTGCCCAGATGCAGAGCGAGCTGAAGCAGAAGCTGATCGCCTTGCGCAGTCAGGCGCCGCAGCTCGGCGCCGGCGACGACAGCCCCCGGTAGCCGCGGCCGGCGCGTCTCTCATCATGAGTCCAGAGAGATCCTCGCTTCAGGGAGGGGGAACCTGCCATGCGCCGCATCATTATCCTGTCAGCCACCCTGGTTATCGTCATCATCGTGGCTGTGACCGCCGCTGTGCTCTGGCGCTCGTCGCCACGAGCGGCTGCCGAGCCCGCGAACCCGCTGCGCGGCCACGCCGACGCTCTCGCCACAGCACGACTGCTGGCCACCCCGCTGGACCGCTTCGGCCTCGCTCTGCTCAGGCAGGAAGCACAGACGACCACCGGGAACGTCGTCATCTCACCACTGTCGATTCATGACGTGCTCACCATGATCCTCAACGGCGCCCAGGGGCAAACGGCGACCCAGATGCGCCGCGTACTCGACCTTGGCTCGCAGCCGTTGAGTGCCGTCAACCAGAGCTGGGCGAATCTGATCACCACCTCTCAGGCGGGCAGCAAGCCGGCACTCGAGATCGCCAACTCACTCTGGCTCAAGAATGGCGTACCCTTCAGGCAGTCGTTCCAGGCCACGAACCGTGACTACTTCGCCGCCACGCTACGGCCTTTGCCCAGCAATCCTGCCATGGCGGCGAGCGCCATCAACAGCTGGGTGAACCAGCGGACCGCTGGCTTGATCAGGCAGATCGTCAGCCCCGACTACTTCGACGCCCAGACGATCCTGGCGCTCGTCAACACGGTACACGTGAAGACGACGTGGACGACACCCTTTGCGGCCGCCGACACGGCGCCGGCGCCGTTCACTCTCGCCAGCGGCACCGTCGTGACCGTACCGACCATGAACGGTCAACTCACGGTGCCGGTGACGCAAACGGCGACCTGCGATGCCGTCGCCCTGCAGACCAAGGGACCGCTGACCGTCTGGGTAATCGTCCCCAAGGGCACACAGACGCCGACGTCACTGATAACGGCATTCGCCCAGCGCGGTTTCGCGAGCCTGTACAGGGCGGCGAAGCCGCAATCGATCATGCTCGCCTTGCCGCGCTTCAGGACCAGCTTCTCTGCCCCCAACCTGAAATCCGCCTTGGCGGCGCTGGGCATGCCGCGTGCCTTTTCGCCGGACCAGGCACAGCTGCAAGGCATCGTCGCCGCCGGCACCACAGGTCGCGTCTACATCCAGCGCGTCGTGCACAAAGCCGTCCTCAACGTCAACGAGAACGGCATCGAAGCGGCAGCCGCTACCGCTGGCATTGTCGGCCTCACGTCGGGTACCTACGCCCCCGTGAAAATTCGTGTCGACCGACCGTTCCTCATGGTGCTCAGCGACACGAGCAGCGGCGATGCGCTCTTCATGGCGCTCATCCGC
>JBKQWK010000164.1:0-3899 GCA_052139595.1 Thermoleophilia bacterium | reverse complement strand
CGGCGAAAAAACCGACGGCGACCGTGCAGAGCACGATGACGCCGAGATAGGTGGCGAGCAGCTTCCAGAGAAGGCGGGCCCTACGCACCGTTTTGCCCGCCATCAGTCAGTCGTCGTGCAAACGATAGCCGACGCCGCGCACCGTTTCGATGTACGCCCCCACGCTGCCCAGCTTGCGCCGCAGCGAGACGATGTGGACATCGACGGAGCGGTCGGTCACAAAACGGTCGGTGATGAATACGTCATCCCCCTGAGCGGCATCGACAATCTGCTGGCGAGTGAACACCCAGCCGGGCCGCTTGGCAAGAAAGCGAAGAATACGAAACTCGGTCGCCGTGAGTTCCACCGGCCGATCCTGCACGTACACCTGATGCCGACCAGGATGAAGAGCGAGCTCCTTGATGCGGATCACCGCCGCTTCGTCCTCGCTCTGGGAGGCGTCGCGACGTAAGACCGCTTTGACCCGCGCCAGTAGTACCCGCGGGCTAAACGGCTTGGTGACGTAGTCGGCAGCGCCCAGTTCGAGGCCGGCCACGATGTCGGCCTCGCCGCCCTTGGCGGTTAGCATGACGACCGGAATGTGCGCCGTCGCCGGGTCGATTTTCAAGCGCCGGCAGACCTCGAGACCGTCGACGCCGGGCAGCATGAGGTCGAGGATAATGATGTCGGGCATCTTGTTGCGCGTCGTCGACAGCGCTTCTTCGCCGCTGGCCACACAGGCTACCTCGTAGCCGTCCTTGGTCAGGTTGTACTTCACCAGCTCAAGGATCTCCTGCTCATCGTCAACGACGAGCACGCTCGCCTTGGACATCGTCACTCCTCACCAGACCCACGTGGCGAAACATAGCCGGCGACAGCAGGCGGCAATTCGCCGCCACGTCGCCACGTACCGGTCATGTCGAGCCGGCGGGCGCGGCAGCGGCCGCCGCCGGCCCGTCCGAAAGCAGCGTAAACGACGATTGTTAGCGTCGCGTTAGCCGTTGATGCCCCTGGCCACCCGACGTGATCTGGCCATCAGATCACAAGAGACTCGCAGACCGCCCGCCGGTCACATCACAATCGACCCGACGAACGCCTGCCGGTCACATTACAATCGACTCGTAGACCGCCTGCCAGTCGGCGAGTGTCGCAAACACGTCATCGGGGTCATGCGTCCTGAGGTCGTCAACGCTGTGGATGCCGGTCGCCACGGCAATCGCCTTGACGCCCTCGGCCGCGCCGCAGGCGATGTCGGCCGGCGTGTCACCGATGATCACGATCTGCTTGCCACGAAAACGCACGCCGCTGTACTCGGCGGCGCGCTGCAGGGCAATGGCCGGCAAGTCGGGCCGCCGGCGCGAGTCGTCGCCGTAGGCGCCGATGGCAAACAGGTCGGCGATGCCGGTCGGCGCCAGTTTGATGCTGGCGCCGGCAGCGATGTTGCCGGTAAGCAGACCGACGAGCACGCGACTGTCGGCGGCCAGAGCCGCAACCAGCTCGCGCACGCCCGGTAACACCTCGATCACGCCAGCACTGACTTCTTCGGCGAGAAGTTCGACGTAGCGATCGAGGCACTGCTCAAGGCCAGCCTCGGCCTGCTCGGCCAGCGCACCCCAGCGCGTCACCAAGTCAACCACGATTGCCGGATCGGTGCGACCGTGAAAGGTGTAGCCGTCAAGTTCGCCGCGCAACTCGTACGTCTCGGCGATGGCGGCAAAAATCGCCCGCCCGCCGGCGCCGTGCGGGTCGATCAACGTGCAGTCGATATCAAAGAGAACCAAGCGATCCATGCTTGTGAGTGTACACAAGATCTGTCGGCCACGTCTCCGCCAGAAGAGGGCAAGCGCAGCAGAATCCTGCCAAGGCGAGCCGCAACCCGCGCAACTTGCCGCCCATCACGGACCGCCGCCGGTAATCGCAGGTAGCTCCTGACTATGCGCGCTGCGGCGTCGCTCGCCGCTCGACTGCGAGCGTCGCGACGCCTTCGCGGGCGGCCCGCGCATTGTCGGCACCAAGCGCCAAACTCGCCATTTCCTGGCAGGCGGCGAGGCTCTGCTGAGCCAGCTCGGCACGCACGGCACCGAGCGACACAGGAGCCATCGACAGGCTGGTGACGCCCAGACCAACGAGCACCAGAGCCAGCAGCGGGTCACTGGCAGCCTCACCGCAGACACCAACGGGCTTGCTCACCGCTTTGCCAGCCTCAGCAGTGCGAGCGACGAGTTCGAGCAGCGCCGGCTGCCACGGGTCGAGCAGACCGGCCAGTTCGCTCAGCGTCCGGTCGGCGGCGAAGGTGTACTGAGCCAGGTCATTGGTGCCAAGACTGACAAAGTCACAGCCGGCAAGCAGCGCCGACGCCCGCAGAGCGGCCGCCGGCACCTCGACCATCACACCAGCGATCGGCAGACCGGCGGCGTGCGCCTGATCGGCAAACGCCGCCGCTTCAGCCGGCGTCGACACCATCGGTGCCATGACCCACACATCGGCGGCTCCGCCCTGCGCCGCCGCGATCGCCTGCAGTTGCGTGTCAAGAAGCTCCGGCAGCCGGGCAGCGATGCGCAGCCCGCGCACACCCAGAGCCGGATTCGGCTCCGCCGGCTGAGCCGCAAAACGCAGCGGTTTGTCGGCCCCGGCATCGAGCGTGCGCACGACGACCTTTTTGCCCCCGAAAGCGGCAAAAACCCGCTCGTACACGGCCCGTTGCTCGTCGACAGTAGGTGCTGTGGCCCGATCGAGGTACAGAAACTCGGTGCGAAACAGACCGACCCCTTCACTGTCGGCGGACGACGCCAGTAACAGCTCACTATCGGTACCCAGATTGACGAGCAACTTGACCGGGTGCCCGTCGGCAGTATGCCCCGGACCGACGGCAGATCCAGCCGCTGCTCGACGCGTCGCCTCACGCGCCTGCGCACTCGCCACGGCGACCGCGTCGGGAGCACGACTGATCTCACCGGATGCTCCATCGACCAGGACAAGCTCACCCGGACGTAACGTCAGAGCATCCGGGCAGGCGACAACCGCCGGCACACCCATCGATTTCGCCAGAATGGCCGTGTGACTGGTCGGACCGCCCTGCTCGGTGACGATCGCCAGTACCTGCGCCCGGTCGATCATGGCCGTGTCTGCCGGTGCCAGGTCGCGCGCCACCAGAATGTACGCATGCCCGGGGTCGGGCAGACCCGGCATTGGCGCACCCAGGAGACGCGCCACGATGCGGTCGCGCAAATCATCCAGGTCGGCGGCCCGTTCAGCAAGGTAACCACCGGCGTTCTCCAGGGACGTGCGAAACTCGGCCAGTACCGCGACTACGGCATGGGAACCAGCTGCGCCGGCCCGCACGCGCTCGGCGACCTTGCCGGCGAGCACAGGATCGCGCGCCATAAGTGACTGCGCGGTGAGCACGTCGGCGCTGACGCCGGAGGCGCGACCGGCGCGCGCTTCAAGATCGGCGGCGACGTCGTCGAAGGCAGCGCTGACAGTCGCCAGTTCTTCTGCCGCGTCCGCCCGCGGCTGAATGGTCTCCGGCACCGTCGGCGCCGGCGTCATCACCTCCACGGGTCCCGCGGCAACGCCTGGACTGACGCCGATCCCTCTCAGCATCGCTGCCATGGCCGTCAGCCGCCCTGGCTGTCGAGATCTGTCGCTACCAGCTGGGCAAGTTCGTCGAGCGCCGTTTCGGCGCCGGCGCCTTCGGCCGTGAGCACGATTTCGTCGCCACAGGCGGCACCGAGACCGATTACCGAAAGGATGCTGCGTGCATCAACGGGCTCCTGGCCCGGCTTGGCGATCGTCACCGGCACTGGCTGACGAGCTGCCAGTTGGACGAAGAGGGCAGCGGGGCGGGGGTGCAGCCCGACCCGCGAACCGACTATGGCGTGTCGGTGGGGCATTTATGCCTCCCTGGGTAGACGAGAAAC
>JBKQWK010000163.1:0-8012 GCA_052139595.1 Thermoleophilia bacterium | reverse complement strand
GGTTGTTGCGTCGCTACGAGATATAGGTCTTGCTGAAGTCGATCCAGACCGAACCCGGACCGCCAACATTATGCACCTTTGTCGACACGGCGCGCAGCTGATCAATCCAGAAGGCGATGATCACCGGCGTCTCGTCCTGCTGAATTGTGGCCATCTGCGTGGCGATCTTCAAGCAAGACCTATATCTCGTAGCGACGCAACAACCTCACATCAGGAACAGGGTCGAGGAGGTATCACGATGGTAGACGAACGAGAATGACGCGTTTAATCGTCCGCCGGCTTTTCTTGATCATCCCGACCCTGTTCCTGGTGTCGATTCTCATTTTCGCTCTGAGCGAGGTTCTCCCTGGCGACGTTGGGCGTACTATTTTGGGCCCGTATGCGACGCCGGCCCAGGTGAAAGCCCTCGATCATCAGCTGGGCGCCGACAAACCGATGGTGCAGCGATACTTTTCCTGGATCGGCCGTTTCGTCACTGGCAACTGGGGCCAGTCGCAAGTTCTGCAGCAGAGCGTGCGACCGCTGGTCATTGGGCATCTTCTGAATTCGCTTCTCTTAGCCGGGTTGGCTCTTGTCATCATCGTGCCCACTTCTCTTGTGCTCGGCGTCGTAGCCGGCTTACGTCAGGATGGCTTGCTCGATCGAGCTATTACGACGATCACACTGTCGCTTACGGTGATCCCGGAATTTGTCAGCGGCGTCATCTTGCTGGTGCTTTTTGCCGTAGCTGTGCACTGGTTCCCCGTGACGGCGGCGGCGCCACCAGGGGCAAATCTGGGCACGCGTCTGTACTACCTCATTCTGCCGTCAATTCCGTTGATGTTCATTGAAATGGGTTACATCGCGCGCATGGCGCGCATTGGTGTCGTCGAGAATCTCGCCATGCCGTATGTGCGCACGGCGGTACTCAAGGGTTTGCCGAAGCGCCGTGTCGTCTTTCACCATATTCTGCGCAACGCCATGGTGCCCACGGTTACCGTCATCGGCTCGCAGATCGGCTGGCTTGTCGGCGGACTGGTAGTGGTCGAAACGCTCTTTAACTATCCCGGTATCGGCAACTTGATGCTTACCTCTGCCAACGCTCATGATGTCCTGGTTCTCGAGGCCTCGGTTCTCTGCGTGGCAGCCATCTACATGTTTTCCAACCTCACTGCCGACGTGATTGTCGCGTTGCTGAGTCCACGCATCCGGAAGAGGGGCTGAGGTCGATGAGCGATACGCAGGCCGCCAACCCAGCGATTCCGGAGCGCACGGCGGAGGAACTCGAGGCCGCCGCCGAAGCCAGAGCTGAACAGAAGCGGGTGCGGCGATACTTGGTCCGCGGCCTCCTTCACAGTCCTACGTTCATGATCGGTATAGGCGTTCTCGGCTTCTGGATTCTGATGGCGCTGTTTTCGACGGTATTCACGCAGAGCCCGTACGCAGTTAATCCTCTGACGGCGCTGCAGGGGCCAACCGCGGCACACTGGTTCGGCACCGATGATCTTGGCCGAGATGTGCTTGCTCGCACGCTGGCCGGCTCGCGATCGGTGCTCGAAATCGCGCCGCTGTCGACGCTGCTTGCCCTGGCCTGGGGTACCATCATCGGCCTCGTCGCTGGGTACTATCGCGGCATGGTCGACGAGGTTGTCATGCGTCTTATCGACGTCCTGCTCAGCCTCCCGGTCGTCGTCACCTCGATTGTCGTGCTCTCGTTGCTCGGCCGTTCGCTGGGCATTGTCATTCTCGTCATTGCGATTCTGTTCACGCCCCTGGTTTCGCGCACCGTGCGCTCGGCGGTGGTCGTGGAGCGCGAGCGCGAATACATACTGGCGGCGCGTCTGCGCGGTGAACGATCCTGGTTCATCATGGTCGGTGAACTGCTGCCAAACGTCACCTCGCCGATCATCATCGAGGGTACGGTCCGGCTCGGTTACGCGGTTTTCACCGCGGCAACGCTGTCGTTTCTTGGTCTCGGCTTGCAGCCGCCTTCGCCGGACTGGGGCCTCGTGATCTCGCAGGAGCGCGGCTTCGTGCAGGTTGCGTGGTGGACGGTCATTTTCCCGGCCGTGGCGCTAGCGTCCTTGGTAGTGAGCGTCAATCTCGTCACTGACGGGTTGCGGAGGGTTTTGTCACGATGAGCGAAGCGACGATTGACGCCACCGGCAAAGTCACGCCGCCACCGGTTCTGGAGGTGCGCGACCTGCGCGTGAGCTTTAGCCGGCGTGGTCCGGACGTGCCTGTGCTGCGCGGCATCTCACTCAAGATTGCTGCTGGGGAGGCGTACGGCATCGTCGGCGAGTCGGGCTGTGGCAAGACGACGCTGGCGATGGCGATGATGCGTTATCTGGCGCGCAACGGTAAGGTCGACAGTGGCCGGGTCTTTGTCGACGGCGAGGACGTGCTGGCGATGAGCGAGGAGCGGCTGCGTGAGCTGCGCGGTACGAAGCTCGCCATGGTCTACCAGGATCCCAGCGCCGCTTTGAACCCGACCTTGCGGGTTGGCGACCAGATCGCCGAGGTCTATCGATTCCACGGCAATATCTCGAAGACCGAAGCACTGGAACGCGCTCGTGAGAGTCTTGAGCGCGTGGCGATGCCTGATCCGGCGGGGATGATGCGTCGCTATCCGTTTGAACTTTCCGGTGGGCAGCAGCAGCGTGTGGTGATCGCCATGGCGCTTGCCGGCAACCCCAGTCTTCTCGTGCTGGATGAGCCGACGACCGGCCTCGACGCGACAGTCGAGGCCGAGGTACTTGATCTGATTGAAGACCTGCGCGGCCAGATTGACGCGGCCGTGCTGTTGATCAGCCATAACCTCGGCCTCGTCGCGCGTCTCTGTGAGCGCGTCGGGGTGCTCTATGCCGGGCGAGTCGTCGAGGAGGGCCCGGCCCTTAAGCTCTTCACCGATCCGCGTCACCCCTACACCATGGGTCTTCTGCGCTGCGTGCCGCGTTTTGGGGCCCGCAAAGATAAGACGTCGCTGCTGCCTATTCCCGGCTCTGTACCGCCGCTGGGCACCGCCATGCCGGGCTGTGTTTTTGAAGGACGCTGCTCGTTGCGTGAAGAGCGTTGCGTACAGGACGAACCCGATCTGTACCCCTGGCCGGGCGGTCCGGAGGCGGCCGCAGGCGGCGCCGATGGTGCGGCCCGGCACACGCGCTGTTACTTTCCCGAGCGCGTGCCGGACATGGTTGTGGCGGCTTCTGGCGGGCGACCGCTCGTGGCACACGCCGAACAGCCGGCGACGATCCTCAATATCGGTGACTTGAGCAAGCAGTTTCGCGACGGGCGTCGGCATATCGTCGCTGTTGATGGCGTTACCGTAGAGGTTCACGCCGGTGAGACACTTGGCTTGGTCGGCGAATCGGGTAGCGGTAAGACAACCCTGGCGCAGTGCGTCGTTGGTCTGCTCGAGCCGGACGGTGGGACGTTGACGTACCAGGAGCATTCGCTTGCCAAGAGGGTGGCGCGTCGCCCGGCTCCCGTGCGGCGCGGCATCCAGATGGTGTTTCAGAATCCCGATGCGACGCTCAACCCCAGCTGGTCCATCCGCAATATTCTGAGCCGTTCGGTCACTCGTTTGGCCGGCTTGTCTGGTCCGGAGCGACGGGCTCGTGTCGATCGACTCGCGAATCTGGTGCACTTCGAACCGCGCTACTTGGTCAGTCGGCCGCGAGAGCTTTCCGGGGGCCAGAAGCAGCGCGTTGCCATTGCGCGCGCCATCGCCGGCAGTCCGGGGCTGGTTGTCTGCGACGAGCCGGCTTCAGCACTGGACGTTTCGGTACAGGCCACCATCCTCAACCTGCTCGACGATTTGCAGCGTGAGAGTGGCGTCGCCTACATCTTCATCTCGCACGACTTGGCCGTCGTCCGTTACCTTGCCGATCGTATTGCCGTCATGTACCTGGCCTGGCTCATGGAGCTGGGCAGTGCCGAAGATGTTTTCACGCCGCCGCATCACCCGTACACCGAAGCGCTTACTTCGGCCATCCCGAGGCTCGATTTCGACCATCCGGTGCACCGCATTCCGTTGCACGGCACACTGCCCAGTTTGAGTGATCCGCCGTCCGGTTGCCGTTTTCAGACACGCTGCCCGCGCAAGATCGGGGCGATCTGCGAGAACGAACAGCCACCATGGCGCGATGCCGGCAACGGTCATCGCATTCGCTGCCACATTCCCGTGGACGAGCTGCGACGCCTCCAGGAAGAACACCTAAGCGCCGAGTACCGAGAGGGCACCTGAGCCAACCAACTGGCGGAGTGGCTCAAGGTCGTCGGGTAGCGTATCACCAGCCATCGCGGTCGGAACGCGTTCGCGGACAAGCTCCCACAGCCGCGCGGTGCCGCTGCCCAGCGGCTGTTTGCCGCGCAGCTGCACCGCCCGCGCGGCGACCAGCAGGCCGATGGCGAGCACGCGCTCGCTCAGGCCGACCATGTCGGCGAGACGGCGGGCGGCAAGGGGTGCCATCGTTGTGCGGTCCTCGATGCCCTCGGCACCAGTCGTGCTCACCAGCTCAAACGAGACCGGCTGCGCGAGCAGACGAGCCTCGGCCGTGAGCGCTTCGGCGGCAATGCCGAAGTGGGAGAGACCGCTGTCAGCGGTGCCCGGCCGCGCGGCCAGGCCGGTGGGCAGGCCAGACCAGGGCGTATCCAGGAGCTTGAGGATGCGCTCGCTGGTGCTGGTGAGCAGAGGCGCCAGGGCGATGCGAGCGTAGTCGAGTGCTGCCGCCAGGGGCAGCACTTCGTATTGTCCCGCCGAGATGAGGCGACCCTCGTCGGGCACCACCAGAGGGTTACCTTGCGCACTGTTGAGTTCAATCGTCACCTGGGTGAGCACATGGGCAAGCGCATCGCGAGCCGCCCCCGACTGCTGCGCCAGATTGCGGAAGCTTAACGGGTCTTGCAGGTTGCGGGCACTACCGGGCTGCCAGAGGTAGCTGCCGGTGAGCAAGGCGCGCAGCCTCGCCACGGCGGTGGCCAGACCGGGGTACGGCCGCGTGGCGGCAACGATGGGGTGCAGGGTCGTCAGGTTGGCGGCAAACGCTTCCAGGGAGAGTGCCCCCACGGCCTCGACAGCGTTCAGAAAGCGCAGACTGTCGGCCACGGCCAGGGCGGCGTAGCCGGTCGCAAAAGCGTTGTTATTGAGGATCGCGAGGCCCTCGCCGGGGGCTGGGTCAAAGTCGGCAAACACAGTTGCGGCGAGGTCGGCGTTGGCGGCGAGATCGGACTGACCGAGGGAACCATAGAGGCGCAGAGTGAGGTTGGTCCCAGCATTGAGAAGGTCGATGAGGCGCATGGCCAGCGCCGGGCGCACACCGGAATGGCCGCCGGCGAAGCCAGCGGCCATTCGCAGCAGCGCTGCTCGGGCGATGTCGGTCGCTACGAGCGGCCCTTGGGCGACGCGGTGATTGGCGAGCAGGCGACGATTGAACCCGGCTTCTTCCTGCCGGCTCACGTGGGTCCGCTTGAGCGTGCCCACGCCGGTGGTGAGGCCATAGACCTCGTCGCCGCGGGCCAGCGCCTGTTCTACGATCGCCCGCGTGCTGGCCATGCGTGTCAGAGCTGCCGGCGTCAGCTCGGCCGGCTCGTAGCGGCGGGCGACTCTCTCCACATCGTCTACGGTAAGATGCGACCCGTCGATCTGAACCGTCATGCACGTCACCATCCTTCGTCGCGGCTTGGCACGTTGCCCGCTCGTTGAGAAGACTCCCCCGGAGAGGGAAGTGCCATGCTCTCTCTGCCTGAGGTCGGCCTGACTGCAGCCCGCCGGAGTCAGGCCAACGGCAGCATCGTGATCGCGTCGTCCTTGCAGCCGGTCGAGCACACCCCGCAGCCGCGACAGGCGGCGGCGTCAATGACCATGGAGCGGACGCCGCCGGCATCGGTGCGTCGGGTAATCGCTCCGTAGGGACAGCGCTTGAGGCAGAGCCCGCAGGCGTTGCAGCTGGCGGCGTCGATGCTGGCCACATGGCGGCGCCGTGGCCACGCAGCCTCAGCCGCCAGGCGCTGGGCAGCAACCAGCGGGAAGCAGCAGTCTGTGCAGCAGTTGCAGATGCCGTGATGGCCGTGCAGGCTGTCCAGGTAACCGGTGTGCATGAGGCCCTTACGATCGGCTTCGTGCAGCACTTCGATGGCGCGGTCGGGCGTGAGTTCCCAGCCAACGTTGCGGTCGTTGCCAAAGCGCAGGCAGACGTTGAGTGGCTTATCGCAGTTGCCCCACATCGCCCGGCAGTTACAGGGCCAGAGGTAGATGTGCGGCTGGGCGCGCAAAATCTCTTCGGCCTCGCTGAGCAGCAGGAACGTGTAGTCACTCTGGTCGCTCTCGCTCGGTCGGCCATCGCGTGTGGCTTCGACGCCGGGACCGATCTCGGTCAGATAGTCTGCCAGCTCCCATTCGTTGAGCTGCCGGCGCACGTCGCTCGGCAGATCGCACCAGCCCTCGAAAAAGGCCCACATCTCGAAGCGCGCATGAAAGGAAGAAGGGGCGATTGAACCGTCGGCTCCGCGGTCGAGCACGGCCCGACGGACGGCACGCTCGAGAGCGTCCGGCGTGAGAGCAAGAGGTGCAGCGGGCTCGTCCGGCGTGAGAGCGGCACGCTGAGCCGCCGCTGCCGCGAGCACCAGGCCGGCGTCGGCGGCGGTGTAGAAGCGATCGATCCACGGCAGCATGAACTCCGGTGCGCCGGTCGCTGCGGCCAGCGACCGGCGTGTCGACTCGTCAAGCGTCCGAGCTGGCGCGCCGGTGTCGCCTCCAGGTAGCGGTTCCATCACTCCTGCGGTTCGTAGGCGTTGAAGATGTGGTCGAGCTGGCCCACGATGTCGGCGGCCAGCGGCGGCGTTTCGTGTGTCGCCAGCAGCTCGAGCACGCGGCGACGCGCCTTTTCACGCAGGTCCTGGCCACCGTCGGCCAGCCAGCGCTCGTAGCTCATGCGGTTGATTATCGTTGGCCGCCACTGACCGCTGCGCAGGTGTTTGGCCGTATGACGCTGACTGAGAAAGTCGCCGCCCGGACCAGCGGCGGCGATCACATCGAGCGCCAGTGTGTCGGCATTCACTTCGATACCGGCCAGAAGACGCCGGTTCAGGGCGATGAACTCGGCGATGATGACGATCTGTTCGAAGGAGCCCGTGAGGCCGAAGTCGAGGTAGCCGACGTCGTGGTTGAGGTTTGACCCCAGCAGGAGCGACAGCATCGTCAGCTCGCCAGCCTCGAGGCCGGCCTGGGCATCGATGACCTGGCTGTCGGTGGTGCCGCCGTAGCCCCAGTTCGGCAGGCCGAGCCACTTGATCATCTCGACGATGCCGGCGTAGCCGAGCAAGTACTCGGGGGCGTTGTACAGAGATTGAGCGGTGGCCATGTCGAGGATGCCCGGTCCCATGCCGAGAATGATCGGTGCTCCCGGCGCACGCAACTGATGCAGGACCAGGCCGAACAATGCCTCGGCCAATCCTTGGGCGATGTGCCCGGCGGTGGTGATCGGCGCCGTCCCGCCGGCCAGGGGCGAGGGCGAGTAGATCGACGGCAAACCGTTATCGGCGCAGAAGAGCAGCTTGTCGACGCTTTCGCGCGGGTGCTCAAGCGGGCTGCTCGATTGGTTGTACACCACGAAGTAGGGTCGCGCGCGCAGCTCGTCGGCACCGCCACGCACGGCACTGGCCAGGCGCCACATCACCGTCACGGTGTCCAGTCCGCCGGCGGTCATTACCAGCGGTTTGGTCGTCGCCTTGACCATAGCGCGAAACTCCTCGGCGTAGGCGAAGCGCTGGTCGACGTCGTGAGGCCAGGCGCCCGACATGACGAAGTCGATGTCGGGCAGGGCGTCGCAGAGGTGGGCATGGGTAATCACATCGGCCAGCGAACTGAGGCGACGCTCACCACTTTCGAGGTCAAAGAGGTACATCAGATCGCTGCCGCTGCCGAAATAGACGTTGTCCCCGCCAACATCGAGCGCCGCTGCGCCATGGCGGTCGTAGAGCGTGACGTGCGCTACCTGCGAGAGAAGCCACCGGCATTTTCACTGGCGGCTAGA
>JBKQWK010000162.1:0-2692 GCA_052139595.1 Thermoleophilia bacterium | reverse complement strand
GCTCGAAAAGCTGCTCGGCGAGCTGCACGAGCGCGGCGTTGAGTACGCGCTCATTTTTCTGGAGGCGAGTAACGAGGCGCTCGTGCGGCGCTTCAAAGAGACCCGTCGCCGCCACCCGCTGGCGGGCGGCGGGTCAGTTCTCGATGGGATTCGCAAGGAGCGCCGGCAGCTGGCGCCCCTGCGCGAACGCGCCACCTTGATCATCGATACCAGTGATCTTTCGATTCAGCAGTTCAAGGCGCAACTCAACGAAGACCTGATCCAGCACTCGCGCCGCACCAACCTCGTCTTTGCGATCGTTTCGTTCGGCTACAAGTACGGCATTCCCATTGATGCCGACCTCCTGTTTGACGTGCGTTTCCTGCCGAATCCATACTATGATCTACGGTTACGTCCACTCACCGGTTTGGACGACAACGTGCGCGACTACGTCCTCCGCTCGCCGGGTGCACAGGAGTACCTCGATCGTCTCGTACCGCTGCTCGACTTTCTCTTCCCTCGTTACGCGGCCGAAGGCAAGGCTCACCTCACCGTCGGTGTTGGCTGCACCGGCGGCCGCCACCGCTCGGTCGCCATTGCCGAGTGGCTGGGTGAGCGCTACAAACAGCAGGGTTATTACACGGTCGTTCGTCATCGCGACATGTCGCGGGACTGACCAGGTGGCGCGGCTTCACCTCGAGTGGCTGTATCCCGGGTTGGGCATTAAGCGCTGGCTGCTCATTGGGCTGGCGGGATCCGTTTTGCTGGTCTGGTCCGTACTCGTGGCTGTGGGGGATATTTTTTCGCGGACGCTTCTGGATGGCCTCGGCATGGACTGGATGCACAACCATCTCTGGGCGGCCGCGCTCGTCGTGAGTGAGGGCGTGGTGCTTGGCCTGGCGGCGGTGGCTCTGGCCGTGCGTGGCATCGTGCGCTTTGAGCGGCCAACGCCCGACACGGCGCGCGAGATACGGTTGTACGCGCGCCTGGCACGGGGGCCGCGTGTCGTTGCCATCGGCGGTGGGACCGGGCTGGCGGTGCTGCTGCGTGGCCTCAAGTACCAGACGAGCAATCTGACCGCCATCGTTACCGTGGCTGATGATGGCGGCAGCTCCGGCCGTTTGCGCCAAGACTTGGGCATCCTGCCGCCGGGCGACATTCGCAACTGTCTGGTCGCCCTGGCCGATGACGAGTCGCTCATGAGTCGTCTCTTCCAGTATCGCTTTGCCAGCGGCGGCCTGCAGGGCCATTGTTTCGGCAATCTGTTCGTTGCTGCCCTGGCTGAGGTGACCGGCGACTTCGAGCGCGCCGTGGCAGAATCCACGAGCGTGCTCAAGGTGCGCGGCCGGGTCTTGCCGGCAACGCTCGACAACGTGATCCTGCATGCGCAGCTGCAAGGTGGCGCGCACGTGATTGGCGAAAGCACGATCACGGCCGCCGAGCACTTGCCGCAGCGTGTCTGGCTCACGCCGTCGGCGCCGCGGCCGCTGCCGGAGGCACTGGCAGCAGTGGCGCAGGCGCAGCTTGTCGTGCTTGGTCCCGGCAGCTTGTACACGAGCATCCTTCCCAACTTGCTGGTCGATGAGATGTCTGCCGCGCTGCGCAACACACCGGCGGAGGTCGTCTACGTCTGCAACGTCATGAGCCAGCCCGGCGAAACCGATGGGTACAGTGCCGCCGACCATGTCGCGGCGCTGTTCCGTCACGGCCTTGCCGGTATGATCGATATCGTCCTCGTCAACGACACGCCGCTTTCCGCCGATGTGGAGGCCGCCTACCAAGTGGCAGGGGCGCGACCAGTTGTGGTCGACGTCGATCGCCTCGAGCAGCTGGGGGTGCGCGTCGTTCATGCGTCACTGGCGACAGGCAGTGATGTCGTTCGTCATGACCCGGCCCGTCTGAGCGAGGCGCTGCTGCGCCTTGCTCGCTGAGCAACCGCGCCGTGTCGTTCACGCGCGAGGTCAAACGGGAGCTGGCGGCGGTACCGCCCGGGGCCGAACACTGCCGCCGGGCCCAACTCAGCGGTTTGCTCTTCAGCGCTGGTACGTTCGACATCAGTGGTCACGGTCACTACGAGGTTCGCCTGTCACTTGGTCTGCCGGCCACCGCTCGCTGCGCACTGGGTCTGCTGAAGAGTTTCGCCATTGAGTCTGAAGTGCGCACCGTTGTTGGTGCTCCCTCGGGACGTCGCTACGAGATCGTTCTGGGCGACGAGACTCACCATTTACAGTTGCTCACCGAAGTCGGCGTACTCAGCGACGGCCTGCGCGTGCAGATGAGTGTGCCGCGTCGTCTCGTCGCGCAGCACTGCTGCCAGGTCGCCTTTGTGCGCGGCATGTTTCTCGGCTGTGGATCCATTTCAGCACCGGGGGCGCCGGTGCACGCCGAGTTCACCGTCGAAAGCGCTGCCTTGGCGTCTGATCTCGTTCGCCTTCTCGCGCGTGTGGGGCTCTCGTTCAGTCAAGCGACGCGGGCGCGCAATCTGGCGATTTACAGCAAGCGCCGCGAAACGGCTGCCGATCTGCTGGCGGTGATCGGCGCGCACAGCGCTCTTCTGCGTTGGCAGGAGCACGCCGTACTCGGCCAGGTGCGTGAGAGTGCCAACCGGCTGGCAAACTGCGATGAAGCCAATGCCCGGCGAGCCGAGATCGAAGAAGCCCTCGTTATCCTCTGCTATGCACCCTTCGGGACAGATGACCTGGCACGTCCCGCA
>JBKQWK010000161.1:0-5018 GCA_052139595.1 Thermoleophilia bacterium | reverse complement strand
TGTTCCGAAGCAGACGTGCCTCCGGTATCGCCATCCTGCATCAGTTCGGAATTACTGCGGAGATACCAGAGTGAAAGGGTGCTTTGCAGATGGGGGAGGGCCGAATCCAGCGATCATCACGTCACCCACGTTCTTCTCGATGAGGGCCACCTCTGGGGGGCGCGGCAGGTCGCCATTCCGATCAGCGCTGTGACTGACGTGAAGGATGGCGTGCGCCTCAACCTGAGCAAAGACGAGGTGCGCGACCTGCCACCGGTCGAGATCGACGAGTCCGAATGATGTGATGTGGGCCTGCCGCGACGTGACGCTTGCAAGAGATACAAGTGACGCCGGGCAGTAGCTAACGGTCAGGGGTTGAGAGCGACTTGCAGTCGACCTGATCGTACGCCGCTGTGCTAGCCTTGCTCGCTATGGGTCAGCCTCCCTACCTGCGCAAGCAGCTGCTCTCTCTGCGAGGCCAGAGGTGGCCGGGTTGGTCTGGACAGTTGAGCAGAGCTCTTAGGTGATGCACTGCTTCTCATGCAGCTGTTGCTTGCGTGCGCAGTGTAGAACCAGTAGACCTCATCGGGCGTACGGTCGTTGAGCCCTTGGTGCCGGTGCCGGCGATTGTAGAAGTCGAAGTAGGCGGCGAGCTCGCGCCTCGATGAGGTTCTCGTAGGCGTTCAGGTAGACCTCTTCCTCGAGTACGGCGTGCCCGAGCACATCAGGAGCGACAACGGCCCTGAGTTCGTCGCCAAGGCAGTCCGCGAGTGGCTCGCCGACCTCGGCGTCATGACCCTGTTCATCGAGCCCGGCTCCCCCTGGGAGAACGGCTACATCGAGTCTTTCAACGGCAAGCTGCGCGACGAACTCCTGAACGGCGAGCTCTTCTCCACGCTCAAGGAGGCGCAGGTCATCATCGCGAGCTGGCGGCGGCTCTACAAAAACGCCCCTATGTCAAGAGACCGTCGCCGGCAACGTGTTTTCCGCCCAGCGGTAGAGTCGCCGGTAGACAAGATTTGCCAAGTGTCGTTTCAGGGCTCTACGTGCCTCGCGCGGCGTCTTACCTTCGCTGAGCTTGCGCTCCAGGTACGCCCGGGCAGCGGGATCCCACTGCGCTTGGACGATGGCGATGCGATGCAGGGCGGCGTTGACCTGACGGTTGCCGCCGCGATGGAGGCGATGTCGCCCCGCTGTGGCGCCCGAGCCACAGGGAATCGGCGCCACACCGCCGTAGCGGGCGTAGGCGGCGCGATTGCGGAAGCGGCGCACGTCGCCGGACTGGGCGATCAGCGTCGCCGTCACCTGCGGGCCAGCGCCACAGACACCCTCCAGGGGGTCGTCACTCTGCGCCAGGAGTTCGGCGAGCTGCTTGTCAAGGTCACGAACGACGCCGTCGAGACGCGCGATCTCGACGACGATCCGCCGCAGACAAAAGGTCGCGGTATCGCCGAGCACACCGTTACCGAGCCGGACACGCCGCAGACGCCGCAGGGTGCGTGCCGCAAGAACGTTGCCGACCGCCACCTCGGCCTCGGGATCGAACTGCGTCCAGAGGGCGCGCAGACGCTGGATGGCGTCGGTGCGTCGCGCCACCGTCTGTCGGCGTTGCGTCTCGACGATGGCCAAGGCCCGCACCAGGTCAGGTTCGAGTGCCGGGCCAAGGCGCTCGCGGTCGCAAAGCACGACGCGAGCGATGGCCACGGCATCGCCGGGGTCGCTCTTGCCGGGGCCGTGCTTGGCGCGGTCACGCTTCGTGCGCCAGGCCGGCACGTTGAGCACTTCGCGGCCGGCGGCGGCCAAGGCAGAGCAGAGCATCTGGCCGTAGCCAGCACCGTTCTCGATGCCAATGACGGCATCGCCGGCATCGCGTGCGCTTAGCCAGGTGCGCAGCTTGCGCACGCCAGCTGCCGTGTTCGGGAACGAGAGCGTGTCGAGAACGACACCACGCTCGTCGATGAGGGCGGCGCAGTGTGCGCACCGGTGGACGTCGACGCCGACGATCATGATCTACCTCCCGCTTGCGTTATGCTGTCTTTGGCCCAGCGCGGGACGCGACTTTGTTCGTGCAGCCTCGAAGAGGCGCGAACGCTCCTATGAAGTCACCGCCGCTGGGCTCCCTGCTTCGGCGGCCGACATGTTGGATGCGGGCCAGGCGACGCACACAGCAGTAGTCAAAACCCTCTGTGAGCACTCACCGGCAATCACTTCGGTGAGTCAGGCCGCCGAAGAAAGGGATGCCTTCGCCGTCATCACTGACGGTGCCTGCCACACTCCTACAAAATCACTCGGCTCGCGGGGGAAGTAAAGGGGAAATCACAAGGTATGCTGCCGATCGCCGCAGAGATTCATATGCTAGCCATGAGAGCCCCGGCAGACGTCTGCCTGCCGTTAAGCGCCACAGCGACATGACTGCCTGACCTGTTTCGTCACGAAAAAGGACATACAAGGTGGTACAAATTGAGTCCTGCCGACGAGTTGCCGACGGGAGGCCATCTGCCCCGCGTTCCTGCCGCCGAGCCATCGCTACCGCTGCACGTCAAACCGCACGCACAAGTTGTTTGCCACCTGAGCCACGAAAGCACAGCCGGGCCAGCCAAGCCGCCGTATAGTCGGAAGAATTGCAGCGGTCGACGCAGCGGCGTCCGAAGGCTAGCCTTGAGCCGCGAAACTGCGGCTTGACGGCAACCCAGCCAGCATGGCCTGAGATGACGAGGGAGTCGGCGATGACGAGCGAGGAGACGGTGTGCAGCCTTGAAGCCAGAGGCTGGCGGGCAGCCGTGGTCCCTGTCGGGCGACTTGCCGACCTGCGTGCGGAGATCGACCGTCGAACACCCAACATCGCGCCGTCGGTCATGCGAGTCGTCACGCGCAACCTTGACTTTGCGCTGCCCGCGACTGTCCGCACGCCGCGATCGCTGATCATCGTCGCCGTGCCGCACGCCTGCGCCCGCGTGACTGTAGTCTTTGACGGTAGCGAGGTCGCCGTGCCCATCCCCACGACCTACTGCCACCACGACGAGATCCAGGCGACAGTGACCGCCGCGCTGGCAACAAGCCTTGCGCCGGCCGGCCTCTCGGTTGCCCAGATGCGACTGCCCGAGAAGCTCTTTGCCGTCTGCGCCGGCGTGGCTCGTTATGGACGTAACAACATCGCCTACGTCGACGGCTGCGGCAGCTTCGTCGAACTCGTGGCCTGCGTCTCTGACCTTGCCCCCAACGACGACCCTTGGACCGGCCTGCGCTTGCTATCGCGCTGCGACTCATGTGAGGCGTGCCGTCACGCCTGCCCGACCGGCGCCATCGGCAAGGATCGCTTCCTGCTCCACGGCGAACGCTGCCTGACACTGCACAACGAAAACGAGCGGCCATTTGCGCCCTGGATCGAAGCGGCCTGGCACCACTGCCTCGTCGGCTGCCTGCGCTGTCAACAAGCCTGCCCCGAGGACCGGGCCGCCCGGGAGCAGGTTGCCGAGACGGCCGCCTTCGACGAGCGCGAGACAAAACTGTTGCTCGCAGGTGTCGATCACGATCTGCTCAGGCGCGAATCCCGCCTGCGCGACAAGTTCGGCAACCTCGGGCTGCTGAACTACGACGATGAGTTTCTCGGCATCGCTTTGGCGCGCAACCTGCGCGCCCTGCTCGCCGCCCGCTGATCGAACCGCAGCTGCCGGTTGACAGTCTCAGTTGCGAGATCGCGATTGCGCCAGCCCGGCTACCGTGCGAGCAGCAATGATTGGGTGGTCGACAAGGTTATTCTTGCCGGCAGCAGTCATCGTCAATAGAAGTACTCCCCGACGCGCCGCTTGCCACATCGCGATGACCCCCCGTGTGAGTCTCGCGATCATGCCACACTGGCCAACGTGTCTGGCCGGCGGCAGCCTGAAGTCAACCAGACAGGCGACACCAACAAGGTCTGTGCGCACCGCAGATTCCGTACTTTGGGAGCCTCGAAGGCGCTTCCCGGCCAGCTTCGAAAGAGCGAACCTTGAGCTGGGATTAGATTATGCACCCACGTGCACGCGCCAGGAGAAGAGGGAAGTCCATCTCGTGAGAGGTTCCATCCGCCATCGTAGCGAGGAGCGCGCCGGCGTCTGGGAGTACATCGTCGATGTCGGTCTCGGCGCCGCCCAGAGATGCACGGTGTGCAAGAAGAGGTTCTGGGCCGCACGGCGGCCACTGGAGGGCTGCCCCAGTTGCGGCGGCCCGCTGAAGGAGACCGAAGAGCGCCGCCGCGAGATCAAGGCTGGTTTTCAAACGCGCAAGGAATGCCAGGCGCAGATGAACAGGCTGCTCGTCTCGGTCGAACAGCAGAGCTACACGGCACCGACGAAGTTGACGGTCAGGCAGTACCTGACCAAAGAGTGGCTACCAGCGGTCAAGGCAACGATCCGCCCCTCCACGTACAACTCCTACGTCCAGCACGTCGACTGTCAGATCGTGCCCTACATCGGTAGCCTGCAGCTGGCCAAGCTCACGGCGGCGCAGGGCAACGCCAACCGGCGCCGGAGAGGATCATCTTCCCAGAGTTCTCACTGGCAGACTACGGCCCCCCGACTCCTACGCTGGACGTGGCTATGGGACTAGCATAAGAAGTGGACCGACGAATGGGGTCCGGCCACGCCGAGTCCGGCGCCAAGGACACTCATCAGGGTCTCTCATCCCAGACCATCCACCACGTTCATGCCTGTCTGCACAAAGCCTGTAAGGATGCGGTCAGGTGGGGACAGCTTGCCCGTAATCCCCTTGATGCGGCTGATCCACCACGGGCCAAAGCTGATGGCAGCCGTGAGATGAAGACCTGGACGGCCGAACAGCTGCAGGCGTTTCTTAGCGCAGTCAAACATGAGCGTCTCTCCCCTCTCTGGCACACGATCGCGATGACCGGCATGAGGCGCGGTGAGGCGCTTGATCTGAGATGGAGTGATGTTGATCTTGAGGCGGGCAGACTTGCCGTGCGGCGGGCATTGATCCCCAATGGCCGCGGCGTGATCATCTCTGAACCGAAGACGGCCAAGGGACGACGCGTCATCGCCATC
>JBKQWK010000160.1:0-2740 GCA_052139595.1 Thermoleophilia bacterium | reverse complement strand
CGGCGGCGCCCCGGTCTGACCAGCCCGACGCACGTCGCAACGCCCGCGCCCCAGTGACGCTAGAATGGCCAGACGCGAGAGGAGCTGACGGCTGGAGGGACGGATGGTACATACTCGCGACGACGGCGACACGGTGCCCGCACTCGCAGCCAACCATCTGCAGGCAGGTGCACGATCGGCAAGCGTCGTCGGGTTCGACACCTCAGGGACGGCGCACCGCCGGTGAGCAGTGCCACGCCACCACGCGATCCGCTTGGTCCGCGGCGCGACGAACTCACTTCGCGCTGCGATCCGCTTAACTCGCGCCGCGATCCGCTCGGCTACCTGATCGTCATTGCCTCCTACCTGGGCATGGCCGGTAGTGGACCCCTCGTCGCCTGGGCCAAGGCCCCGGAGGCGATCCTCCTCGTGCTGCGCATGGCCTTTGCCGCCCTCGTCCTGGGCGCCATCTTCTTGCGCCGACCGCTCGTCGCCGACTGGCGCCGGCCCGGTGCCGCCTGGCGACTCATCGTCATGGCGGCGATCTCCTCGCTCACGCTGCTCCTCTTCTTCTACGCGGTAGAGCATACGAGCGTCGCCATCGCCACCTTTCTGCTCTTTCTCATGCCGGTCTGGATTGCGCTCGGCGCACCGCACCTTCTACACACACCCCTTGATGCCGTCGTCTGGCCGGCGCTCAGCCTCGCCCTCGCTGGCCTCGCCGTCCTCCTCCTCCCCGATTTGCTTGGCGGCGGCGTCAAACTCTCTTTCGCCGGTCTGCTCGCGGCCCTGTTCACAGGGCTCGGCTACGCTGTCTATACGATCATCGTAAAGGGGCTCACGAAGATCGTCGCCGCGACCAGCATTTCACTGGCGGAGGCCGCCGGCGACACGCTCTTCGTTGCACCGCTGGCTCTGTGGCAGCTGCACAGCGGCAGCTATCACGTCAGTGGGCGCGCCTGGCTGGCCGCGGCCGTCATGGGTATCGTCTGCACGGCGATTCCCTACACACTCTGGAACGTCGGCATGCGCCGCGTCCGCGTCGAACAGGTCGCCATCCTCGGCTACATCGAGCCGATCGCCGGGCCACTCTACGCTGTGTTTCTCGTCGGCCAGATGCCGACCCTCTGGACCGTGATCGGTGGCGTGCTGATCCTCAGCGCCGGCCTGCTTGTGGTTATCTTTGGTCGCGGCGAAGATGCCACTTCCGGCGGCCTGCCCGTAGGGCCGGAGCCGCTTTAAGGCGCCTTCGCAGAGCCGGACAGCAGAATGCCAGGCCGCAGAATGCTGCGCGCAATCAGCTGCTACAAGCGAGCGGACCGGTCATGCGTCGGCAACAACTTCAGCAGTAGGGAACACTGCCGTCGATTCAATGGCGATGCCGCCGCGCGACTTCTGCTGCACCGTCACTTGTGCCGAAGATGGTTCAATGCAGGCGACGACGTCATCCAGGATCAGCTGACTCAGCTCCTCGCAGAAACAGCCCATCTCACGATACTTCCAGAGATAGAGTTTGAGGCTCTTGGACTCGATGCACCACGTACCCGGCACGTACTCGATAATGATGTCGCTCCAGTCCGGTTGCCCGGTCACCGGGCAGAGACTGGTAAATTCATCGCAGGACATTTTGACGTGACGAACCGCTGCCGGACTCTTGAATCTCTCGAGTTCTGCCGGCCCGCGAACCTTGTGGCCGAGCGCTTTGAACTGGTCGCCGCTAATCATCCTGCCCCTCCTTCAACGCCGTTCTGAGAACGCCTTCGCTCCATCGCCGCAGCAGCTCTGCTCAGGGAGCCTTCAACGGCTCCTCAGGGCACGTTCAGCAGCTTGTGCAGCTGTAAGCTCAGGCGCCAACCAGGGCACTCCCTGAGTAGCGTGTTCGCCGCCCACGCCGCAAGCTCCAGGTCATTATCTTGCGGCTGCAGGAAGTGATGGTGTCCGTAATCGGCGAGGCGGCGAAGTAGAGCGACCGTCCCCGGGACGGTCGCCGTCATCGCCGCCGTAACGACCACCTTCACCTCGTCGACCGGCCCCTGCTCGAGACGATAGTCCGGACCCTTCGGTGAAACCGTAAACCAGCACGCGGCGTCGCTAGGCAGAAAATCTCGCGGCAGCGTCCCGTTGGTCTCGAAACAGACTCGCGTGAAAGAACGCCACGACGTATGGTCACGAAACCAGGCGCCCAACGCCCGGCGCTGCAAGAGCGGTTCGCCGCCGGTGAACACAAGAAGTTCGGGGCGTTCGCGATCAATAGCGGACTGCACGAGAAGATCGAAGTCGTCGCTCGCCAGCGTAACGATCTGCCTGCCAGGCTCCCGCTCATCCCACGCATACCTGGTATCACACCAGTCGCTGCACGCGAGCCCCATCGCCACGGCGTTGCAACCGGCGAGACGCACGAAAAGCGCCCGCGTTCCCGCGAAAAAGCCCTCACCCTGAAGGGAGACAAACGACTCGACGACGCGCAGCGCCGATTCGCTCACGGTTCAATCCTCACGCCAGTATCCGGCGTCTCCCATACTTCGACCGCCCGTACGGCGCCGGCAAGACTCGCCGGCGCCGAGAGCCGGTCTACGAGCCACAGGGCGATATTCTCAGCCGAGGCCGACACCGCGATGACGTCATTGACAAACTGGTGGTCGAGCAGGGCGAGCAGGGCGTCGACATGACGCCGGAGGTCGTGAAAATCGTACGCCACTCCCGCTTGGTTCAGGTCACCCGTGCTGAAGGGGCCGATCTCGACTTTGAAAGACCAGCGGTG
>JBKQWK010000159.1:0-14583 GCA_052139595.1 Thermoleophilia bacterium | reverse complement strand
GCTATGCCGTCAGCAGCGCGCAGCTTGAGCCTGGCGACGCTCTCGTGCTCTACACTGATGGCGTCATTGATGCCCGTCAGGAGGGTGTCTTTTTTGCCGAACAGGGTCTGCTTGCCACGGTCGCTCGCCTGGCGCAAGGTTCGGCCGAGGAGATGGCCGCGGGTGTGCGTGAGGCGGTGCTTGCGTTTGCTGATGGTCTGCGCGACGACCTGCAGATTCTCGTCGTGCGACGAGTGCCCGCGCAGCGCACCTGACGCGGCTTGAGCGCGTCGTCAGCCGACAGCGCCGAGGGTTGCGCCGCGCAGGTGTTTGACGAGACGGATGCTCGTGCCCTCAGCGCTTGAGGCAACAGTCACCTCGTCCATGAGGCCACGCACCAGGGTGAGGCCAAGGCCGCCAGTCGTCTCGGTCGATCGTGTCTCGTACTTGCCGAGGATCGCGCTGTCAAAGCCACGACCGCGATCGGAGACAGTCAGGTAGACGTCTCTGGCGAGCATGCTCAGCGTGACGGTGAGATCACCGCCGCGCTGCCCGGAGTGCAGGATGGCGTTGTTGAGTGCCTCTTCGGCGGCCAGAACGATCTCCTGGCTTGCCGTGGGCGGTACGTGATCCTGAGCCAGCACGGTGCTCAGCCAGGCGCGCAGCTGCGCCGCTGACGAGCGCTCCGGCGCGAACGTTTGCGTGAACAGCTTCATGATCTGCCTTGCGACCGCGCACGCCGGGGACTGATCCGTCGGACAGCTACCGGCAAGAAGCTCGCCATCCTTGCCGGCGCTCAGGCTGCGTCGGATAGCTGCTCGTGCGCGCGTCGCTTGGTGTGCGTGATGGAGCCGCCGTCAACGCCGATCTGGATGCGCTCAGCTCGCGGTGTCGGCGGCGCGCAAGGCAGGGCCTGGCAGGAAAGACAGAGGCTCACTCCCGTAACGCGCCGATGAACGCGGGCATCTTCACCGAGCATCACGATGCTGCCACAGTGGTCGCAGGTCGCGACTCCCCACTGTGAGCGGAACTCGGCCGACTGTTCATCTGCCGAGCGGAGTGACCGTCTGATGCGGGCATAGGTCGGAACTCTCATCGCGTTCTCCTTCGTCGAAACGGTCCCCATTTCCGCTTGGCAGCGCGGTGACGACTGCGTACCCCGGCCCGCAGACGACAAAACCACCGTAAACGACACAAACGGGCGACCCAAAGAGCACTGCTGACGGGTCCGGTAGAGCGCAAGGAACAGGTCGGCGAGTTGGTGCAGGCGCGCTTGCCAGCAGGACACGGTCAGGTGCGTCGATATGACTTCATCGCCGCCGTGGCCGACGCGCTTGAGTGGCAGACGCAGCGAGAGCGCCCTGAAGTGAACGCTGCATTGCCGGCACGGGAACATTTCCTCCACCTTTATCTCCTCAGCTTGTACTCACATCGTCTGCAGACGGCAGCTGTTCGTCCCGGCGGGTCGTAAGAGCTTGGCACTGAGGGTGGATCGCTTGGCGAGATGCGGTTCGCCGCCCGATGCCTGCCGTCGAGCAACTGTCGCCTGACAGAGGAAAATGCCGTGCACCCAGCCGAGCGCAGCGGCACTCACGTGCCAGACCTCCGGCGGGCGCGCCGGCGCTGTCTGCCACCGCGTCCACAGTTTGTCAGCAAGCCAAGCGCTCGTCGTCGCCCGGTTCATCGTCTGACTCGCGCTCCCCGAGGCGCTTGATCATCCGTACCAGGGTTCCCTGCGAGCGTGGCACCAGTTCCAGGCTTTCCATCAGCTCATGCATTAGGTAGAGGCCGCGGCCGTGCTCGGCGCTCTCGTCGGTGAGCTTGGTCAGGTTCACACAGGACCCCTTGAGGCCAGCGCCCTTGTCGCGCACTTCGACACAGATATAGTCGGCGATCAGGGAGACGACTACCTCCACCCGGCAGGCGTCATATTCGCAGGCAAGCAGAGCGTTGTTCACGGCTTCCTCAGTCGCCAGAACGATTGCCTCGCGTTCGACCTTTGTCACGTGCCGAGGTGTGAGCAGGGCGCGCAACTGCGCACGCAACGTCCTCAGCTGGGTGGCTTTATCGAGCACCACATGCAACTCCTGCCGATCGCCGCTCGATCTGTTTCGCCTGTCATCTGTCATCACGCGCCTACACCTTAAACGAGTCAAGGGGAGTCTTTCTGTCTCCTTGCAATATCCCCCACCGAGACGCTGGCCAAGCGAGGGTTCGCCAGAGCGAACCCGGTGAGAGCCAGCCCGGCGCAGCTAGGCAAGCGCCACCGCCGGGCGACAACTGCGCCGCCAGCCGAACGAACTGACGGACGAGCCCGGCTACGTCTGCCGTTGTCGTTGAGACGGTGGTCAGCCCGGACGGCGTAGGTCGTGCGTTGCGCGACGCGCGGAAGGTTCTGCCTCTGTGCGGCGGGGTACAGTGGGCTGTGCAATCAGGGGAGCGAACGCACATATAGCGAGAGACTAAATGTGGATGCACGCCGGCCCTGCGGCACGTGAGAATCGCATAGCGCAGGCCGTGCAGAGAAAGGAGGGGGATGATGGCATCTGTCTTCGATGTTGCTGCCTTCATTCTTCGTGAACGTGGGCCGCTGGCGCCAATGAAGCTTCAACAGCTTGTCTACTACAGTCAAGCTTGGTCGCTCGTATGGGATCAGCCGCCCGACGCACCGCTCTTTCGCGAACACCTTGAGGCTTGGGCGTACGGTCCCGTGTCACCCGACCTTTACGCCTATCATCGCGACAAGATCGCTGTTGATGTGCTGCCTGTCGGTGACCCGGAGGCGCTGACCGCGCGGCAACGGGAGACGGTGCAAGCAACGCTTGCCTACTACGCTGATCGCAGAACTGGGCTGCTCCATGATCTGGTGCAGATTGAGGCACCTTGGCGTGATGCCCGTGAGGGCTGCGCTGAGGGTGAGCAGTGCACGAGGGAGATTACGGTCGCGGCGATGCAGGAGTACTACTCGAGCATCAGCCACGACGCGAAATGACAGACAGCGGGAATGACGTGCAATCAGCCTCCGTCGGGTGACAGGACGTGACCTTGCCAACGGTTCGGCGACAGGTGCGCCGATCGCTAGCGGGAGACGAGCGACACGTAGCGGACTCCGCCGACACCGTGCCGAGTGCAAGTCTTTAATGGTCGGTGCGCTGCCGCTTGAAAAACCGTGATGAGTCCGGGTGGCTGCCGTACCCAGTGGACAAGGTGTGTTCGCCGGTGGCCTCGCTGATGGCGATCGGCTACTGAAGCATGGACCGCCAGATTGGCAGATGCACATCGATTTTCACTTGTCGTCGCCGTGCAAGGTGCCGAACGGTCAGAGAGGGCGGCCTGGAATCTGGCGAGGTCACCATCGAAGGGAATCCGCGAAGGACAGAAAACGGCGACGTGGCCGTGAGCGCCCTCTAAAGGAGCGGCTGTGTCAGCTAAAGCGCCCACGGGAGGGGCTTGAGCGTCTCCCGCGCTGCTGGGTCCTTTGCGGATCCGTCTGCTGCGCCCCCCACTGCTGCACCTGCAATCTTGCCGGCTCCATCGCCGACCTGCCGATGGCAGACGAGACGCTCACATACGCGTTCGGCGGTCAAGGCGAGTGCCGCGTGCCAATAGCTGGCTACCGCTGTGTTTAGCTGACGTTCGTCTTGCGAAGCCTCGCCGGTGTCACGATCTTTCTGCCGACATTCTGTCGACGAAACGCATCACCACGCTCGGCTACAGCCGAGCACGAAAGCGCAGGAGGGTCACCACATAAACCGCCACTGTGCAGCACAAACGCACACTGGTAAAGATAGTACGGCATAACCACGACATCACTTTTAATCAGGGTGTCGTTGGTTCGAACCCAACGCGGCCCACCATTTTTGCCTGCTCAGGTCGATGTTCTTGCCCTTCTCATGGCTCCTATAATGGCCGTTGTCGACAGATTGTCGACGAGACGCACAGGCACGCGCGATGACGGCTGCCCACAAACCAGCACGGAGGAAAGCGGCATAACGGCCAGCCAAGACAGCGGTCAAGCGCATCTGCCGCCCCGGCTGGAAACCATATCGTCGCGCTCGCAGCCAACCTCAGCCAGCGGTGCTAGCGCCTGATTGGCTCAATGGCAGGCGGCTTTAGTGGCTCGTGCTGGCCCTGCCGGCGAAGACTTTCCCCTCCATCATCGAGCAGCTTCGGCGGACCCCGTCACTGCGCCATCCCCGCTCACAGCAACACGCCTGTTACGAATGCGAAGCAAGGTAAAACCCGCCCAGAGAGCGCTCAGCACGGTTGCCACGCCGCCGACAGCGAGCGCGAATCGCGCCCCGTAGTGGCCGGCGAGAAAACCGACCAGCGGCGAGCCGATCGGCGTCGAGCCGAGAAAGACGACGGCCCACAGCGACATCACCCGGCCGCGCATGGCGCCACTCGAGTTGAGCTGCAGCAGTGAGTTCGCCGTGGCGATAAACATGACGCTGGCCGCACCCATGAGCACCAGCATCGCCAGACAAAGAGCCAGGGTCGGCGCCGCAGCCACGGCAAGGATAGCGCCACCGAAGGCGAGGCTGACAACCACGAGCAGGCGATGACTTGGCCGCTGCCGCGAAGCAATAGTCAGGCCACCGGCGAGAGCACCGATGCCCATGGCGACCATCAAGGAGCTATACGTACCGGCGCCACGATGAAAGACGTCGGTGGCGAAGAGCGGCAGGAGAACACTGAAGTTGTAGGCAAGCGTGCCAATGACCGCCATCATGAGCAACGGTACGCGCAGCTCCCAGGCTCGCCACGCGTACTGTAATCCGGCCCGGATCTGCCCTTTGGCGCGCGCCACCGGCGGTCGGCGGTGCAGCTCGGTCGGCCGGATCGCATACAGTGCCCCGATCACCGCGGCAAAGGAGACGGCGTTTGCGAAAATGGCCCAGGAGAGACCCACACCGGCGATCAGGATGCCGGCCAGCGCCGGGCCGACGATGCGCGACATGTTGGCGATGACGCTGTTCAAGCTGACGGCATTGGTGAGGTCATCGGCGCCAGCCATCTCGACGACAAAGCTCTGCCGCGCGGGGTTGTCGGCGACATTAATGAAGCCGTAAAGCGAGGCTAGCGCCCAGACCATCCACAGGCGCACCGAGCCGTCAGCGACGAGCAGCCAGAGAGCGGCGGCCTGCACGGTGAAGGCGGTCTGGGTAACAAGCAGCAGTTTACGTTTGTCGAAGCGGTCGGCGAGCAGACCACCGACGGTGCCAAACAGAAGCACGGGCGCGAACTGAAATGCCGCCGTGATGCCTAGATCGAAGGCGCTGTGCGTGAGTTCCAAGACCAACCAGTACTGGGCCACTGACTGCATCCAGGTACCCGTCTGAGAGACGGTCTGGCCGACAAACCAGAGTCGGTAGTTACGCGTGTGCAGAGAGCGAAACATGCGCACCAGGAAAGCCGGCCCGCGTCGACCGGTGCTGTTCTCAGGCAGATCGCTCACTGATCGTCAGCGAGCAGACGCTCGAGAACCGGCAGCGCTGCACGCAGCGCAGCAAGCTCTGGCTCGTCGAGCTTACGCAGCCGCTTGGCGAGATACGCGGTCTTGCGCCGGCGGCTGCGCTGCACCGTTCGCCGGCCTTCCGTCGTCAGGCTAACGCGCGCAACGCGTCGGTCGGTTGTGTCGGTTTCACGGCGGACGAGTCCGAGTTGTTCAAGTGAAGCCGCCAGGTGAGTGACGCTGGGTGGAGTAACACCCTCGCAGATGGCCAGCTGTCCCAAGGTGATCGGTCCCTCACGCTCGATCGTCACGAGGGCTGAGGTCAGCGACGGACTTAAGTCGCCGCCGGCCTGACTGCGCAGCCGCCGCATCAGGCGATTGAGCACGAGGCGCAATCGCGCCGCCAGCTCGGGGTCGCCAAGTTGCGTGCTCGTAGCAGCAGTCGTTGGGGCAGTTGTAGCGGCGGATTCATCAATCATGGATAAAAGTTTACCACACTAATTAAGTTATCTAAACAACGGGAGGCAGCTTCGCAGGCAAGACGAAATGCCAGACCGCCAGACGTCTGGTGACGGCTGCCGATGGATCAGCACGCTGGTAGTTTTCAGGAGGCTGGCCGCAAGAGGTCAGCGATGGCGACGGCGGCCTGCTGATCCTGCTGTGGCAGAACGTGTGAGTAGACATCCAAGGTAAGGCAACGGTTGAGTGTCCCAGTCTCCCCGAGACAATGCGTGGGTTGACGCCACTAGCGAGGGCCAGGGTCACGTAGCTATGGCGCAAGTCACGCAGGCGGATCCTGGGCAGAGCAGCGTTACGGGCAAGGACCTGGAAGATCTTGCTGACCGCGAACGGTTGCAGCGCCTGGCCATCTTGACGGGTAAAGACATAGTCTGAGTCAAGCCATGCCTCTGCCCACTGGCGCTGCTCGGTAAGCTGGCGGGCAGCACGATTCTGCAGCGCCCTCAGCGTCTCGGGATCAAGGGCGATCGTACGCCGCCCCCGCTTGGTCTTCGGTTCACTGACGTAGGCAACCCCGTTCACCGGGATGAGGGCCCGGCTGATTGCGATCGTGCCGGCCTCAAGGTCAACATCCTCCCAGTGTAGGCCCAGGGATTCGCCACGGCGCATGCCGGTCAGGGCGAGCAACCGCCAGAGAGCGAAGAGGCGATCGTCACGGACACTATCGAGAAAGGCAGCCAGATACTCGCCGCTCCAGACCGTCGGTTCGTCATGTTCGGCACTCGTCTTCGGCGGATCGGCAGCGGCAGCGGGATTGGCGGTCAGTCGGCCCCAGCGCACGGCGTCACGCAGGGCACGATGCAGGGCGGCATGGACACGACGGACTGATGATGGTGAAAGACCGCTCTGACCCCGCACGCGACCCTCGGCGAGCAGATAGGCATACAGAGCTTCATGAATGTGTCTGTTGAAACGGGGCAACCCCACAGACCGCCCCATCTGCCTGGCGACGAGTCTGATGCTTGCCTCATGGCCGGCAATCTGAGAAGCATAGCCGACAGTCAAGGTCAAGGATCGCGTCGAGGTCTGTATTGGCGTCCCCTTGCTCACAGAGACGTCCAGTCGGTGATGAGCTTGTCGTCTGGCCAGTGCAAACACGCAACTTGTTGTGTAATATGCAGAGCTGTTGTGAACGGCTTCTCGTGGAGTGGGCATTGCCAGTGGAGTGAATCACCCTGGGGAAGCAGAGCGGCGAAAGCGGGAGGTCCACATGGCAGACGTGGCAATGCGCACCGAGAAAGCCAAACTTCACCGAGTCCTGCGCCGCTGGGACCTGGCGCTGTTTGGTGCCTGCGCCATCATCGGCCTCGACTCGGTCGCCTACACCACCGCCTATGGCGCTGGTCAGGCGATCACCTGGCTGGCGATATCAATCGTTCTTTTTCTTGTTCCTTTTGGTCTTCTGACTGCCGAGGTGACCGCCGCCTTCCCCGCAGAGGGCGGCCTCTACGCCTGGTGTCGCATGGCCTTTGGCAAGCTCCCTGCTGAACTCGCGACCATGATGTACTGGCTCTCAAATGGCATCTGGCTGGGAGGCACACTGACTGCCGTGTCGATCGGCGCCCTCGACACCTTCTACTTTCCCAAGCACCCGTTGAGCACAGCCGCGTCGATCATCGTCGGCCTCATTTTCACCTGGGTCTGCGTCGGTCTCTCAGTCATCAGCTTAAAGTACGGCAAGTGGGCGGGTAACATTGGCACCGCGGTAAAGACCGTGGCCATGGTGATCTTTGTCGGCTTGGTGATTGCCTTCCTCGTCAAGCACGGCCTGCCCAAGGGCATCGCGCCCGCGAGTTCGTACGCGCCCAGCGTCACCGGTTTCCTCGCGATCATCGGCGTCATCGTCTTCCTCTGGGTAGGATTCGAACTCCAGGCATCGGCATCGGAAGAGATGATCAACCCGCAGAAGGACGTGCCCAAGGCTATCCTCAGCTCTGGGCTCATCTCGGGTATCATCTATATCGCCATCATGGCCGGCATCCTGCTTCTGGTCACTCAGAAGGACCTGACCGCCGCCAGCGGCTTCTCCGATGCCGCCAATATCGCCTTGACCAGCGTGGCGGGCAGCGCCGCCAAGGGCCTCGGCTACGTCGTCGGCGCCCTCATGATCCTCACTTACGTGTTCTCGGCTGCGGTCTGGACCCTTGGCTCGGCTCGCGTTCAGGCCGTGGCCGCCCTCGACGGGTCGGCCCCTCGTTTGCTCGGCAAGTTCAGCAAGCAGGGCACTCCGGTCCCGATGACCATCCTCATGGGCCTCGTCGGCTCTGTCTTCTGCATCCTTATCTTCCTCGTCACGAGCGGTAGCCTGAAATCTTTTATCGGCGTGATGATCGCTTTGGACACCTCGCTCACCGTCGTCGTCTATGTGTTTCTCATCCCGGCGATCGTGCGCCTGCGCACCAGCCACCCGCACGTCCATCGTCCCTATGTGGTCCCGGGCGGAAAAGTCGGCCTCTGGGTTTGTGCCACCATCACCACGTTCCTGTCCGTTGTCACCTGCATCACGCTGCTCTGGCCGGGTCTCATCAACAACGTCCTCGGTCAAAGCTACTCGATCACCGCCAACTGGGGCATGTCGCGGCTGCGTTTCGAGGTGTTCACCTTGGGCTCGTTCGTCGTCCTGCTGCTGCTTGGGGTGGTATTTTGGGCCGTCGGTCGCCAACAGATGGGCGAAACCTCCGAGGATGCCCTCATGGAGGGCGTCGTCGAGGAGACGTGATCTGGATCTGAGCCGCTGAAGATCAACCCCTGGGGTCGTCGGGGCGGGGTGAGCTTGCAGCTCACCCCGCCCTCGCGTCCTTCAGGATGCTGGCCGCAAGAGGTCAGCGATGGCGACAGCGGCCTGCTGATCCGGCTGCGGCAGGACGAGCGAATAGACATCGAGGGTGACCGCGACCCGTTGAGTGTTCGAGTCTGCCCGAGACCATCCGTGGGTTGACACCACTGCCGAGAGCTAACGTGGCGTAGCTATGGCGCAAGTCATGCGTGCCGGCGAACTCATCAGAACGCATGCGATCAAGGATCACCGCAGCAAAGAGCACGGCTCCTTGGCCACTGCAACGGGACGACCACGCAAACCCGAGACTCCTTGCAGCGCCCAGGCAGCGGGTGTACCAGTACTCCTGGAGCCAAAGTGGAACGGGGGTGGTGAGACTTGACACGCAGCTGATCCACTCCCCCTGAGAAGAAACATTCGACCAATTCAGCGAGGAGCGACTGCTGGCCTGGGCAGGCACGGTTGACCTTCCGGTCAACAATGCTGGCGTCGGCTGGTACGGGCCGTTTAGCGGAATCAAAGGCGAACACGCCAGTGAGCTGGGGCAGCCCAATCTCGCCGTACCGATGCGTCTCACGGCGGCTCTCGCCCCGGACATGGTACGCCGTGGCTACGGCCAGATCGTCAATGTAGCCTCGATCACTGGCTATCTCGGCGCACCCGGTGAAGCGGTGTACAGTGCCAGCAAGGCCGGTTTGGTTACCTTTCCGGAGAGCGTGGGCCTTGAGTTGGCTGGGACGGGCGTCGGTGTGACCGTCGTCCTACCGGCAGCGGTGAAGACGGACTTCTCCAGGCACGAAGGTCGTCTCTACAGTCGTCGTTTTTCGCGCCTGGCAGATCCGGCGACAGTCGCCGAGAAGCTTGTCGCCGCCGCCGAGAACGGCGTCGCCGAGGTGTTCGTGCCGCCCTGGCTCGTGATCCCTGCGCGCCTGCATGGCGCTATGCCGCGACTAACCAGAACCAGGTAATGGAGCGCCAGCGCGGCACTTGCGAAAACACGCTGACGAGGTTGGGCCAGACAAAGTACAGCCCAAGCAAGGCGAGTGTGAGCAAGATCAAGCGCCTGACTGGGAAAACGTGTCTTGGCGGCGCCGGCAGGTGCACGTCGGCTGAGGCAGTGCGGTTTGTCGCCTCAGGCCAGTCGCTCATCTTGTCTCGCTGCGCTGCGCTGTTGCCCGCGAGCTGTCAGCGACTTGGAGACCGGCGTTTGCCGTCTCTCGCTTGCCATCTGCGGCAGCCGGACAGCCGTTTAGCTGCTGGCTGCCGTTGTCGCTGTCAACGCTCCCGTGTGTGCTCACCGTCTCTCGCTGGTTTGTTCGTCTGAACGGGTGGCTCTCGTAAGTGCTTCATCACACGCGCCCTGCTGATTCGCGCGTCGCCAGCGGGAGTCTTACGTTTTTGGGTGGGCAGTGTCGCGCCTCGTTACGGCAGCCGCAGGTAACCGCCTTGTGCTAGCGGCTGAGGCAGCACGGCGACAGGGACGCTGATCGTGTGCCACCGCACTCAGCCAAACAACGCCACCGCTGCCTCGCGAAAGAGTTCGCTGTGATGGTCGACATCGGCCACCGAGGTGGCTGGGCTCATGAGCGCCATGTTGTGAAACGGCGTCATGACGATGCCCCGGTTGAGCATGAACAGGTGCAGATAGCGGTCGAGTTGCTGGTCTTCGGCTGCCGCCGCCTCACCACCGTTCTGCGCTCGCAGGCGCCGCGGCCAGTACTCGGCCCGGCAGCCCAAGCGGGTCACCGTCCACGGCAAGGCGAACTCGTCCACTACTTCTTGCACACCGGCGCTAAAACGCTCACCCAGGGCAATCATGCCCGCAAAGGCCTCCTCAGTGAGTACGTCGGCGAGGGTCGCGCGCATCGCCGCCAAGGAGAGAGCGTTGCCGGCCAG
The DNA here is from genome assembly GCA_052139595.1 of Thermoleophilia bacterium. Lineage (GTDB taxonomy): Bacteria > Actinomycetota > Thermoleophilia > UBA2241 > UBA2241 > JBKQWK01. Next base: position 3,958 of record JBKQWK010000159.1, on the reverse strand, counting down.
GGTGCCGCCAATGCCACCCTCATCGGCGGCGTGGTAATCCCAGTCGGCGTGCAGGCGATCGGCCAGTTCTTGGTTAAAACCATAGACGGCGCAGGGTACACCGCTACCGATCGACTTGCCGATGGTGACCAGATCGGGGCTAAGACCCCAAGCCTTGGTGCAGCCCCCGGGACCAGCGCAGATCGTGTGCGTCTCGTCAATGATAAGCAGCGTGCCCGTCTCGCGCGTGAGCCGACGGAGAGCCTCATGGTAGCCCGGCTCGGGCAAGACGATACCGATGTTGGTGAGCGCCGGCTCGGCGAGCACACAGGCGACATCGCCCGGCTCAAGCGCGCGTTCCAAGGCGGCGACGTCGTTGAACTCGATCACTTTAGTGGTGACGGTCGGGTTCACCGGCGGCCCGACGTTACCGGGTTTGGGGCCCGGCACGCCGTCGTTAATGGTAATGATCGTCTCGTCTGCCGAGCCGTGATAGGAGTAGTTATAGACGAGGATTTTCCCCCGCTTGGTAACATGGCGGGCGAGGCGCAGGGCGAAGCGGTTGGCATCGGTCGCCGTGAGCGCCACCTGCCAGTACTTAAGACCGAAGCGGCGCCCGAGTTCAGCGCTTACCCAGAGCGCATCCTCGCTGGGCAGCATCGTCGTGATGCCGCGCTGCAGCTGGCGCGTGATCGCTTCGACCGCGGCACGCGGCGAGTGACCGGTCATCGCCCCGGTATCACCGAGGCAGAAATCGATGTAGTCGTGTCCGTCAACGCAGGTAAGCGAGGCACCATGCGCCTCGAGGATCCAGAGCGGAAACGGACTCGCCCAGCGCGTCATCCAGTTCATCGGCACACCATCGAATAGATGCGCTTGCGCCTGCCGGGAGAGTTCGCGAGAGCGTGGGTGGCCGGCGCTGAAGTCCGCTTCTTCGACAGCCAGCAGAGTGGCGAGGCGATTGCGATCGAGTGAGGCGGTCACGAAGTTCTCCCTGGGTATCTGTTGATGAAGCACGCGACAGGGTGAAACTACGCTGAGGAAGACAAGCTGTCAAAGAGAAGCGCACTGCATTGCACATCGCGCAAAGCCAGCCGCGACGACTCATCCGCCATGGCATGACCCGCCCCAAATCGTTGTTCGCGCTTGTCGCCGCGGTCGCATGGTGCCCAGCCAGATTGTCTCCATGACGCCGCCGCAAAGACGGCGCGCTCGTCGGCCGGCCACCTCGACGGCTGACGCAGGAACTGGCGGCTGAGCGCCGCCGGCCGCTAGGAGCGCGCCGGCACGACCAGGACGGGAATCTCGCTATGATGGAGCAGGTGCATGGTGGTCGAGCCCATGACGACGTCGTGCAGAGCGCCGGCCCCCTTGGCGCCAACCACAATCAAGGCGGCATGGGTTTCGCGAGCAACGCGGAGGACGGTGTCGACCGGATGTTCGCGGATGCAGGCAGTGGTCGCCTCGATGCCCGCCGCACGTACGCGCTCAGCGGCCTCTTCGAGATCGTCGGCGATCTTCGCCTCCAGTTCGTCGATCAGCCCCTCGGGCAGGACTGCGGGTGTCCAGTTGGCGTAGGTAAAGGCTGACCAGAACGAGGGCTGTCCCTGTCCGCAGGCGATTACGATCTTGCTCGCCTGCGCCCAGGAGGCGATCTCAATCGCCACGGTCAGCGCCACCTTGGCCGACTCGGAGCCGTCGTAGCCAACCACCAGGGTGCGGGTTTGAGATTCGGGCGCAACCGCTGCTTTGCCCTGATTGTCAGGCTGATTCGCTGTTATCGCTGACATGACAACCTCTTTTCTGACTGAGCCACGTGCCGCGAGCGCCACGCCTTGAGCCGTGCATCCGAGCCCAGATGAATGGCCGTTCACGACGAGTATTTGCGTGCGCCGCGCCACAGGCGTTCGCCGCGATAATCGAGATAACTGGTACGTTCGATAGCCAACTCGCCGTTTCCCAGGAGCGGTCCGGGCAGGTGACCGTGATGGAGGCGGATATATTCGTAGTGGCGCGCTGCCACCGCAACCGCCTGTTGATGGATCTGATTGGCATGCCACAACTCAGGACCATCCGGCCGTGAGAAAAGCACAAGGTTGCCGAATCGCCCGTGCTCAGAACCGAGGTCGTAGTAGCTGAGTAGCCCCACGGCGGCGTAGGTACTAAACGTCTCTTCAAGCGTCGCCTCGAGTTCGAACAGAATTGCGTGCCCGATCCCCTTGCGCAGGTGGCCGAAGAAGCCCACCGTGCTAACATCGATGGCTGCGAGCAGGGCCGCAACGTCGGGAAGTACGAGCAGCTCTCGGCGCCTGCCATTGGCACCCGTGCCCAAGCGCCGACCGCCGGCCGGCTCGTCGCTCAGCCCGCGAACAAGACTACGTTCGCGGGCAAGCATCTCGGCCATGAACACGAAATCAGACCTCGTGGCCGAAAGACGCGCAAAGCCGTGTCCGTCACGGGGCTCGTCGTCGCCGAGCATCTGAGCCAGATCATTCGCCCTGACTACGGCCGGCCGGCGGCGACTGCCATCTGCCGCCGGCGCTGCACCACGGCCCGTTCCTTCCCAGAGCCACCGCTGCGCAGACACCTTGCGGCCTCCTTTCACCTTTTACACCGAGGTCCGGCTCGAATTCACCACGGTGCGAATCTCGTAGGTTCCGTGCAGACGAAATACCCCTCTCAGGATCGTCACAATCGCAAGCTACCGTGAGCCTCTCTCAGTGGCAACGGCCTGCCTGTCGCGGCTCGGCAGGCGCATCGTTGTGGCTCGACAGGCATGCGTTTGATGTGCTCTTACCCCTGTTGAGCCGGCGCTGGCGAAAGCCCGGCCGCCGCGCGATGAAACGGGTCGTCCCCGAACGCTAACGCCTAGGCTGGGGCATCGATGTCGGCTTCTCCTGCCGACGCGGGGCGACCACGGCGCTGTGTGCGCCCCGCTCAGAGCCAGCGTCTGCCGATACACGATGGTGGCCTGAGCACGGCTGAGGTCGTGATTTGCCACGAGCTGGTCGCGAACCTGACGCTGGCGCTGCTTCGCGAGAGTGAAGTGGTTCAGGGGATCGTAGGCCGACGGCGCCTGCAAGAGACCGGCGAGCAGGCTCACCTGGGCCTAGGTAAGCTGGGCCGGAGTGGTGTCAAAGTAGCCAGCGGCCGCTGCGCAATCGCCCCAGTCACCGTTGCCGTAGTAGTTGACGCTCAGGTACATGGCGAGCAGTTGCTGCCGGGGGTAGCACAAGGCAAGCTTGATGCCGAGGCCAATCTCACGCACGGCAGCGAGAGGTCCGGTCCCCTGGCTGTAGAGCTGTTTAGCGAGCTGCTGGGCAATGGTGCTGCCGGCCGGGTCGTGACTGCCGGCAAGCAGGGCGACGGTCGCCCGTCCCATGCCGGTAGCGACGTCGTAGATGACGTTGTCGTAGAAGTGTTCGTCTTCGGTGGCAACGACAGCAATGGCGAGCCTGCTTGGCAAGCGGCCATTGCTGGCCGCGCTGTGGTGAGCCACGAGGATGGCTGCCACCCGCGCTTGAGCGTCGCCGACGCTGGGCAGGCCGGCTACGTAGCCGGCCCCGGCCGCGGCCAAGCCGACGAGAAGGAGGAGGCCGACGAGCAGCGCCCGTCGCCCGCGCCGTCTCCCGTCGCCCGGGCTATCGTTGCGGGACAAGCGTTTCTCAGACAAGTTTGGTGCCAAGTTGCCCGGCACGTGCCGTTATCCACCGGGACCGCAGAGGTTTCAGACGCCGGCAAGAGAGGTTCCGCTCGTCGCTGCGTCTGCGGGTACCAAAGGCGCACTCCATTGATCCGGCGATCGTGCGACGTGATCTGGAGACGATCAGAACCGACCTGCAGTGCGCTAAGGTCAGGTCGGTGACCGTCACCTCGATCGACCGCTGGGTTAGCTGAGAGCGGGCTCTGTCGTCTCTTGCACCATCACTTGAACGGTGACGACCTCTGCAATGAAGAGATACCGGCGGGCAATTGACAA
>JBKQWK010000158.1:0-6291 GCA_052139595.1 Thermoleophilia bacterium | reverse complement strand
ACGCAGGCCTGGATGACCTCTTCCTTGCCGAGGATTACCGACGAGACATTGGCCGCGATGCGAGCAGCGCGGTGAGCGGTCTCAAGCATCTTCTCGTCCTGGAAGCCCTGTTGGCTATCGGTCTCTGACCTCATGAGTTCCACAGTAACTCAGGTGCGCCAACCTGGCCATCGTTCGCGCTGCCTGCGGCGGCTTCGATGACCGCTACGACGTCGACCACCTGCGCGACGGTGCTGCCGTCGGCGGGACAGAGCCGAAGCCGGCCGGCGCACTGTCAGTCCGTGGGGGCCTTGTAGAAGTACTGCTTGCCCATCAGGGCGGAGGCTGTGGCCGCCACCAGACAGGCGGCGATAGCGAAGTCAAGCGCCTCGTGCAGACCGTGGCTGAAAGGCGTCGCAATGAGGCTTGGGAAGAACGATCGGCCAGTCAGGAAGGTGGCCTGTGCTGGCGACAGGTGGGCGAGGACGCCGCTCGGCCCAAGAAGATTCTGGATGGGATTGTAACCGAGGAAGGCGGCAAAGACCGAGGAAGTCGGCGGCAGGTTGGCCACCTGATGGGCAGCCGCGGCAGGTACGCCGTGGGCGGTAAGGCCCTGATAGAGGGCGGTGGGCAGAGAACCGGCGAGGCCGACGATGATCAGGGTGAAGAAGACGCCGATGGAGAGCACCATGGCGGCGTTCATGGTCGTCGCGCCCATGCCCGAGCCAGCGCCGCGCTGGTCAGGAGGTAGCGAGTTCATCACCGCGGCTCGGTTGGGAGAGGCGAACAGCCCCATAGCCAGCCCGTTCACCAACAGCAGCAGGCCAAACCAGCCGTAGGTAAAATTCATCGGCAGCAGCTCCAACAGGGCAAAGCTGGCTGCCGCCGCGATCATCCCGCCGGTGGCAAACAACCGCGAGCCGAAGTGGTCCGACAGATAGCCGGACAGCGGTCCGGCGAGCAGAAACCCTCCCGTCATCGGCAGCATGAAGATTCCCGCCCATAGCGGCGTCCGGCTGAAGCTGTAGCCGTGTTCGGGCAGCCAGATTCCCTGCAGCCAAATGATGAGGATAAACATGAGCCCGCCGCGGCCGAGGGCGGCCATGAGGCTGGCCACGTTGCCGGCCGCGAAGGCGCGGATGCGAAACAGCGGCATGTGAAACATCGGCGCCGCGACCCTGGTCTCGATCCAGACGAACAGGCAGAGGATGGCCGCACCGCCGATCAGAGCTGCAAGAACCCACGGATCACTCCAGCCCATGGTATGGCGACCGTATGGCTCGATGCCGTAGACGATCCCGACCAGCAGCGCCACCAGGCCGATAGCGAAGGTCGCGTTGCCCAACCAGTCGATCTTGACCGGCGTGCGGACACCCTTCTCCTTCAGGTTGATAATGCCCCAGGCGGTGCCGATGATGCCCACGGGGACCGAGACGAGGAACACCAGGCGCCAGTTGATCGGGCCGAGGACACCACCGAGCACGAGACCGATGAACGAGCCGGCGATGGCAGCCATCATGTTCGTACCGAGCGCCAGGCCGCGCTGCTTGGGAGGAAAAGCGTCGGTCAGAATGGCGACGGAATTCGCCATGATGAACGCCCCTCCCACCCCCTGGAACACGCGCATGATGATCATGAACAAGGCGGCGTCGCGGCCGTGCATCCAGGTCACCGAGAGCATGATGGAAAAGAAGGTGAAAATGGCGAAGCCCATGTTGTACATGCGCACCCGGCCAAAGATATCGCCCAGGCGGCCGAAACTCACCACTAACACGGCTGTCACCAGCATGTAGCCCATCATCATCCACAAGAAGTAGCTTGTGTTGCCGGGCGTGAGGGGATTCAAGTGAACGCCGCGGAAGATGTCCGGCAGCGCGATGAGTACGATCGAGGCGTCGATCGAGCCCATCAGCATACCGAGAGTGGTGTTCGAGAGTGTCGACCACTTGCCCTTGTAGGGATCAACCATCCCCGCAGATGGCCCTTCCTGGTTCGCGGCGCTCGCGCTCATAGCATCGGTCATGGCCTGCTCCTTCTGGGTCCGGCCACGCCGCCACCCTGCACATCGAAATGAAAACCCACTTCTTTCGCCAGCGACGTCGTGAAAACCGGCATCGCCGCGCATTTACCGATTCTGCAGCTTCAGCCCGCCGCACAAGCCACGTCCGTGCCCCGCCTCTGGACCAGCGTCACCACGAACTGCACTCGATCTCGGCCCACCGCAACCGGCGATGGGCCCGCACGTAAGGATTCGCTTGATCGTAACCTTGATTTTACTACCCCAGCAATCGCAACCCTGAACCCGCGGCGAAACGACAGCCGTGGTTTGCCAAGACATTTTTGCCCAAGCGGAAACTGCGGCGACGGATGCCACGGTCGCCACGGGCTACGAGCGTAGTGCCGAGATCCAGAAGATGCGATCAGCGACCGCCAAGCCGGTGCCCACGGCAATGTAAAGCGTGGCGAGAAAGATGCGACCCCAGGCGTAGCCGACGAGTGCCGACTGGCGCAGCATAATCCCACCTCCCATCATGACGATAATGAGCAGCCACGACGTCGGTGCGAAGAAGCCGAAGAAGCAGGCACGGCCACGCTCGTGGATACGGGCGACAACCTTGTCGGCGTACCTGATGAGGATGTAGTGCGCCTTGACGGTGCCGATACCGATCGCCACGACCGCGATGGGCACAATCCAGTAGCCAAAGTGAAACCGCGGGCCGGCGTCAACGACAAACAGGACACCGCGCACGAGGAGAAAACCGACGCCGACAAGCCAGAGCAGCGCCGCTGCGAACATCTGCACGCGAACGCCGGCGCGGGGCGTAATCCTGTCCCACCAAGAGCGGGAAGTGATGATGGTGCTCATGGAACCGCTTTCAGCAAGCAGCACGCAAAACGGGTTTGCCGCCCCAGCGGGCGCTCAGTGCATGCCACCCGACCGGCGAAAATTGGCGTCATACCCAGCGCGCTCCCTTCAGTTAGTCGTCCTGCGTTGGTTGTCCTGCGCTAGCTTTAATGCGCTCGTTGTCATGGGCTGATTGTCATGCGCTCGCGTGTCTAATCATACTCGTGTGCTCGGGCGGCTGCCGATGAGCCCCGGGTCGCACTGCATCCTTGCTGTCAAAGCCAACCGTTTTCTGAGTTTGCTAACCAGATCAGGCTGTTCACGTGCAAACCCCGAACGATAAACGCAGGCAGTACTGAAGCAGCATAATGCGTATCTCCTGCAGAACTGACAAGCTTACAAGCGATCATGCCTACCTCATGCGGATGCCATCGTGTTTGCTCTTTCTCTATCATCGCGTATAAGCAGGTCACTCGCTGGCGACGCCAGCCCGGATGGCGCTATGACTGGTGGTGATTGAGACATGGGTGCTTGGTGGGTGCCGCCGACGTTACGCGACTACCAGCCAGCCTGGCTCGGCGCCGATGCGCTGGCCGGTTTGACGCTGGTCGCGGTGGCTCTGCCATCGCAGATCGCCACCGCCCGGCTGGCAAACCTGCCGGCGGTTGCCGGGCTCTATGCCTTCGCCGCCGGCTCATTGCTCTACGCCCTGATCGGCACGAAGCGTCATCTCTCGGTCGGAGCGGATTCCACGATCGCACCGGTGCTCGCCAGCGGCGTGGCGTCGATCGCCGCCGTGGGAACCTCGCACTACGGCGCCGCAATGGCCTTCACCGCCATCCTGATCGGCGCTCTGCTGCTGACCGTCGGCTTCTTGCGCCTGGGCTGGATCGCGGAGTTTCTCTCCACCCCGGTGATCACCGGCATTCTCGCCGGGATCGCCATCGAGATCATTGTCCGTCAGCTACCGATTATCCTTGGCGTAGCCGGTGGGGGCAGCAGCACCATCAGTCGCGTGCACGTGATGATCGACCAGGCCAGCCACGCCAACGGCTGGTCGGTGGCCATCGCCGTCGGCGTTTTGGCCGTGATCGCCGCCGCCCAGCGTATCGACCATCGGCTGCCCGGAGCACTGGTCGGCCTGATCTTGTCCACTGTCGCCGTCGATGCCCTCGGCCTTGCCTCTCATCACGGCGTCGCGATCCTCGGTACCGTGCATGGCGGACTGCCACAGCTTCGTCTGCCGGCTATCTCCTGGTCGGCGCTACGCCAGCTGGTCAGCACGGTGCTCACCGTGACCTTCCTCTGCATCGCACAGACCGCCGCCACGATCCGGGCATCGAGCGTTGCCGCCCCAGCGGCCAACGATTTCAATCGCGATCTGATCGGCGTCGGAGCCGGCAGCATCGTCGCCGGGTTGTTTGGCACGTTCGCCGTGGATGCAAGCCCGCCTAACACGACAATCATCACTGCCTCCGGCGCCCGCAGCCAGCTCACCAACATACTCGCTGTGGGCGTTGTCCTGGTCGTTGTGCTCGTGGCGACCGCACCGCTCGCCGATCTGCCCCAGGCGACACTCGCCGCCATCCTGGTGTTCATCGCCAGCAAGCTGTTTCGCGTCGGCGAACTACGAACGATCCTTCGTTTCGACCGACTCGAATTCGCTCTGGCCACCACCACCCTTCTGGTTGTCGCCCTGATTGGCATCGAGCAAGGCGTGGCACTGGCCATGGTCCTCTCGCTGGCCGATCGGACCCGGCGCGCTGCCCGACCCCGCGATAGCGTCCTCGGCCGCGAAGCGGCCACCGACCACTGGATTCCCACCGACATCGGTCGCCCGACTGAACACGTCGCCGGTGTCCTCGTGTACCTGGTCTACGCCCCCTTGTGGTACGGCAACGCCGACTACTTTCGCGGTCGCGTGCGCAACCTCGTCCACACGGCGGCTGGGCCACAGCAGGCAGTGGTTCTCGACGCCAACGGCATGTCTGACATCGACTACACGGGGCTGCAGGCGTTACGCGATCTGACCGGTGAACTCGGCCAGGAGGGCGTGACCGTCGGCATCGCCCGAGCATCGCACCTGGTCCACCACGACCTCAAGCACGGGGCACTCCTTAAACAGCTTGGCCCCGACCGCCTCTTCCCCTCCGTGGAAGAGGCCGTTACTGCGCTCCAGCGCCCCAGTTAGGCGCCCACAGCCGCGAAGTCGAGCGCTGGCACCTGTGACGAGGGCTGACAGCAGTGACGGCGGCGCGAAGCTGCAGATTGCTTTCTCAAGCGCTCGCTTCAACCATCTCTTTGAAGTGTTCGAGATCGTTCTCGACGCGGCGCTGCATCCAGTGACGCACGGTGTCGGCCTTGCCCTGCCAGGCGGCGGGATCGTACTCGAGCTGATAGGTCACTTTCGTCTTGCCGGCGGCGAGCTTCTCAAAGCGAACTTCGCCGGTCTCGCGACCGTCAACGGCCCGCCACATGACTTTCTCGTCAAGCACGTGCTCGACGAGGTCGGCATCCCACTCGTAGGTGTCGTCTTCAACGACGGCAACCCAGTGCAGGTGTTCGTCTTCGGCGACCGTGACCGTCTCGATCGTCTCCATGAAGGTCGGGTAGTCTGCAAACGCCGTCCAGGCCGCATAGACCTCTTCGACGTCGGCGCCGATCTCAGTTGTCTTATCAACGAAGGCCATCTCTTCCTTTCGTCGTGCTTGAGAATAGGAAGAACCTACCCAGCACAAATGGCCGCCAAGCGGTGGCCAAAGACAACGAACCCCCCGGAGACGATTCCAGACGTGTTCAGGGCCCTGCCGGCGGGCATAGACCGCTAGACAAATATCAACAAGCCCTCGCGCAGAAGAAAGAGGTACCTGATGAGTGAAACCACGCAGTTCAGCATCGGCAGCGAAGTGACTGGGAGCGACGGCGTCTGCGGAGACTTACGACGAGTGGTCGTTGACCCTGTCGCCAAAACACTCACTCATCTCGTCGTCGAACCAAAACACGGAGACGGCAAGGGCCATCTCGTCCCCATCGATCTCGTAACCGCCGCGGCAGAAGAGATAACGTTACGCTGCACGACAGCTGAATTTGCAGCCCTGCCAGAGGCAGAAGAGACACAGTTTCTGCCCGGATACAAAGGAGAGTGGGGCTACGAGCAAGACCATGTGCTCTCCTGGCCCTACTATGGACGCGGCATGGGCGCTATGGGTGGCATGGCAAGCATGGGCATGGGCATGGGCTTGGGCGGCATGGGTGGCATGGACGTTGGTACTGGTCCCCAAGTAACCACCTCTGACCGCATACCCGAGGGCGAGGTCGAGGTTCGCCGCGGCGAGCACGTCCATGCCACCAACGGGACGATCGGCCGCGTGCAGGGACTGGTCATCGATCCCAGCGATCATCACGTCACTCACGTTCTTCTCGATGAGGGTCACCTCTGGGGGGCGCGGCAGGTCGCCATTCCGATC
>JBKQWK010000157.1:0-3480 GCA_052139595.1 Thermoleophilia bacterium | reverse complement strand
CCTTGAACTCATCGATATCGATGTATAGCAAGGACATGGCGTGACTGTAACGACGGCTACGCTCAAGCTCCGTGAGGGCGGCCGCGCGCAGAAAGCGGTTGTTGGCCACCTCGGTCAGAGAATCAGTCACGGCGAGCGCCTCTTGCCGGTCGCGGTCACGCCTGACGAGACCGAGCAGCAGAACGACGGCCAGGTACAGCAACGTATGAACGACGGTATCCGATAACACCAACGTGATTCTGTCGGACTCAAAGAAGACGCTGTCGCCCATCCTCAGAACCGCGGCGAGCGCGACCATCGTGACGCCACTCATGCTGGAAGATGTCAGCCAGGCCACCGAGACAATGGGGAGAAGTAACAACTCGTCGTAGCCCGCGTCCGCGCTGGCAACGCCGGCACCGAGCGCGATGACCAACATCAATGCGAGCCCGCTGGCAAAGATCACTGCGCGAGGAAGTCTCTCGAGTCGCAGCACCCACTGCCAGAGCAGATCGGCTGCACTCTTCACCAAGCGGCGATACATCCCAGCCGCAGCAACAATCATGCGCCTGTCTCCCTTTCTTGGCCGGTCCAACTGTCGACGCGCTTATCGGCAGGCGGATGCCCGGACTCGATAGGCAATTCGCCCATTCGTCCACCAAACCAGCTGCGGGTTGTGGCTGAGAGCTGCGCACGATTCAACTTCCGAGATTGCCTGACGATACCTTGATTTGTGAGGGTCCGCCGGAACCGTCCCGGGGACTCACGAACGGGCAGCGAAGGTGAGATGAGACCGACAGCGCAATCGACCGTGGCCATCGACCAGCGTGCGATCACCCGCAGGGACTGGCTGGTCGTCGCAACCGGCCTCATCGCCTTGGCCGCACTCCACCCCCTCTCCGAGCGGATCTTCGATGCCGCCTGCGATCTGGCTTTCGTGATCGGCGCCGTCACGATGCTCGAGATGGCGCGCAACCTGCGCTCCTTCGCGCGCGACGACTACCCGCTCTTTCTTGCCGTTGGCGTCGGTTTCGTCGCCCTCATCCAGCTCCTGAACGCCGCCGTCCAGCCCTACATCCATCTCTTTGCGAGTGCGACCGCCAACCTGGCCGCCCAGCTTCAGCTCGCTAGCGGCCTGCTGCTTGCCGCGGCAATGCTGATCGCACCGTTTGTCGTGGGACGACGAGTTGCGCTGGTGCCCATCCTGCTTGGCTACGCCGTCAGCACGGGCCTCCTCGCAGCCCTCGCCTTTGGCGGGCATCTCCCCCGCGCCTTAAGTACAGCCGGCACCGCTACCGGCTTCGCAAATATCACTGACCTGACCGTGGCAATAGCACTGCTTGGGACCGCCGGTCTGACTCACCGACGTCGGCCACGACTCGAACCAAGGCTCGCCACTGCCGTCGAGGTGGCACTTTGTGTCGCCGCCCTGGGCTGGCTGGTGCGCATCGTCTTACCCTCCGACGACGTGACCAGAATGATGGCCGTACTCTTCGTCGGCTTGCTCTACGTGGCGGTCACCGAGAATGGCCTCGCCCGTCCAACACACTTCTTCATCGCCGAACTCAGGGGGCAGAGCGAACACGAGGCTCGCGAACGGGCCCGCGCCCAGGCACAACTGCGCGAGTCTGAGGAGCGCTACCGTACTGTCTTTGAGCAATCGCCAGCGGGAATCCTGCTCTTCGATCACGAGCTTATTGTCACGCGCTGCAATGCCCGCCTGTGTGAACTGTTACAGACTCCGCGCGAGATCATCGTCGGTAGCGACCTGCACAAGCTGCCCGATGCACAGCTTGTCGCGCAGATGAGCGCCGCCCGTGAAGGTCGGCTGGGTAGCTTCGAAGGCTGCCTGTCTAACCCGTTCAACGTAAGCGGCGACCAGGACCGCTTTATCTCGGCGCGGATAGCACCGCTCGTCGGCAGCGCTGAGCAGGCAAGTGGCGGCGTCGCCATCATCGTCGACCTCACCGAGAGCAAACGCGCCGAGGATCTCATCGAGCAGCTGGCCTTCCACGACAGTCTCACGGGACTCGCCAACCGCAGCCTCCTGCGTGACCGCCTGCGCCGCGCTTTGCTTGCTTCCGAGCGAGCTGTCGACCCGCTGGCGGTGCTCTGTCTCGACGTGGACCACTTCGCCAGTCTGAACCACCTCATCGGCCACGCCAGTGCGGACAGGGTTCTGCAGGAGGTAGCCAAGCGGCTTGAGTCGGCTGTGCGCGCCTCCGACACCGTGGCGCGTTGGGGAGGCGATGAGTTCATCATCCTGCTTCCCGACGTGGGCGACCCGGCTGGCGCCACACACGTCAGCGAGCAACTCGTCCAGGCACTGGCCGTGCCGCTTCAGATCGATGGTCGCGCACTCGCCCTGACCGCCAGTGTCGGCATCGCTCCCTTTCCGCAGGACGGCATCGATGCCGAGAAGCTGCTCAAGCATGTGGTCATGGCCAAGGATCAGGCGAAGGCGGCCGACGACGCCAGCGTTCGCTTCTACGATGCGGCTACCGGCCACGACGTCATGGACCGCGTCGCCCTGGCAGATGATCTGCGCCGTGCTCTGCGCGAAGGTGAGCTCGTGCTCTACTACCAGCCACAGATCGAACTTGAGAGTGACCACATCGTCGCTGTTGAGGCGCTCGTTCGCTGGCAACACCCGCAGCGCGGCTTTCTGCCGCCGGACGCTTTCGTGCCGATTGCCGAATCAATGGGCCTCATCGAGGAACTCACGACCTGGGTCGTCAACGAGGCATGCCGTCAGACGGCTGTCTGGCAAGAGCAAGGGTATTACCTGCGCACGGCAGTCAATCTCTCCGCCCGCGACTTCCGCAGCGGACACGTCTGCGCGGTGGTCGATGCGGCGCTCGCCGACAGTGGACTGGCGCCGCAGTGGCTTGAGGTCGAGCTTACCGAGACGGCCATCGTTGAGGACAGCGAAGCGACCGCAGAGCAGCTTACGGCACTGCGCGAGCGCGGCGTCACAGTCGCCCTCGATGACTTCGGCACCGGCTACTCTTCCCTCAGCCACCTGAGAACGCTACCAATCTCGCGCGTCAAAATTGACCGTGCCTTCGTCTCGCGCGCCGCCGTCGAGGAGCGCGAAGCGACGATCGTCGGCGCCATGATCGGCCTCATCCACAGTCTTGGGCTTGAGGCGATCGCTGAGGGTATCGAGACCGAGGCTGACCTCGCCTTCTTGCGCGGCCAGGCTTGTGACCTCGGCCAGGGTTACCTCTTCGCGCGTCCGTTGCCCGCCGACGAGTGCAGCGAGCTCCTCAGTCGGAGCGCACCGGCGAACGTTCTGTGAGCGCGGGACACCCGCTCCGCAGAGGCGGTTGCCCAAACCCCCGCCGAAACTCCGCACCGAAGCCGTCGCTGCGCACCCAGCGGCAATCAACGTACCCACCGTCGGCCTGCGGCCGTTGTGCGCACAGGTGCGATTATGGTATAAGGTGTTCGTTTAACGAACGCAGTATAGGGTCCTGAAAGCAGGACCGGCCGCGGGGG
>JBKQWK010000156.1:0-3807 GCA_052139595.1 Thermoleophilia bacterium | reverse complement strand
CCTTGAGCGAGGCAGAAGGCCACGAACGGGTCGTGAGTACCCCAGCGAAGCAGTTCGCGCGCCCAGAACCCGATCCAGGTAAGGCCTGTGGTGTCTTTCCAGGCCGACAGACTCGGCATTGTCAGGCCGTCCCCTGCGCCCTCTGCCCAGGCCTCGGCGACGACGGCCCCGATCGCGACGCCCAGACGGAATTCCAGGTTGTCCGCGACAAAGCGTTGCCACGATCGAAGGTCCTGGGCGGATGGGCCGGCGACATCAGGCTCGTTCATCCACCATCCGAGAACGTCGGACCAACGATCCAGTATCGCCTCGTCGGTGTCGGTTCGCCGGACTCGAAAGCCGAATCCACGGTCTCCAGAGATCAGGTCACCGAGTGCTTCAAAAAGGTCGATTCTCGTCGTCGGGTCAGCTGAGCCATATCCATCGGCAGCCGCCAGCAGCTCACGAATTTGCCTTGCTACGGCCTCGAAACGCCGCCCCACCACCGGCGGCAGACCGTACCGATAAAGCCGGCGGCGTTCGGCTGGGTCCGGATAGATGTGATCGATGATTCCCTCTCCCCGACGCACGAAGGCATGCTCGAGCCAAGCTTCTTGGACTGTCGCCACTGCGGTGAAGGTGGTTCGCCAAAGTGCGGTGAGCTGCGCTTCGGCGCGGGCCCGTGTCATAGAGACCTCGTCGATGCGCGCAATCTCCTCAAGCGAAGTCAGAAGGATCGCGTCCAATTCATCCATGGCGTCGGCTAACCTAGCGGCGCCGTCGCTAGCCCCAGTACCAGCATCCGCGCTGACGACAGTCGGCGCTGTCATCTCGAGCCAGTTGAGGAACGCGTCAGGAGCCACGCCGAGGAGGCTGTGGGCGCGCTCCCAGATCCGGTTCAAAAGAAGCGCAAGTGCACTGGGCACGTCATCGGTATCTCGTTCCTCGATCACCAGCGACGCTCGTAACCGGTCATAATCTCCTTCCAATTCCGCGCGCTGACGGCGCTGCGTAGCTCTCGTTGCGGTCGCCGTCGTCGAAATCTGGCTCGGGACGGCGACGAGCGTCATGCCTTCGATGCCGCGAGCCGCACCGGGCCGTCCGGCTCGACCGGCTAAGTTCCGAAACTCCGCCGTGGTGAGCGGCGCGATCACCTGCTTCTCCTCGACCGGGTCCCAAGATCGACGTTTCAGCGACGTCAGGAAGATGAGATCGAACGGCAGGTTGACGCCCTCGGTGAGCGTCGCGGTCGCTACGGTGATCGGGCAGATCTTCCGGTCGATAAGATCGACCATGAGGCGACGCAGTCGCTGCGGCATCTGCCCATGGCTGCTGGCGATGCCGCGATCGAGGAGGAAGAGCTCGAAGGACTCAGCGCCACAGTAGTCCAAGCAAGCCGCCCGAGCCTCGTCAAACCGCGCCCTGAGCGGTCCTTGGGGCAGTTGAAAGCGGACCGCACCCTGCCAATCCGCCCGTTCGAGCGCCTCTTTATACCAGCGCATGGTTTGCTCAGGTTCTTGAGCAACCGAGATGAGGACACGTTGATCCCCATCGACCAGATGCAGAGCGGTCCATAGGACGTTGAGGCAGTTGAAGCGGTTCAGACTGTTCCGCCACTGCGCGGGCAAATCAGGCATCACCTCAATTTGCAGCCGGAGATAGACGGGGGCCTCCTCGTCGCGCAGATAGAGCGGCAACCCGTTCATAAGGTCGAGCAGGATGCGCCCCTGGGTGTTGGGCGCTGTCTCAAGCACGCCAATGACCTGGCGCGTACTGCGATAGCGCACGCCGACCGGGCTGGCATTCGGTCGGCCCTCGATCCATCGCGCCACAGGCGCCGCGGCACCGCCAGCTACGGCGGTAAGCGCGATGCGAACGACGTCCGAGCGCTGGGACAGAATCCGAGACACGAGTCCTTCAAGGCGAATGGATCGATTGTTGTGCTCGGAGAAGCTAATCCGCGTGGCTTCGTTGGCCTCCGGAACAACCTGGTGGGCCTCGTCGACGATGAGAAGGCGCAGTCGCGCCATCAGCATCTGACCGAAGTAGCGCATGAGCGCATCCGCCTTCTCGACGGTGGCGATCAGCACCACAGGCTGTTCGCTGGTGAGCCAGTAGTCGGTAATTCCCCAGTCGGCGCCGCCGTAGAGGCCGGTAACGGTGACGTCTCGGCCGAGTTCCGAACTCAATTTGGCCTCAACTTCGCCGGCCAGGGCCCGCGACGGAACAATGTAGAGCGCCAATGGTCCAAGCAGCCCGTCGTGCTCCCGCAGCAGCAGTTCCTTAATGATGGCGAGGTTCGCGACCAACGTCTTGCCCGAACCTGTGGGCGTGCAGAGTGCAAACGAGTTCTCTTCGAGCAGACGCTGGAGGCCGTGCTGCTGGGACGTCCATAGAATCCCGCGACCGCGGCTGAATTGGTCGCGGGCGTAAGCCAAAAGCCGTGGACTCCGGTCAGGCCGCAAGGCACCGAGCGCGCGTAGCGGCAGGTAGATAGTCGCAGCGACGAAGCTTACGGCGACGTCCCGCATGATCGTAATCACCAGCGAGCCGTCGTCGCTGAAAGTGCGGGTCGCCATGGCGTCAAGCGCATGGAGTTTGCCTATCGCGACACCGAGCCGTTCGTCATCGCCGCGGCGCAGACAGTCGGCAACTAGCCCCAGGCTTCTGACCAGCTCCACACTGAATATCCAAGCGACAGTCGGGCCCGCTTCGCCGTCTTCCACATCTCCGTGCATTGCTGTCAACAGCAAAGTACCGGCGTCTGCTGTTGTGAGATCAGGGTAGCGGCGCCAGAACAGGGCTGCGCGTCGCAACACACCGTCGAAGTCCGCCCTCAGAAAAGCGCTGTAAAGCTGGACGCCGGCGTGTTCCGATCGCACTTGAGATAGGAGCCCCGACGCCATCGCGGGGAGCGCCCCGAGTTGGTAAGCCCCCGCGGCCAACAGTTCGATCGGAACCATGCTCCGGATAGGGTCGGCGGCGCGGGAGAGCCATTCGAGAATTTCGCCCGCCCGACGATAGCAGTCTATGGCGCGCTGGGACGCAGGCCCCTCTATCGATCGGAAGATGTGCGCCGCATGGAGAAGCCGGCGGGCATCGCCAAGCTGACGCGCTGAATCACGCTCGGTCCACTGAATCGTTTGCACCTGCCACGTGGCCTGCAGGCAGCGGACATAAGTCCTGGCCTGGGGACGACTCAGCTGGTTTTCGATCGCTAGATCCCGTCGGACACGCTCGGCGGCTTCGAGCCGGTCTTGGTCGCGTTCTGGCATCAGGTGTCCTGCCACAACGAGGCGTAAAGCTTGTCGATAAGCTCGCCGCCGCCCTCAAGGATCATCTCCACGACCTGAAGGTCGTGGGGCGCTGTGTATTCCGCCGGGGCCTTTTCCCACGGGATCAAGCAGCTCAGAGCTTCGCGCCGTCTCGCCCCGTTCCCGACGAGGAGCACGAGGTTCGTTCGTCCAGGCAGCGGGCCCTGACCAAATACGGCGCGGTCGATCGATAGAATGGCGTTAGCGTGTCCATCAGGATCTCGCTGCTCCAACAGTTTCTGCAACTGCCGCAGACCGTGTGGCATCGGCGTGTCCCGATTCACCTCAAACCAAATCCCACGGCCGTTGTGCGCCATTTCGCCGCTGTCTTCGTCCTCCTCCTTTGGGCCTAAAAGCAGGCTTTTGACGACGGAATCCGTGAGCGACGCGCGCCACTTGGCTTCTCCGACGATCACACGTGCGACCTCGCCCTGATGATGTGGACGGCCTGTCCTCAACGGCATCATAGTGCCAAGGCGTGGTCGCCGGAGCGCCACAAAGAGGGAGACCGTCC
>JBKQWK010000155.1:0-23417 GCA_052139595.1 Thermoleophilia bacterium | reverse complement strand
ACCTGCAGGTGCAGCCGGGCGATATCTTTGGCCTGCTCGGGCCCAACGGCGCCGGCAAGACGACGACGGTGAAGATCGTCGTCGGCCTGATGAAGCCGACCAGCGGCTCCGTTACCCTTGGCGTTGACGGTCGTCAGCAGCTTGGCTACCTGCCGGAAAATCCCTACTTTTACGACTACCTGAGCGGGCGCGAATTTCTCAGCCTTTGCGCTCGCCTGTTTGGCATCGCGGCGGCCGCGCGCGACGATCTTGTCGCGCGGCTGTTGTGCGACGTCGGCCTCGAGAGCGCCGCCGGAGTGCACCTGCGCAAGTACTCCAAGGGCATGCTGCAGCGCATCGGAATTGCTCAGGCACTGATCAACGATCCCCAGGTCGTCTTTCTCGATGAGCCGATGACCGGCCTCGACCCGCTTGGCCGGGTCGAGGTCAAGCGCATCATCGAGGGCTTGCGCGAGCGCGGTAAGACGGTCCTCTTCAACTCGCATATTCTCGCCGACGTCGGCGAGCTGTGCTCACGCATCGCCATCATGGCCGGCGGCCGGGTGATCTGGCAGGGCGACGTCGCCGAAGCTCTCGACGACACGCCGCAGGGCCTGGAGGCGTTCTTTCTCAAGATGGTGAACCAGTGATGATGGAGCAAGCGTGATGCGCGTCTACGCAATTGCTCTGAATACGTTCAAGGAGACGATTCGCGACCGCATTCTCGGTGTCATCGTCGCCTTTGCCCTGCTGATGATCGTCGCCAGTCTCTGGCTGGCGAGCATCAGCCTCGGTCAGCAAGGCCGAATGATGAAAGACTTCGGCCTCGTTGCTGTCAGCTTCTTCGGCCTTGTCGTCGCCGTCTTTGTCGCCGCCAGTCTGGTGCACAAAGAGGTCGACAAGCGCACCGTCTACATCATCTTTTCCAAGCCGGTTGGCCGGGTGCAGTTCATCTTTGCCAAGTTTCTCGGTCTGGCCGCGACCCTGGCTTGCGTGCTCGCCGGCATGGGTGTGTTTCTCTTCTTCGCCGACTGGGCGGTGAGCAAATCGCCGACGCCGCTGATCCTCGCCGCCACTGTACTGATCTACCTTGAGCTGCTGGTCATCGTGGCGCTGACGATTCTGCTCTCGACGGTCAGCTCCACGATCCTCGCCAGCGTACTCGGCATCACTCTGTTCATTGCGGGGCAGCTCAGCCATCACGCCCTGGCCCTGACCAACCTCGGCCACAGCGCCATTCTCAAAGGTATCTCCTGGATCGTCTACGTGATCATCCCCAACCTTAACGCGGTCGACATCAAGCCGGCCGTCGTCGGGGAGGGGAGCCCGGACTGGCCGCTGATTGCAGCCTGGAGCGGCTATCTGATCGCCTTCTCGGTGCTTGCTTTGCTGCTCGCTTCGTGGGTGTTCAGCCGCAAGGAGTTCTGATGGGCGGCCGATCATCCGCACTGCTGCCTCGCCTGTCGGAACTGCTGCGTCGCCGCCTGCTTCCCATCCTGGCGGCCGCTATCTGTCTGGCGGCGGTGATCGTTTTTCAGATCAGCCGCCCGGCGACCAGTGCCGGCAACGCGCGCGTCTTTGTGCCGGCGCCACGTTTCTACGAGGAGTTCTCGCCCAGCTACCGCACCTCGATCGCCGACATCTACTGGCTCGGGGCCATCCAGTACTACGGCGAGCATGTGAACGGTGACCATCGCCTCGACTCGCTGCCGGCGATGCTCACGCTGGTGACGACGCTGAGCCCGCACTTCATCGAGCCGTATCTGTTCAGCAGCTTCGCCCTCATCGACGCCCGCCAGCCGCTCGTCGCCTATACCTTGCTGCAGCGCGGCCAGCGGGCCAATCCGCGCAACTGGCAGCTGTCTTTCCAGCTCGGCTTTCTCGTCTACATGTACGGTGAGGGCAAGACGAAGGACCAGGTCGCCGCCCACTGGTTCACGGTTGCGGCCGGCCTGCCCGGCCGGCCGGCGTTTGTGCCCCGCCTGGCGGCGGACCTGCTGGCCAAGGGCGGCGAGACGCACGCGGCGATCATCATGTGGGCACAGATCTACCAGCAGGGCGACAAGTACTCTATGCAGAAGGCGGCGGCGGCGCTGAACGGCCTGCTGCCGAAGGCGAAACAGGCCCGCATGCAAGCCGTCGCCGCCCTCAAGCCGATCTTCTCGCCGACGCGCTTCAACGACCTCATCGCCGCCCTCTTCCAGCGCTACCTGTGAGGGCGAGTGCGGCAGTGACGGCACACCCTCGGAGAGGCAGCAATGACGCGCAGCAATACGCGTCTTCTCGCGGGCCAGCCACGACGACGTTCACGGTGTCCGAGAGAGCGATATCGCCGTCGGCGCGCCCGACAGCGGCGAGCCCTGCGCTCGCGAGCGCGCAATGACCGCCTTTCTCATTGTTGTGGCCGCACTCTACGGCCTGCTCATCGGCAGTTTCGTCAACGCCTGGGCCTACCGCCTGCCGCGCGGCATCAGCATCGTTCGCGAGACGCGTTCGTTTTGCCCCACCTGCCACGCTCGGATCAGGGCCTACGACAACATTCCGCTGCTCAGCTGGATCCTCCTGCGCGGCCGCTGCCGTGCCTGCGGCGCCGCCATCAGCCTGCGCTACCCGGTGGTCGAGGCGCTCACCGCCGGCCTGTTCGCCGGCGTTGCCGGCCTCGACGGTCTGAGCTGGGTGCTCCTGCCGCACCTGCTCTTCATTGCTGCTCTCGTACTCGTCAGCGAGGTCGACGTGGAGGAGCACATCATCCCCGACGTGATCATTCTGCCCACGGCCGCCGTCGGCCTGGTGCTGATGATCGTGCTGCAGCCTCACCGCTGGCTTGAATGGCTGGTGGCTGGCCTGGGGGCGGCGCTGTTTCTGTTCGTCATCGCCGAGGTGTACGAACGCCTGCGCGGCGTCACCGGCATGGGCATGGGCGACGTCAAGATGGCCCTGTGCATGGGCTTCTTTCTTGGTTCCGCCGTGATCCCGGCGCTGTTCATCGCCTTCGTCGTCGGCGCTCTCGGCGGCGTGGCTTTGGTCGCCTTCGCCGGCCGCTCGGGCAAGACCGCCATCCCCTTCGGTCCGTTTCTCGCCCTCGGCGCGGTGACCGCTCTCTTCGTCGGCCACCCGCTCGTGCACGCCTACCTGCGCGTCGCGCTGCATCGCTGACCGCCGCGTGCCGACGCTTCGGCCCGCGTCTGACGTGACCGCCACCAGCGCCTGAAGCGTCCGCGCCACGAGAGTGTACCTCCACTCTCATGACCGCCTCGCGTCGCCACGATGCCGGCCTCGCGCCGCCACTCTGACTGCGTGGCCGTGCCACTGTCACCACTCCTGAGCTTTCACTGTCACCCTACCACGGCCGTGGTCACCCTGGTGACCTCGGGAGGGCGAGCTTATCGTGGTTTCCATGAAGGATTCGCTTCATAGTCACGTTTCGTGTGTTCGCCGGCGGTTAGCACCGCGCGGCGTGCTTGCCCAGCACGGTTTCACGGTTGTCGAGCTGGCCGTCATTGTGGCCGTGCTGGCGGTCATAACCGGCGTGTCAGTGCCCTCGGCAGTAGCCATGCGTGGCCACGTCTCTGTGGCCACTGCCGGCCGGCAGCTGGTCGTCATTTTGCGCCATGCCCAGGCAGAGGCGCAGGCGGGTGCCACCCGCACGCGGGTGACGGTCACGGCCGATGCTGTATATCAGGCGAGCGTCTTGCGCGACGGAGTCTGGCGTGATGCCGAGTCTGGCAGCCTGGGCGCGGTTGCCTGCACGACCAATTTTCCCGGCGGCGTCATAGAGTTTGCCGCCCACGGCTGGCCTTGTGCCGGCAATTCTCTAGTTCCGCGGGCGGGCACGTTCTGGCTGCGCTGGACTGGCACCACGGCCACGGTTGTTGTGCAGCTCACAGGCGGCATGCGGTGCGAGTGAACCGCCGCAGTCCGCAGGCCACGCGCGTAAGCGCGCACCGCCAGCACCTAGCTGCGCATCGCCCTCGCGTCGTGCGCCCGACCGCGCATCGCCGGCACGTGGCGCGCGCCACCGACAAGGCAGGATTCTCGCTTCTCGAAGTCGCCATTGCTGCCGGCGTGCTGCTCCTGACGGTTGCCGCCGCCAGCGGCTTCGTCATGACCGTGCTGAAGAGCGACGCGCTGACGCACGATCGCGATACGGCCGCCACTGACGTCCAGAATTGGCTCGGCACCGTGCGTACACTGCCAATGATGTCTGACCAACTGGGCGGCGAAACCAACAGCGTTCTCGGTCGCCTCTTTCCACACGCCGATATCACTCGCAATACCGCGGCGGCAGCGTATATCGCGTCGGCGGCACCCGACGCGCCCGCCGGCGCGTTTCTTACCCGGCTCGATCTGCCCAGCTGCGCTCTCCGCGTGACGGCTCGTTTTGCCATCTGCTCGGGCGGCGAGTGGCTGCCGCTGCCGCCAACGGCAGTTGCCGGCTGGCAAGCGCCCGACCTGCGGCCGCCGTCCCTCTCGCTCATTCTTGACCTGACGTACTACCGAGATGGTGACAGCGCACCGCGGCGACTTTCTGCCGTCGTAACGAACTCGGTCAGCGACGATCGTGTGACGGTTCTGCCGTGAGGCGCAGGCCGGCGCAGAGCGGGTTCAGCCTGATCGAACTTGTCGTGGCTGTGGCGCTGGCCTCGCTGTTGCTTGCCGGTGCGTGGTCGTGGTTTTTTACCACGGCAGCTGCCTGTGCGCGCAGCAACGCCAGCGCCGAAGCAGCTTCACGGCTGGCCTTCGCCCGTCGTCTCTTTACACTCGAAGTCGCCTCAGGATCATTACTGGCTAGCCCGTCCGGTAGTTGCAGCCGCACCTGTCTTACCGTCTCAGTCACTCACATCGATGGCAGTTCAGAGACGATCGTCTACTACTTTGACGCAGCGCGCGGGATCCTCTGGCGCAAGAACGCGAGCAATCATGTGGTCGAAGGTGTGCAGTCGCTCTCGTTTGACTACCTGTCGAGCAGCGGCGTGCCGTTGTCGCTAGCGGCCGACGGCACACTGTCGGCCACGACCGCGGGGCTGGTGCGCGCCGTCCGGCTGTCGCTCACTGTCGTCGTTCACGGCGCGGCGCCTTTGGCGCGCACGGGGACGGTGCCGCTGACATGGTGAGCAAGTGCCGTGACCAGAGTGGCTTCGTTCTCCTGGCTGTGCTGGCTCTGGCCGTGGCGTCGTTTGTCGCTGTCGGCGCCGCGGCTGTACTGACGAGCGAGGTAGCGGCGACCACAGGCGCCGATCTGGCCGGCGCCGGCGCCGATGCTGCCGCTCGCGCCGGCATGACAGCGGCGGCAGAAGAGCTGCGCTGGGGATCGAGCCTGCCTGCCGGACCGTTGCTATCATTTACCGGCCCCTGCGGGGACGGCGCCGCCTATGACGTTGTCATGACTGCCGACCTTGCTGGGGCGGCGCCCGGCAGCGGGCAGACTTTCGTGGTCAACGTCACGGGCAGGTGCGGTACTGCCCGGCGCCAGGTCACGGCTCGGCTGCTCGTGCAGCCGAGCGCGATCGCCGCCGGCTGTGCAGTTGCCGGCGACTGTATTGTCGAGGCGCCGACGCAGATCACTGGCAGCGGGCTCTACGTCGGCGGCAATGTCACCGGTCGTCAGCTCGTCATTTTTGGCGGCGCGCGTGCTGTGGGGCCAGCGCTCGACAGCGTTCATCCTGACCTCTGGCTGCTCGCTGCTGTTCACGCTGGCGGTAGCATCTTCGTCGATGAGATCGGCGAAGAGCACGAGGCGGCGTTGCCCGCCGGCCCAGACAGCGACGTTCACGCCGGCACGCGACCGCCGGCGGCGATAACCGCAATGCCGGCAGCCAAGGCCCTTGCCGACCTGCGCGCTCATGCCGTCGACCCGGGCGCGGCTCTGCGCGATGATGAGCTGTACCTTGACGAGCTGCCTCTGATACCGCTCGACGCGGCCGGCAGACCAGCGCGCGGCGTCGTCATCTTCGTTGCGCCGGCAAACGCGGCCGGCAGCATCTCGATCAGCGGTCAAGGCGCCCCGGGAGCGAACCCCGTCACGGTTGTTGTTGACGGCAACGCCCGCGTCGTGGCCGGTGCTGGCGTCGGTGCCTCGTTCAGCGGTGCGTTGGTTGTGACCGGCGAGGCGACTATCGAGGCGCCTCTGAACGTGCAGGGGTGCGTGTTTGCCGGTGGACTGCACGTACGTGCGCCATTCACCGTGACGATGCCGTTCGCCTGGCCACGAGCGGCTCCAGCCGGGTATTATCGGTGTTCATTGGCCGCCTTGGAATGAGTGCGTGCGGTTGTATCGCTGGGGCTTGCTCTGTACGGGTGAAAGCTACTTATGACATAATCACCGCGCGTGGGGCAGGGTTGATCGAGAGTTCGTCGAAGTCACGCGGATGTGTGGGAGTTCTCAAGCGTTCCCTTGATTCTGCCGACAATTTTGCTGAATATGACGGCAAGCGGAGTGTAGACGATGGCAAGAAGCGCGACGCGTATCGGCCTTGATCTGGAACAGACGTCCATCGCGGCCGTCCAGGTCAGGGCCACGAAAACTACGCAGGTTCTCACTGCTGCCGCCGTACGCTCGCTACCCGATGGACTCATGTTCGAGGGTGAGGTCATCGATGTCGATGGCCTCGCTCAGCAGCTGAAGGCCTTCTGGAAAGAAAGTGGCTTGTCGGGCAAGCGGTTCCACCTCGGCTTGGCGAACCAGAAAATTGTCGTGCGCACGATGACGTTTCCGCAAATCGACGAGAAAGAGTTGCGGGCGGCGGTCGAGTTTCAGGCCCAAGAGGCGATTCCCATTCCCGTCGAAGAGGCGATTCTCGACTACCAGGTCCTGGCCACCGTGGCCGGCGAAGATGGCGTAATGCGACAGAAGATTCTCCTGGTCGCCGCCCAACGTGACATGATCAGCCAGTTCGTCGAAGTCGCCAAGAAGGCCGGCTTGGGTATCGACGGCATTGATCTGCAGGCGTTTGCTCTTTCGCGGGCTCTCGGTACCAGCGTCGCCTTCATTGACCAGGGGGCACCCACCGACGGCGCTGAGGCGATCGCTCTGGTCAACATCGGTGCCGGCATCAGCAACCTCGTCGTGACCGTCAACGGGATACCGCAGTTCACGCGCGTTATCAACCTGGGCTGCGGGGCGTTGACCGAGGTGCTAATCAAGGCCCGCAACATAAGCCACGAAGAGGCTGAGGTTCTGCGCACCACAGTAGGGCTGAGCGGCGATGGCGACGACTCCTTCACAGACATCGAGCCAGAAACGGTGAAGGCAACTCGCGACGCGCTCGACGCCGCGTGGGAGGCTTTTTCGGATGAGATCCGGCGCTCGATTGATTACTACCACACCCAAGAGCACGAGGGGTCGATCACCAAGTTGCGCATCACCGGTAACGGCTCGCTGACTCGCAACGTGGCGTTCTCTCTCTCGCAGGCGCTTCACCTGCCGGTTGAGCAGGGCGACCCGCTCAGCCGCGTCGGTGAAAACAAGAGTAAGCTCACGCCGGCAGAACTGCAGGCGCTGGCGCCACGACTGGCAATTGCCCTCGGTCTTGCCTTGGACGATGAGGAGTAAGCGGTCACATGAAGCGCATTAACCTCCTGCCACATGACGAACGTGTTAAGGCAGGCCGTGAGCGAGGAGTTATGTATGTGCTCGTTGGTCTCCTCGTTCTGGTGGCCATTCTCGGCATCGTCTATGTGTGGCAAAACAACCAGATATCGACCAAGAATAACGAGCTTGCGGGGCTCACCAGTCAGATGGATGCGCTCAGTGCGCAAGTTGCTCGTCTGACGCCCTATCAGACCCTGGCGACCCAGCGCACGACCATGATGCAGACTGCCGAAGGGCTGTATAACTCGCGTGTCACGTGGTCGAACATTCTGCAAGAACTCAGCCTTGTGATCCCTAATGACGTGCGCTTACAGTCACTGTCGGCGACGGTGCCGTCGGCAATGTTGCCCGGAGCCGCTCAAGCGGCCGCGGGGCAAAGCGCCGCGCCGACAACGGCCGTGACCTTCACTGGCGTGGCTGCCAGTCAGCAGTCGGTGGCAACGTTCATGACCAGGCTTGGCCTCCTGCCGCAGCTGACTAATATCAATCTTTCCAGTTCGTCCCAGACGGCGGCGTCGCCGTCAGGGCAGGCGAGCTATGCGACGTTCACGATCACGGCGAGTCTGCGGTCATTTCTGACGCCGCCGCCGACGACGGTCTTGGTAGGCGCTCAATGAAGCTGCGCGGTAACGGTAAAGAGGTCTACATCATTGCCGGGGTCGCGGCGGTTGTTGTCATCGTCGCCTGGTATCTCTTCTTCTTGAACCCGGTAGAGTCACGTCTGAACACGGCGAACACACAGATCGCCAGCGCTCAAACCAGCCTCAGCGAGAAGAGCGCCCAGGTTGCGCAGCTACAGGCGCTCGAGCAGACGGCGCCGCAAGCCAAGGTCGACCTCATTGAACTGGGTAAGATGTTGCCCAGTCAAGGTAACGTACCGTCACTGATCATCGAACTTACGCAGACGGCCGAACTCTCGGGGTTGCAGTTCGGTGGCATCACGCCCGCGCTCCCGCAGACAGGCACACCGTTTGGCATCCAGTCGATTAACCTCACCTTGACGGGCAGCTTCTTCAACCTCGAAGATTTTCTCTATCGCCTGGAGCAGTACGTCCAGTTCAACAACGGTGACATTGTCGC
This sequence comes from Thermoleophilia bacterium, assembly GCA_052139595.1. Lineage (GTDB taxonomy): Bacteria > Actinomycetota > Thermoleophilia > UBA2241 > UBA2241 > JBKQWK01. The sequence continues at coordinate 14,767 of JBKQWK010000155.1, read as the reverse complement.
TACCGGCCGCCTTCTGGAGCCGGTTTCGATCCAGATGTCCGGCTCGGGCTCCGGTTCGACGACTACCAGCAGCATTGGCAACTCGTTGACCATCTCGCTGACGCTCAACGCCTACCTGTGGCCGGCGGCAGCTCTACCGGCAACTACTGCGACGACGGGAGGTGCCCAGTGACGCGCAAGACGCTGGTGACTCTGGTTCTCGCCGGGCTGCTTGGTATTGGTTTGGCGGTGGCGTTTAGTCATGGCTCGCCCGTTTCGCAGGCGGCCTCTGGTTTGAGTGGTGGTAGCAGCGCCAGCGGTCAGCAAGTCGGCGTCGCCGCCACGGGCGGTGGCGCGATCACGGCGGCCACCAACCCGCTCGCCGTTGACCCGGCGAAGCAGCAGCCGGTTCTCGACCAGTTCACGAGCAAAGACCCCTTCTACGACAATTCGGTGGGCATCGCGAGTACCAGCAGCACGGCCTCGCCGACACCTGTGCCGACGTCTCCCTCGACGCCCACCCCGACGCCAACGAGCACTTCAGCGACGGTGGCGCCTACGGGGGCAAAAATCGCCATCAACGGCACCGCGTATACGGTAAAGACGGGTGACAAGGTCCCCGTCGCCAGTCCACTCTTTACGATCAGTTCGATTAGCGACCCCGCCGGGGTGACGTTCACGCCCCTGAGCGGCACGTTCGACAGTGGTGCGACCGCCCTCGTGGTGGCTGCTGGCGCGTCGGCGACCGACGGTTATAGGGGAACGACGTACAAGTTTGACGTCACGCAGCTTACGTATCCGTCCACCGGCGGTTCGTCGACTCCCTCTACGAACACCATTCAGCTGACGCAGATCAACACGCTCAACGGCGAAAGCAGTGCCAATTTTGTGGTCAACGGCACGACCTACGCTAACAAGGTTGTCGGCGATGTGTTCACGACGTCGTGGGGCCAGATCAAGGTGCTGGGCATCAATGCCGGCGCGCAGACCGTGACGATTCTGCACGGCGATGCCACCTTGGTTCTGAGCAAGGGCCAATCGGTGACCAAGTAATCTGAGCTTCGCCACGGCGCGTGCGTCCACGGCGGACGCGGCAACGTCACTCGAGCGCGGCTCCTGCTGGCGGCATGGGGTTCCGCTGGCGGCGGTAGGTTGTGTAAGGTAGATGCCATGAGCGGACTCAGAATCCTCACTGCTGGTGAATCGCACGGTCGTCAATTGACGGCTATTGTCGACGGCTGTCCAGCCGGTCTGGTTTTGAGCGCTGCTCAGCTTGACCGCGACCTGCGCCGTCGTCAGCAAGGATACGGGCGCGGTGATCGGCAAGCGATTGAACGGGACCACGTAGAGATCCTGTCTGGGGTTCGCTACGGCGAGACGACCGGCGCGCCGATCACCTTGGTGGTCGCTAATCATGACGCTGCGAACTGGGGCGATACCTTGGCCGTTGACCTGCCACCGTTGCCGGCCGCCGCGGTCACGGTTCCGCGGCCGGGCCACGCCGACCTGATGGGCGCCCTCGTCTACGGTCGCCACGATCTGCGTGACGTCATCGAGCGCGCCAGCGCTCGCGAGACGGCGGCGCGTGTCGCTGGCGGCGGCATTGCCAAGGCGCTTCTCGCCGAGGTCGGGTGTCGCGTTGTCAGCCACGTCGTCGCAATCGGCGCCGTCACGGCGGCGGAGAGCGCACAGCCTCTCGCCGCCGACACCGTCGCCGCTGCCGACGACGATCCTCTTCGTTGTCTCGACCGCGCCGCGAGTGAGCGCATGCGAGCGGCGATCGACGCAGCGGCTGAAGCCGGCGACACCCTGGGCGGCGTTTTCGAGGTCCAGGCGCAAGGTTTCCCGGCCGGGGTTGGCTCCTACGTTCAGGGCGATCGGCGCTTGGGCGCTACGCTTGCGGCGGCCTTGCTGACGATTCCGGCGATCAAGGGCGTCGAAATCGGCTTAGGCTTTGCGGCGGCAGCCAAGCGTGGTTCGCTGGTGCACGATGAGATTTCTCTCGACGAGCAAGGCTCATTTCACCGTTCCACGAATCGCGCCGGAGGCATCGAAGGTGGTATCTCCACCGGCGAGACCATCCTTCTGCGAGCGGCGATGAAGCCGATTGCGACTCTGCGCAGTGGGCTCGCAACCGTGGATATGAGCAGCGGCGAGCGCGTCACGGCGCGATTCGAACGCAGTGACGTATGCGCGGTACCCGCGGCGGCAGTCGTCGCTGAGGCCGTGATCGCCCTGGCTCTGGCCGACGCCCTGCTGGCGCGCCTCGGCGGCACTACCGTGACCGAAGTTGTTGCCGGCACCGCCGGCCTGCGGCGCCGGAACCGGCGGCCATGACCTCTGGGCACGTGCCTGAAGCGACAGCAACCGTTCCCGAAACATCGTCGACAGCGCCTGCGGCGACAGGAAGGGTGCCGAGCGTCGTGTTGATCGGTTTCATGGGCGCCGGTAAAAGCCGCGTCGGCAGCGCCGTGGCCCAGCTCCTGCAGGCGCCATTCGTTGATACCGATGCTCTGATCGAGCGTCAGGCGGGACCTATTGCGACGATATTTGCCGAGCGGGGCGAGGCGGGTTTTCGGCGACTCGAACGTGAGGTTGTGCTCGATGCTCTTCGTGCTGCTGCCGGCGAGACGCACGTGATCGCGCTCGGTGGTGGCTCGGTGACCGACGATGAGGTGCGTATGGCCCTGACGCAGCAGGAGCGAGTCGCCTGGCTGACGGCGCCACTCAACGTTGTGCGCCGACGGGTTCGCGACGACGGCTCCGAGCGACCGCTGGCCGCGAATAGCGAGGCTCTGGCGCGGCTCTATACAGCTAGTGAAGAGCTGTATCGTGCCTGCGCCACGGCCCGCTTCGCCAACGACGGCGCAGAGCCAGCCGAAGTTGTGGCCGTCCGGCTTGCGGCATGGGCTCGCAGTGAGCCGAGCGACGGTGCGACGGCGAACCATCCGGTGCCGCACAGTACGTCGTCTGGCGATGCGCTGCCGAGCAGTCCGCCGCTCACGCCTGAGGGCGACTCGTGACCGCTGCGGACGAGCCGGCGCTGCGGCAACGTCTGCTGGCGCAGACGCGCCAGCGTGACTACGAGGTTGTCGTTGGGGACGGTTTGCTGGCGGCGCTGGGCGCCGAATGGCGCCGTTGTGCGCCGCCAGGACAGGCCGTCGTCTGTAGCGACGCAAACGTGGCGCCGCTGTACCTTGATCAGGTTGTGGCTTCGCTGGCTGACGCCGGCTTCGCCGTTTCGACCGTCGTCCTCCCGGCTGGTGAACGTGAGAAGACCATGACGCGCGTGGAGGAACTCTACGACGCGCTCTATGATCGTCGTTTGAGTCGCAACGATACTCTCGTCGCTCTCGGTGGCGGCGTGATCGGCGATCTCGTTGGTTTCGCCGCTGCCACCTACCTGCGGGGGCTGCGTTTCGTGCAGGTGCCGACTACGTTGCTGGCTCAGGTCGACGCCGCCCTCGGCGGCAAAGTTGGCGTCGATTTTCGCGCCGGCAAAAACCACATTGGCACCTTCTATCAGCCGGGACTGGTGGTCACCGATCTCGGGACGCTGCGCTCCTTGCCAGAACGCGAGGTGCGCAGCGGCTGGGCCGAGATCGCCAAGTACGCCCTGCTCGCCGGCGGCGCGTTGCTGGACGAGGTTGAGGCCAGTGCCAGTGCCAGTGTAAACGCCAGTGCCAGCGCTAAAGCCAGCGCGGGCGTCAGTGCGGCCGCCAGTGCCGGCGCTGGATTGCCGGTCGATGCTCGCATCGTCGCCGGCTGCCAGCGCATCAAGTTGGCGGTGGTCGGCGAAGACGAGCGCGAAGAGAGCGGCGCGCGGGCGGTTCTTAACCTCGGTCACACGATCGGTCATGCGATTGAAGCCGCCGCCGGTTTTAGCGGCTACACCCACGGCGAAGCCGTGGCGCTGGGCTTGCGGGCGATGCTCTGGCTGTCGCAGCGCCTGACCGGCCTGCCCGCCGCCGCAGGCGAGCGCGGGCAGCGACTGTTGAGTGCCCTGAACTTGCCTGAGCGCCTGGCCGGCGTGACGCCGGCGGCAGTGGTCGAGTTGATTGACCGTGACAAGAAGCGCGATGCCACCGGCGTGGCCTATGTTCTGCTCGAAGACCTTGGCCGGGTGCGGCGACCGGTTTTCGTGCCTGCCGATCTGCAGCGCGAGGTGGTGGAGTGGCTGGCGCGGCGCTGAAAACGCTGTGGCTCATCCATGGCGTCAATCTGGACATGCTCGGCAGGCGCGATCCGCGCCACTACGGTGACCTTACGCTGGCGAGCCTGGAAGAGCAGGTGACTACGTACGCTTTCGGCCGAGGCTTCACCGTGCAGAGTTTTCACACCAATCATGAGGGCGTCCTGGTCGAGCACTTGCACCTGCTCAGTCGCGGCGGCATTGATGCGCTGATCATCAACCCCGGTGCCTGGACGCACTACAGCTACGCGATGCACGATGCGCTCGAACTGATCGTCGCTCCTGTGGCCGAGGTGCATCTCTCGGCGATCGAGAATCGCGAGCAGTGGCGGCGTCACTCGGTGATCGCCGATCTTGCCGTCGTGCGTGTGTCAGGCCAAGGTGTGCAGGGCTACTTCGCTGCGGTCGATGCCCTGGCGGCGCTGCTGGGCGGCGCGGCGCCGACGGGCTTGGCTTCGAGAGGTGATGCGCCGACAGATGACGATACGCTGCTAGCCGGTGATGCTTCGTGAGGCCGACGCCGATGGTCTGACGGCCGCGGCCGACAGCGTGCCCGCGGCCGACGGTAGCGGCCGGGAAGAGGAGTCGCGGGGCAGTGCACGGCAGTCGAAGGGCAGCGCGGGGCAGCGCAGGGCAGTCGAAGGGCAGCGCAGGGCAGCAGAGGAACGTGGATGAGAAAGGACAGTCATGACGGCAGACGGCGGCAATCGGGCGAGTGAGAGGTTAGAGAAAGCACGACGTTTGCTGGCGCAGGAGCGTCTCGATGTCTTGCTTGTGACGGCGACGCCGGACGTGCGCTACCTCTCCGGATTTCGTGGTGATGATAGCGCCCTGCTGATCGCGGCCGACTGGGCGTTGATCGCCACCGATTCACGCTACTGGGCGCAAGTGCACGAGGAGGTGTCCGCCTTTGCGCTGCTGCAGACCGACGATCTTCTCGAAGACGCTCTGCTCGCCGTCCGCGAGCGTGCCGGCAGCGACGCGAAGCTTGGTTTTCAAGGCGGCGACGTGAGCTACGGCGGCTATCGCCGCCTGCGCCGCCTTCACCAGGGCCACCTGCGCGACATCGGCGAACACGTGGCGGCGCTGCGTCTCGTCAAGGACGACGGCGAGATCGCCGCCGTGCGCCGCGCCTGCGCTATTGCCGACGCGGCGCTTGAGCGCGTGGTCGCGGTCGGGCTTGTCGGTCGCAGCGAGCGCGACGTCGCTTGGCAGATTCGCGCCGAGATGAATGCTTTGGGTGCCGAAGGTCCATCCTTCGAGACGATCGTGGCTACCGGCGAGCGGGCTGCCTTGGCACACGCCATTCCCGGCGAACGTCGCATCGCCGCCGGCGAGCTGGTTGTGATTGACACCGGCGCCCGTGTCGACGGCTACTGCAGCGACATCACGCGGACCTTTGCCGCCGGCAGTGTTGCCGACGAGCAGCGCGCCGTCTACGAGATCGTGCGGCAGGCGCAGCTTGCCGGTCTGGCGGCCGTAGGCGACGGCGGCAACGGCCGCAATGTTGACGGCGCTGCTCGCGCCGTCATTGACGCGGCCGGTTACGGCGACCACTTCGGCCACGGCACCGGCCACGGTGTCGGCCTCGAGATTCATGAGGGTCCGCGCCTGGGTCGGCGGCGCGGCGACCCGCTGGCCAGCGGCATGATCGTGACTGTCGAGCCGGGCATCTACCTTGAGGGAAGACTCGGCGTGCGCATTGAAGACACGGTACTGGTGACCGCCACCGGTGGCGAAACGCTGACGGCGTTTGCCAAGGAGCTGCTGGTTACCGACTGATCGCCGGTGTTTGCCGGGTCGCGCCGAGCCGCGTGCAACGGCCGCCTCACGCCGACGGCTCTTCGGCGCGGCCGCTCGCCGGCCGGCCGCGCCTGCTACCGCGCCGTTCCAGCTGCGTGTATGATTACACCTCTGTCCTGAAACCGTTTTCGCCCCCAGCCTGAGTAGGAGCGTATGGCCGACGTTGTGAACACCAACCAGTTCAAGAGTGGCATGGCCGTCGAAATCGACGGCGAGGTCTTTACGATCGTCGAATCGCAGCACGTGAAGCCTGGCAAAGGTGGCGCCTTTGTGCGCACCAAGGTGCGCAGTATCGCCACCGGCGCCGTTCTCGACAAGACCTTCCGCGCCGGTGAAAAGTTCAATCGTGTGCATACGCAGTCGCGTAAAATGCAGTATCTGTATTCTACCGAGACCGAAGTGGTTCTCATGGACGGCGACACCTACGAGCAGGTCTCGATCTCGCCAGATACCGCCGCTGACGCGCTGAAGTGGGTCGTCGAAAATGGCGTCGTCGAGCTGCTGTACCTCGATGATCAACCGTTTTCGCTGGAGGCGCCCACCGCGGTCGAGCTGACGATCACTCACACCGAGCCGGGCTTGCGCGGCGATACGGCGCAAGGCGGCACCAAGCCGGCGACGCTCGAAACCGGCGTCACTGTATTAGTGCCGCTGTTCATTGAGCCGGGCGAGCGCGTCAAGGTCGACACCCGCACCGGCGAGTACCTCTCGCGCGCCTGAAGCTGCGCCGACCGGCAAGGAGAACCACTCGTGCGAGCACGCCGCATTGAGATAACCGATACCACCTTGCGCGATGCCCATCAGAGCCTGTGGGCAACGCGCATGCGCACCGCCGACATGCTGCCGATTCTCGAGACCCTCGACAACGTTGGCTTCCATTCGCTTGAAGTCTGGGGTGGGGCGACATTCGACGCCTGCCTGCGGTTTCTCGATGAGGATCCCTGGGAGCGGCTGCGCGTCATTCGCAAACACGTTGTGCGCACGCCGCTGCAGATGCTGCTGCGTGGCCAGAATCTGGTTGGTTACCGTCACTACGGCGACGATATCGTCCGCCGCTTCGTGTATAAGGCGGCCGAAAACGGCATCGACATCTTCCGCGTCTTCGATGCGCTCAACGATGTGCGCAATCACGAAGTTGCCGCCGCGGCAATCAAAGAGACCGGCAAGCACTTTCAGGGGGCGGTCGTCTACACGATTTCGCCGGTGCACTCCCTCGACCACTACATCAAGGTTGCCCGCCAGCTTGTCGACATGGGCGCCGACTCGCTCTGCATCAAGGACATGGCTGCTCTGTTGAGTCCGTACTACGCAGAGCAGCTCATTACGCGGCTCAAGGCCGAACTCGACGTTCCCTTGCAGCTGCACTGTCACTACATCGGCGGCCTGGCGCCGATGACGTACCTCAAAGCGATCGAGGCCGGCGTCGACGTCATTGACACGGCGACGGTGCCGCTGGCGTTCGGCAACTCTCAACCAGCGACTGAGATGGTCGTTACGGCCCTCATCGGGACGCCCTACGACAGCGGTCTCGATCTCGAGAAGCTGTTCACGATCGCCAAGTACTTCGAGGGCGTGCGTCGCGACGAAGGCTACGAGCGCGGCGTCACCTCGCTCACTCACATGCAGGTGTACTCCCATCAGGTGCCGGGCGGCATGATCAGTAATCTCGAGAGTCAGTTGCGCGAGCAGAACGCCCTCGATCGCCTGCCCGAAGTTCTCGAAGAGATTCCCATCGTGCGGGCCGAAGTCGGCTTTCCTCCCCTGGTGACGCCGATGAGCCAGATCGTCGGCACGCAGGCCGTGCTCAACGTGCTTGGCGGTCGCCGCTGGCACATCGTGCCGGACGAGATGAAAGCCTACCTGCGCGGCCGCTACGGCGCCGCGCCGGGTCCGGTCTCGCAGGAGATCCTGCAGCGCGTGCTCGGCGACGAGCAGCCGATCAGCTGTCGGCCGGCCGAGCTGCTGCACGAGACCGTCGACGACTACGTCGCCGAGATCGGCGATCTCGCTCACAGCGAAGAGGACCTTCTCAGCTACGCTCTCTTTCCGCAGGCGGCGAGAAGCTTTCTTGAACGGCATCGCCTGGGCCCGGAGTCCGACGTCTTCGGCGCGCGCGAGAGCCTGCTTCCCGAGCACCTCGGCGGCGAGCTGAGTCACGCCACTGGCGATCGCGTGCGCGAGATCATCGACATGGTCGAGGCCAGCGAGATCGACGAGGTAGTCATCGAAGAAGGCGACCTCAAGGTCACAGTGCGCAAGACGGCCGCGCCGGCCGCCGCTGGCGGGCCGGCATCACCGCCGGCGCCCACGGCCGCACCGGGCGGCAAGGCAGCGGCAGAGGTCGATGAGACGAACGGTTACCACGTCGTCCGCTCGCCGATGGTGGCGACCTTCTATCGGGCGTCGTCGCCCTCGTCGCCCTCGTTCGTCGAACTCGGCGACCGGGTCGGTGTGGGGCAGACTCTCTGCATCCTGGAAGCGATGAAGCTGATGAACGAGTTTGGCTCCGAGGTCGCCGGTGTCGTCCGTCGCATCAACGTCGAGGATGGCTCGGCCGTTGAGTACGGGCAGTCCCTGTTCGAGATTGAACCGGAATGATCTCGCTGGGCGGGCAGTGGTGAGTGCGCGGCGTCCGAGTCGCAAGCAGGCACGGCGCGATGCGCTCTTTGTCCTCTATCAGCGTGAGGTCACGAATCTGTCTTTGGCCGAACTGCTGGCTAACCTGCGGCGTAGCGAAGGTTACACCGCCGACGACTTCACCATCAGAGCTGTGAGCGGAGTGGTCGAGCGCCAGTCGATCCTCGACGAACGACTGGAAGCGCAGTCGCGGCACTGGAAGCTTAGTCGGATGGCGCCGCTGGAGCGCAGTGTCCTGCGGCTGGCGCTCTGGGAGATGCAGAGCGGAGTCACGCCGCCGGAGGTGGCGATCGACGAGGCGGTTCGTTTGGCGAAGCGCTACGCGACCGACGAAGCGGGAGGGCTCGTCAATGGCATTCTCGGAGGCATCGCCAACGATGAGGCGGCCAAGGGCGGCACGGAGTGAAGGCGATGACCGCCGACAAGGATGTTGCCGCCGCGCTGGCGCGCGTGCACGAGATTGCCGCTCAGGTGCGCGGCCTCGATGAGCGTCTCGGTCAGTTGCCGGGTGGCGAGGTCGAGATGAGTCTGCTGGAGCGTGCCACCGAACTCGCCGAAGAAGCCACCCGCTTACTCGAGTTCATCGGTCGCGAGGCCGGTTGATGGCGACGGTCGGTCGTCGTCTCGCCGAGCAGGGTGCGACCTATCCCGAGGCCTTGCGTGAACTCGCTGAGGCTTACCTCGAGTCGCTTGATTTCGCCGTCGAGGGGCGCGTGAGTCATCTTGCCGACGCCATGCGCTACTCACTGCTCGCCTGCGGCAAGCGTATTCGCCCGGTGCTCACGCTGGCCACCGCTGTGAGTCTGGCGGCGCCGCCGCAACAGGTGCTGGCGGCGGCGGCAGCTCTCGAACTGATCCACACGTATTCGCTGATCCATGATGACCTGCCGGCGATCGACAACGACGATCTGCGCCGCGGTAAACCTACCTGTCACGTAGTCTACGGCGAGGACATTGCCATCCTCGCCGGCGACGGGCTGTTTGCCGAGGCGTTTGTGCTCATCCTTGAACGTCAGTCAGGTGACCCCCGGGCCTTGCTGGCGGCACTCGCCGAGATCGCGCGGGCCACCGGCTTGCGCGGCATGGTCGGTGGGCAGTATCTGGATGTGACAGCGGTTGCTGGCGGCGACAATGACCTGCGCCGTCTGCACGCCCTCAAAACCGGTCGTCTCATCGAAGCGGCAGTCGTGTGCGGCGCTCTGCTTGCCGTTCCCGGCCAGGTGCCGGATCTGGCGGCCTTTCGCGCTTTTGCTGCCGAGCTGGGTCTGCTCTTTCAGATCGTTGATGATGTGCTCGACGTTGAAGGCGACGACAGCAAGCTGGGCAAGACCGCTGGCAAAGACGAGGCCCAGGGCAAACTGACCTACGTGAGCCGGTATGGACTGGAGGGCGCTGTGACGCGAGCGCAGCAATCGTACCGGCGAGCACTGGCTGATCTCGACGCTCTCTCCGGCGATACGACTGCGCTGCGCGGTGTCGCCGGTTACATTTACAGCCGCGCGCAGTGACGCAACGCCGTTGCCGAGACCTGTTTGTGCGGTGTTATACTCGGACCTAGGCATGGACTACCTTTCGCACATCACGTCGCCCCAGGATCTGCACTCTCTTAGCGAGCAAGAGCTGACGGCCGTCGCCGATGAGGTGCGCGCGTTGATCCTGACGTGCGTGAGCGAGTCGGGCGGTCATCTCGGCGCCAGTCTCGGCACCGTTGAGCTGACGGTAGCTCTGCACAGCATTCTCGACAGTCCACGCGACAAGATTATCTGGGACGTTGGTCACCAGTGCTATGCGCACAAGATTCTCACCGGCCGCGCGGACCGCTTTGCGACCATCCGGCAGTGCGGCGGGCTGTCTGGTTTTCCCAATCGCGCCGAATCAGAGCACGACATCATCGGTACCGGTCATGCCAGCACCTCCGTGAGCTACGGCCTGGGTTTGGTCGAGGCGGCTAAACTGGCCGCCGCCGACGAGGTTCGCGTCGTCTGCGTCCTTGGCGACGGCGCCCTCACCGGCGGCGTCGCCTTCGAGGCGCTCGATCAGGCGGGCCAGCTGCGCACGCCGCTGGTCGTGATTCTCAACGACAACCAGATGTCGATCAGACCCAACGTTGGCGCCCTGTCGCTGTACCTGAATCGCATTCGTCTCGATCCCGGTCTGACGCGAATGCGTGACGATATCGAGCGAGGCGTACTGAAGATCCCGGCCATCGGCCAGCGCGCCTACAACCTCGGCAAAGACGTGAAAGAGAGCATGAAGGCGCTCATCGTGCCGGGCATGCTCTTTGAGGAGCTTGGCTTCGCGTACATTGGTGTCGTCGACGGTCACAACATACGAGCCTTGCGGCAGAGCATCAAGCAAGCGCTGGACACCAAGCGCCCGGTGCTCGTCCACGTCAAGACGATCAAGGGCAAGGGCTACGAACCCGCCGAAGACAACCCGGCTGAGTTTCATGGCACAGCGCCTTTCCACCTGGGCAACGGCCAGAAGAAGACGGTTGTGCCCGGCGTTACCTTTACCCAGGCGTTTGGCAGCGCCCTGGTGCGCGAGGCACGCGCCGACGAGCGCATCGTCGCCGTGACGGCAGCCATGACGCAGGGTACCGGTCTGGAGGAGTTCGAGGACGAGTTTCCCGAGCGATTCTACGATGTCGGCATTGCCGAACAGCACGCCGTTGTCTTTGCGGCCGGCTTGGCAATTGGCGGCCGCAAGCCGGTGGTGGCGATCTACTCGACCTTCCTCCAGCGAGCCTTCGACATGCTTATTCAGGACATCAGTCTGCAGGCCCTGCCGGTCGTCTTCTGCATCGACCGCGGTGGCCTGGTCGGCGACGATGGCCCCACCCATCACGGTGCCTTCGACCTCAGCTACCTGCGCCTGATCCCCGGCATGACGGTCATGGCGCCGTCCAGCCAGGAAGAGCTGCAGCACATGCTGCACACGGCGTTGCGCTTGCCGGGACCGGTTGCCGTGCGCTATCCGCGCGGCCTGCCGGCGATAGCGTTCAGCCCGCCGGTCGAGCTGCGCATGTTGCCGGTCGGCAAGGCAACGGTTCTCGCGCGCGGCAGCGACGTCGCTTTGATCGGTATTGGCACCGGCGTCGGCTTGGCCGAAAGCGCGGCTGTCCTTCTGCGTGCCGACGGCATGTCGCCGACGGTGGTCGACGCGCGTTTCGTCAAGCCGCTCGACACCGAATTGCTCGACGAGCTGGCGGCGACGCATTCGCTAATCGTCACGGTCGAAGAAAATGTGCTGGCGGGCGGCTTCGGCAGCGCCGTTCTTGAACACCTCGGTAACACCGTACGCATTGTGCGTTTCGGCTTGCCCGACCGTTTCGTCGCCCAAGGCGACCGAGAGACGTTGCTGACCGACTGCGGCCTCACGGCCACGGCGATTGCCGCCGTCGCCGCCGGCGAACGGGCGGGACTGGCACAGCTCGTCTAGACGGTGCGGGAGCGGCTCGATACGCTGCTCGTAGGGCGAGGCTTGTTCGCGACGAGGGCCCAGGCAAGAGCCGCTATTGTCGCCGGCGAAGTGCAGGTCGACGGTCACCTCGTTGATAAAGCCGGCACCTCCGTGGGCGGCGACGCGGTCGTCACCGTAGCCGAGCGACCGCGCTACGTTTCACGTGGCGGCAACAAGCTCGATCACGCCCTCACACAGCTGGCAATCTCGGTGGTCGGCGAGGACTGTTGCGATCTGGGCAGTTCGACCGGCGGCTTTGTCGACCGCCTTCTGCAGGGAGGCGCACGTCATGTCGTTGCCGTCGACGTCGGCTACGGTCAGCTTGACTGGCGACTGCGGACTGACCCGCGGGTGACCGTGCTCGAACGCACCAACGCTCGTTACCTGCAGCGGCAACGTCTACCGTTTTCGCCTTCATTCGTCACCGCCGACGTCTCGTTCATCTCCCTGACGGTCGCCTTGGGCCCTGTGCTAGACTTGACCCGTGCCGGTTACCGTGGCCTCGTTCTGGTCAAGCCGCAGTTCGAAGCCGGGCGCGAGCTTGTCGGCAAGGGTGGGGTCGTGCGCGATCCAGCCGTCCACGAAAGCGTGCTTGTTCACGTGGCGAAGTGGCTCGCGCAACAAGGGGCCGCCGTGCTTGGCATGTGTGACTCCGGTCATCCCGGTCCGAAGGGGAACGTGGAGTACTTCGTCTACTTTTGCGATGCTCTGGCTGCCGCCGCGCAGGCGCGGGTGGTCGTTGCCGATGCCGCCGCCAGCGCGGTCGCGGTGGCTCATGGCTGAGCCGTTGCGCCGCGTGGCGGTGCTCACTTACCTTCTGCCAGCGACCACTGAAGCTGCCTTGGCCGAGCTGGCTGCCTGCCGCAGCGAACTCGGGATCGACCTGTTGTTGCCGCCAGAAGAGCGGGTCAAGCACCCGGCGTGGCGTGATCTCGGTTATGAGGCGATCACCGATGACGAGCTGCAGACTGCCGACGTCTGTCTGGTGCTCGGCGGCGACGGCACGATCTTGCGGGCGCTCGGGCGACTTGTGGGCAGCGGTGTGCCCACGCTCGGTGTCAACTTCGGCACCGTTGGCTTTCTCGCCACGCTGCGCCCCGACGGCTGGTGTGCCGCCTTGACGGCCATTGTCGCCGGCGGCTACGGGGTCATTGACCTCATGACCGTCGAGGTGACGCATCTCGGTCGGCACTTCGCCGGCGTCAACGACGTGGTTCTCTCGCGTATCGAACCGCGACGGGTGCTCAACATCAGCTACGGGATCAGTGGCACGCACGTCGGCGAGATGTTCTGCGACGGCATGATCATCGCCTCACCGAGTGGCTCCACCGCCTACAACCTCTCCTGCGACGGCCCGCTCGTGGTCTGGGATGCCCGTGTGCTGGTGCTCAACTTCATCGCTCCGCACTCGCTCGGCTTTCGGCCGCTCGTTCTGCGCCCTGATCACGTCATCACGGCGCGTAACACATCCGCCATTGACGAAGCCGAAATTGTCGTCGATGGCGAGGTCGTCGGGCGCCTCTGTTGTGGTGAAGAAATTGAAGTCTCTGCCGGCCGGCAGGTGGCCCGACTCATGGTGCGCGCGGGCGGCTCCTTCTATCAGAATGTCGAGGAGAAGCTCTTCCACCGTAGCGTCGATGCTTGCTGAGCTTTCCATCGACAACCTGGTGCTCATCGCCGCTGCGCGCCTGCGTTTCTCGCCCCGCCTTACTATCATCACCGGTGAAACCGGTGCCGGCAAGACGTTGCTGGCGCAGGCGATCGGTCTGCTGATGGGGCAGAGGGGCGGTGACGAACTCATTCGGACCGGTGCCTCACGAGCCGTTGTGCAGGCGCTCTTCGAGGATGGCGGCGAGAGTCTGGCGGTGGCGCGCGAGCTGCCGCGAGGCGGCCGCGCGCGCGCCACGCTTGACGGCCTGGTGTCATCGGCGGCAACCGTCGAACAGACGCTGCGCGACCGCGTCGCCTTCTACGGGCAGCTCGAACAGGCCAAACTGCTGCAGCTCGACCGACAGCTTGAGCTGCTCGACGCCGCTGCTCCAGACGAGATCGGACCACTCGCGGCTGCCTATGCCGCCGCTTACGCGCTGGCCCGCGACCTGGGTCGGACGCTCGCGGGCCAGCGCGGTGCCGGTTACGAGCGGGCGCGCGAGATCGACATGTTGCGCTTTCAGGTCGACGAAATTGGGGCGGCGCAGCTGCTGCCGGCGGAGGATGTTGCCGTCGCGGCCGAACGCGAGCGACTGCGCCATGCCGCCAGGCTGGTCGAGCGGGTCGGCAACGCCGCGGCGCTGCTGGGCGGCGAAAGTGAGACGGCGGCGCTCGACGGTCTGCGCGCCGCGCGGCAACAGGTTGCCGAAGCGGCCGCTCTTGATCCTGCGCTTGGCTCCTTCGCCGATCGCCTCGACGCCCTCACGGCTGAGCTTGAAGACGTCTCCTTGGCGCTGCAAGCGTATCTCGCTGATCTTGACCTTGATCCGGCCCGGCGTGACGCGCTCGAACTGCGACACGACAAACTGCAGGCGCTGAAACGCAAGTATGGCGTTTCCGTTGACGAGGTGATCGCGTTTGCCGCGACGGCAGCCGAGCGCCTGGCAGAGCTCGAACGGTTCGAGGCAGACGAATCGTCGCTCGAGGCCGCGGTGACGGCGGCGCAAGAGGAGGCGCTGGCCGCTGGCCAGCGCCACAGCCCGG
>JBKQWK010000154.1:0-4414 GCA_052139595.1 Thermoleophilia bacterium | reverse complement strand
CGGCGAAGGTGACGCTGACGCCGCTGACGGGGTTGCTGTTAGCGTCGGTGACAAGGACGCTGGGAGGAGTGGCGACGGCCGTGCCTACGACCGCACTCTGGGTGTTACCGGCATGCACAGCGATAGTGGTTGGCTCGTCGACCGTCACCGTGACGACGTAGTTCTGCGTCGTACCGTTAGCGGCGGTCACGGTGTAGGTGACCGGGTTGGTGAAGTTATTGGCCGTCGTGCCGCTGACCTGAGGAGTGCTACCGACGCTGACCGATGCTCCGGTCGTCGTGAAGGTAGCTACCAGGGCCGTGACGTCGGGAGTGTAGGGCAGGTTAACGACGATGGTGTCGTTGCTCTGATTGATCGTGCCGTTGACTCCCATGAGGCTGAAGGCGGTAATCGCCTTGGCCGAGCTCGCTGCAACCGTCACTGTAACGGTGTAGTTCTGGGCCGTACCGTTGGCGGCGGTCACGGTGTAGGTTGCCGGGTTACTGAAGTCGTTGGCCGTCGTGCCGCTCACCTGAGGAGTAGTAGCGACGGTAACCGTTGCGCCAGGGGCCGTGAAGTTAGCCACCAAGGCGCTGACGTTCGTGCCCCAAGGCACGGTCACGGCGATGGCGTGGGTCACCTGGTCGATGGTGCCGGTGACTGCCGGTGAGGCAAAGCCGAAGGCGGTGATCGCGTTGGTCTGCGGGGCCGCGTAGGTGAACTGATCGGCCGAGACAAGAGCGCTCGTGCCGGCGGGGGTGGTCACGGTGACGTTAACCATGCCGACAGTACCGGCAGGCGCGACGGCCGTGATCGAGCCGCCGACCGAGGTCTGGAACAGCGCGGGAGTCGTGCCGAACATGACGCCGGTAGCACCGAGGAGGTTGGTACCGGTGATGGTCACGCTGGTGCCGCCGAGCGTCGAGCCAGTATTGGGGCTCACGCTGCTGACGACGGGAGCGGTGGAGACCGGGGCAACGAACGTGTACAGGTCAGCTGAGCTCGCAGAACTCATGCCGCCCGCGGTAACTACACGAATGCCCTTGGTACCCGCTCCGCGCGGGGCAGTGACCGTCAGCTGGCTGTTGGCCTGAACGTGGATGTTGGTACCTTTCCAGGTGCCACCAAACCAGACTGTTTTCACCAGGCTCTTGCCAAAGCCGGTGTAGTACTTACCGGTGATGGTCACCGTGTTGCCACCCAGGGTCGTGCCACTGGTGGGGCTGAGATGGGTGACTGTTGGTTTCATGTAGGCAGATGCGAAACTGGGCGAGGCTAGCCCCACGACCATGACCATGGCCAGGACTAGCCCGAAGACGCCCGTTCCGAGTTTAAAAACGGTTCTCGCCATTAGGACCTCCAAATGAGCGTCGTCGTCTTCAGGACAGATTCAACCATAATGTGCAGGCGTGCTCTGGCGTGCTGTCTGGTAACGCTTGGTGACGAGAAGTACCTGCACAGGGCCATCTTCCGTATCTTCTGGTGACGCTTGGTGTGTTCGCGTAGGCGCTCATTTCGCAAACAATCTGCGTACAATTTGCGGGCCACGATGAGCCTTGAAACCGCACCAGAGGACGGCTGACTGAAGGCGCCTGCTCTGCCTCTCTGCGACACTGACGACTGTTGCAAGCACTGCCCGGCGCGCCGTCAACCGCAACACGAGTCCGTCTCAAGCCCCGCCCCTGCCGCCACGTCAGCGCTGCTGCTGTTTGCCGCCGACCGCCGGCCCCGCGTTTCGGGCTCTCGCGCACGGGTAGGTAACGAAACACCGATTGCAGTTTTCCTTCTTGCGTGCCGATGACTATGCCGGTAAAGTGCTACAGTCGCTGCCGTACTGCAGCGCGGAACGGTGCTGTCTGGCCGTGTTCCGTCAGGCACTACCGGTGGAGGGAGGGGCTCAAGGTGCAGGAAATTCCTCAGATTCCCGCCTGGTTTGCACAAAGATGAGGAGGTGCATGCTTCTGGTGGACAAGGAAACTTGTGCTGCACGTGGTAGTAGAAGAGCCAAGACGGGGGCATTCTTTGTCGCAAGGCTCGCCTGTCGGCAACAATCCGCATCCATGATGAGCGTCAGGTGCTAGGAAACCGACACGATCAGGAGTCTCTCCTAAACAGGGGTGCACAGCCGTGTCCGTGATAGAGTGGCAGCGCACGTCAGGAACGAGGAGGCCAGTCACGAGTCAACTACGAGACGCCGCGAGTAGCGTGGCAACTATCTGGGAACGTCAAGCGTCAGGTTCGCTGACGTATGATAACCGTTCACGAACCTACGGAGGGTAAGAACTATGGTTGATACTATCCCGGAGGCTCTCCGTCTCACCTAAACCCCCGCCGTTTGCAGGGGTTTTTCATTTGGCAGGCCGTCTAAAACAGGGAGATTGTACGCGGATTGTACGCATCCTGTTGACGACGGTTTTCAGACCTCGCTGCTCCCCCTGACGAGTGCCGCGATCAGCTCTGCCGCCGCTGTGTCCATCCCCGGCACCGAATGGCTGTAGAGGTCTAAGGTGATACCGATGTTGGCGTGGCCGAGCCGCTCCTGCATGACCTTGGGATGGACCCCCGCCGCGAGTCCCAGTGTGGCATGCGTATGGCGCAAGCAGTGGAGGGTGATCCGCGGTAGCAGAGTCGCTTTGACGGCCAGGTTGAACTCCTTCGAGATCCGCCCAGGGGCAAGCGCCTGGCCCAGTTCGTCCGTGAACACATAGCCTGTCAGGTGGTAGGTTTTGCCGGCTGACTCCTGGTCCGTAAGCTGGCGCGCGGCCTGCTCGCGCAAAACGGCGACGGTACCCGCATCGAGGGCGATCGAGCGCCGCCCTTTGGCTGTCTTTGGTTCCGAGATCACGATCTCACCATGGACCGGCACGAACGCTCGCTGAATCGAGAGACGCGCCGCTTCGAGGTCGATATCGTCTTCCCAGCGCAGGGCCAGCACCTCGCCGCGGCGCATGCCGGTCATCGCCACGAGGTGCCAGAGGGGACCGAGCCGTGTCGGCCGGCTGAGAGCGAGGAAGGTGCCAAGCTGCTCGGCAGTCCAGACGTGCAAGCCCGCCTTACTGGCTTGGGCGCGGCGGGGTGGCATGGCAGCGTCACAGGGGTTACTCATCCGCCGACCTTTGCGCACGGCGTCACGCAGGGCACGGTGTAAGACGACGTGCACCTGGTGGACGGTGCTCGAAGCTAACGGCCGCGCGCCGGCGCGTCCCCGGCGCGGCTCGCTCATCAGGGCGCCGTACATGGTCTCAATGTGGGTGGCATTGAGCTTCTGCAAGGGGATCGTACCGAGCGCCGGCACGAGGTGGTTTTCAACCGCGCCCTGGTAGCTTGCGATTGTCGTTGGCCGCAGGGTCGACTCGAGCGCCGGCAGCCACTCGTTGATAAGGTACTGCTTCACCGTGAGCTTACTCGGCTCGACGTCGGCGTCGCCGCGCAGGGCGCTGATCGCAGTGTTGAGCGCCGCCTGCGCCTCCCGCTTGGTGCGAAAGCCGGCCACGATCCGCTCACGGCGCTCACTCGTGTCGAGCAGGGGACCGCCGCAGTTTGGGCAGGCGTCGCGCGGTCGCCGCTCGACCCAGAAGCGGTTCGGCCGTTTCTTTGCCGCTGCGCAGGCAGGGCAGCGTTGCGCCGGCGAGTCGCCAAGATCGAGTCGATAGGACCACGAGCCCGGTTTACCGGGCTGATGGCGATGGATGACGGAGCCTCTCATGTGCGTATCCTCCTCGTCTGTTGTCTATCTGAAGAGATCCTTAAACGGTCAGCGCTGCGCTCGTCGCGGCCGCCGGTGACGCGCGGTTCGACGACCGACTGCGGCGACGACTGCAAAGGACGTGTCGTTCTTGTTGTGTCGGCGAACAGTGCGCACTATCGTGGCCGATTCAAGGCTGCGCGGTTTTCGCCGCTAAACACGAGCCCGGCGATCAGCGCCGCTGCCTCTTCTTGCAGCGCCGGGATAGCGTGCGAGTAGGTATCGAGTGTGATCGACACGGTGGCATGCCCCAGTCTCTCGGAGACCACCTTAGGGTGAATGCCAGCCTGCAGGGCGAGGGTGGCATGAGTGTGTCTGAGATCATGCAGCCTGATTGGCGGTAGCAGCGATCTCTTCAGGGCCTGGCGCCAGTAGCGACTGACGCTCTCGGGGTCCAAAGCTTCACCGTTCTCGTAGGTGAAGACGTAGTGTGAGTCACTCCAGTTGTCGCTCCACTGCTGTTGTTCCGCGAGCTGGTGTGCTGCCTGACTCTTGAGCACTTCAACCGTACCGGGATCGAGAGCGATCACCCGTCGTCCCTTGGCGGTCTTCGGTTCGGAGATGATCACGCCGCGGCCATTGGGGACCAGGGCGCGGCGCACAGCGAGTCTGCCCGCCTCAAGATCAACATCGCTCCAGCGCAAGCCGAGTGCCTCACCCCGTCGCATGCCAGTCATCGCGATCGTGTGC
>JBKQWK010000153.1:0-5867 GCA_052139595.1 Thermoleophilia bacterium | reverse complement strand
TTCTTGGCGACAAAGTGGGCCGTGTGACCGGCGTCGAAATCTCGCGCCAGAGACACCTTTGTGCCTGGCGCGACACGGAGCTGGGCCACGAGTTTGGCAATCTCTGGGTGCTTGTCTTTGCTCATCTCGACCTCTGACCGCGGGGTGGCGTGCAAAACCTGTTCCTACCCAGCGTCACCTGATTGCAGTCGGTAACCCACGGCCTGCGAGAGCGTCAGAGCCGCTTCTTGCCTGAGTCCGGTGGTACGAAGTTTGGAGCGAGAACCCCGGCCAGATCATCCTTGGCGGCGTCGGTGAGCGTCCACCGAGTGCGCAGGCCGTTCACCCGAAAGGCCTGAGGACAAGAGTGGTTGCCAATCGGGCGGGCGGGTTTGCCATCGTCACGTATCAACGGCCGGCGACGAGGAATGTCCCCAAGAGAATGCCCAGTCAACCGGCTGACGGTCGCTGCGTACGGTTTCTCGAGAAAAGTCTGCACCAATAGCTCAACGTTCGAACCCACGACCGCGCCTTGAGCGCGGTCTTCTTTGTTGACACTTCTGACAGTCCTTCTCTGTTCCTGAGGCGGCCTAAGTCTGTCGCTGAGATCTGGATCGAGCAGGATTTGGAAGGGCTCCGCGAGATCATGCCTGACCTCGCCGTCATCGCGCACGTAGATCTTCTCGAAAAACGCCTGATTGAAGTGCCGACGCACTCTTTCCGGAGCTGCCACGTAGGCGCTGTGGCAATCCCGGGAAAGCTCAAGCGCGCGCATCATATTCTGCTCGCTTTGGTCAAACTCCAGAGAGACGGATGCGAGCCCGTGGCGGGCGTTCTCAAACTCCCGTGTGATGCGCTCTTGCTCGGACTTGAACAGCTCGATCGGCGCAGCATCGGCATAGTGGAGCTGTAGCAGCTTCGTGCGCTCATGGTTCAGGCGTTGAATACGCAGGGTTATTTGCCCCTCGGCTGCCTCGGCTGCCTCTCGCCTGTCCGATAGCGTCTCTTTGAGATACGAGCTGATTCTTGCGACTTGGTCGGCAGGTAGGACGATAGAGCGGTAGTGATTGGCGACGAGGTTCACCCGGATCTGCGTGGTGGCTGTTCTCGCCCATACCCTGATCGAGCTAGACCAGCAGTACCCGAAGGTGAGTCCCGCAACAGCGGCGCGAGGAACGGAAGGCCAAGGCCGAACTCCTCGCCCAGGTCAGCCAAAGGCGCCGTCGCCGATCCCTGCTAGGGGAGCGCGTCTGCCGCCAAACAACCACATCCCGAAGGCGCACGCGTGACACACGAACGGCAAGAGAGCCAGGAAGTCCTGAGTGCGGGTTCCTTGCTGTCAGCGCCGGCGGGTCTAGGACGTGGCGGCGGCCCTCTGGCCGACCACCAGCAGAGGGCACGGCGAGCATTCAAGAACATGACGCGCGGTGAGTGCGCGACCCTCTTCGAAGCTCTGCTTCCAGGTGATCGTGATGAGATCGGCGCTGGACTCGGCCGCCTCGGCGAGGATCACCTCGCCGATGTCCCCGGTCCGCACGTCCACCCGGTGGTGGCGGCCGTGCGGGCAGCTCGAGAACCGCGTCTCAAACTCGCGCTGCCACGCCGTCATGTCGTAGTGCGGATCGTCAACGAATCGCGGGGCGGGCATGCTGCCCGCCTCCAGCGGTCTCGCACCGGTGACGACGTGCAGCATCACGATCTCCCGACCGGGCGCGCAGAGCGTCAGATCCGCCACACGCATGGCAGCAGAGTCCGCGGGACTGCCTTCCATGGGCACGAGGACGCGGCGGATGGCCGTGAGCGCTCGCATGCCGGGCCGCATCACGAACAGCAGCGTGTCTGCATGATGGAGCAACTCGAGCGCGACATGGCCGAATCCGTGGCGATCGTCCGAGCGCAGTCCGAGAGCGACGATCTGCGCCTCGTGGTCCTCCGCGGCCTTGAGTATGGCACCGGCAGCGGAGCCTGAAACGTGGTGCAGCTCAAGGCCGGCGAGGGCCGAGTCATCGTCTGCTACCAGCCGACCGACCCCCGGCTCCTCCACCGCGACGACGCATACCGACCAGCCGGCCACCGAGGCCAAGACGCGGGCCGTGGCGACCAGCTCCACACCGAAGGCGGAGCCATCATACGCGATGAGCATGGTCATGACGTCCCCTTCTTCCAGGCGCCGTCGCCGCCGCGCGTGAACGTGTGCCTGCCTGGACCCAGGGCGAGGGTCACGCTCTCGTCGCCCGGACCCAATTCCAGCGTCAATGCGCCCTGTCGCACGTCGATCGTCGCCCGGTCGTGCCCGATCTCGAACTGGAGCACGGCGCCGCGAAAGCGCAGTGGGAAAGCAACACGGGTCCAGTCCGCGGGCAGGTGCGGGTCCAGGATCAGCATCTCATGGTGACGCCAGATCCCGGCGAACCCCATGACGACCGCCTGCCAGATGCCGCCCATGGTTGCCATGTGCAGGCCGCTCGAGGCGTTGCCCATATTGTCGGACAGATCGACATCGCACGCCATGCGGAAGCACTCCAGGGCATCGTCCAGACGTCCTTGTCGGGCCGCCACCGCCGCCGAGATGCCCGGAGACAGCGAGCTCCCATGGACGGTGATCGGTTCGTAATAGTCGTAGTTGGCGCGTGCCGTGGCGGGCTCGATCTCATCGGCGAGCAGGTGGCAGAGCATCACCACGTCGGCCTGCTTGACCACTTTGGACCTCAACGTTACCTCACGACCCAGAACCAGGTCGGCCGCCATCGGCCGCGGGCGCAGACGCGAGAGGTCGACATCGTCCATCTCGAAGAAGCCGGCGAATTGCTCGTAGAGCCGCGTCTGTGGATCGAAGCCGTCGACCAGCCCGGCAGCCACCGACGTCCATTCCGCTAGCTCATTGTCGTCCACGCCCATGCGTGTGAGCAGCGCGTCAGCACACCCCGGCTGCGTCTGCCGCAGCCAGGCCAGCGCTTCCTGGGCGTGGTCGATGTTCCAGCGCGCCATCCGGTTGGTGAACGCGTTGTCTGAAACGTTCTCGTGGTACTCGTCCGGCCCGACGACGCCGCGGATGTGCCTCCGACCATCGTCGCCAAGCTCCGTGCGCGAGGCCCAGAAGCGGGCCGTCTCGAGCATGATCTCCACGCCCATGTCCGCCATGAAGACATCATCGCCTGTCGCCCTCCAGTACTCGATGGTCGCCCACGCGATGTCCGCGGAGATGTGGTGTTCCATCAGACCGGAGAGGACCGGGATGCTCTTACCGTGAGGGCCAATGACGTGCTCCGGCGTGGTCTCAATGCCCCGGTAGGCGGACTCCCAAGGGAATAGCGCCCCACGGTAGCCGAGGTGACGCGCCTTTGCCCGAGCGCCGTCCAGGTTGGCGTAGCGGTACGTCAGAAGGGTGCGCGCCGTGTCGGGCAGCGAGTAGATGAAGAAGGGCACGACGAAGATCTCAGTGTCCCAGAAGACGTGCATAAGGTAGGACATGCCGGAGAGGCCGCGGGCGCCGACCGACACGCTGCCGTTCTCAGGGTCGGCGCTGCCGACCATGTGGTAGACGGAGAAGCGGGCGGCGCGCTGCGCCTCCGGGTCGCCGTCGATGCGCAGATCGCACTGCCGCCAGCAGTCCGACCACGCCGCACGGTGGCGCTGCAGCAGCTCGTCGAAGCCGTACGAGCGAGCACGCGCCAAGGCCGTCTTTGCCGCGGTGCCGCAGGAGTCGTGCGACGCGGCGGCGGCCACGGCAGCCAGGCGGTCGACGCTGGCCCACTCACCGGCCGCAAGGTGACCGCCGATCTCGCCCGGGAGCCGCTGGGCACACTGTTCGAACGGCGTGCCCGGCGTGGGGTGCGTCGCCAGAGCGAGCGCATGGCTGCCACCGTTGCGACCCCACGTGCGAATGAGCATAGCGGCGTCTGGCATGCGCAGAACGTCGATCTCGAGCGTGGCGCCCCCCGGCATCACCGCCTTCGGCAAGGTCTCCCATTGCAGGAGAGCCGGTCCAGGCTCGGCCATCCTGGCCTCGGCGCGCAGAGCCAGGATGGCCCGGTCGTCGAGCGACGCAAAACGCGCGGTGCGCAGGCGAACGAGCCTGCCCCATCGATCGCGGTGAAGCCACTCGCGAAACACTATCCCCTGGGACATGTCCAGGATGCGGCGATGCTCGACAATGTGGCCGCTCTCGATGTCGAGCCGGCTGTCGTCGACCCGCAGTGCCAGCGAGTACCAGTCCGGTGCCGGCAGCGGCTCTCTGAGGATCGGATCGCCGGTGCCGTCGCCGTAGACCCCGGCGACAAGTGTCAGCGGCGCCGAGTGCGGTGAGCCCTCCTCGAGGGCGCCACGAGTCCCTATTCGACCGTTGGCCACCGTCAGCCAGGTCTCCACTTCGCGCTCACGGCGCGCGTCGAAGCCCTCACAGATGAACAGCCAGGCGGGATCGCTGGTTGGCTCGGGGAACGGGCTCACCGGCAGATCGCTCTCCGCCCTCCCTCGATCCACAGTTTCGGTCCGTGCGTCCACCGGTTCTCCGTTCCCGAAGCGAGCATGTCCTTCAAAAGTACCGCCGGCTCACCCTGCCGCAAGCAGGCAGAACAAGGCTTCGCACCCCATGGAGATCAACGTGCACAACGAAGAGAGAGGTGGCCGGGTTGGTCTGGACAGCTGAACCGAGTTCTTAGGTGGTTCACTGCTTCTCATGCAGCTCTTGCTTGCGTGCGTAGTGCAGACCAGTAGACCTCGTCAGGGGTGCGGTCTGCGAGCCCTTGGTGCCGGCGGCGGTGGTTGTAGAAGTGGAAGTAGGCGGCGAGCTCGCGGCGCGCCTCGGTCAGGTTCTCGTAAGCTTTCAGGTAGACCTCCTCGTGCTTGACGCTTCGCCAGAGCCGTTCGATGAAGACGTTGTCGAGCCAGCGGCCGCGGCCGTCCATGCTGATCTGAACGCCGTGGCCGGTGAGCACGCTGGTGAAGCCCTCGCTCGTGAACTGCGAGCCCTGGTCGGTGTTGAAGATCTCGGGAGCCTCATAGCGTTCCAGGGCCTCCTCGAGCGCCTCGATGCAAAAGCCGGCGTCGAGCGTGTTGCTGAGCCGCCAGGCGAGCACCCGCCGGCTGGCCCAGTCCATGATCGCCGTCAGGTAGCAGAAGCCCCTGGCCAGCGGCAGGTAGGTGATGTCCGTAGACCAGACGTGCCCCGCCTCGCTGATCTCGAGGCCGCGCAAGAGGTAGGGGTAGATCTTGTGCCCCGGAGCCGGCTTCGAGAGCCTGCGCTTGGGCGCGATGGCCGTGATGCCCATGCGGCGCATCAGCGTGGCCACGTGGCCGCGGCCGACTACGAAGCCGCGACCCAGCAGCTCGCCGCGGATCCTCCTACTGCCGTAGAACGGCAGCTCGGTGTGAATCTCGTCGATCGTCGCCATCAGGACCAGGTCACGCTCGCTCGCAGGCACCGGCTCGTAGTAGACACTCGAGTGCGAGAGCCCGAGCAGGCGTGCCTGGCGCGTGACCGGCAAGGGATGAGCGACGTCGATCATCGCTTTGCGCTCGGGCCGTGCGTGCGCCCGAGCGCCCCGGACAAAAAATCGCACTCCATGGTCAGCGCGCCGATCTTGGCGTGCAGCTTGGCGACGTCGGGTCCATCCTGCTTGTCGGTCTCGCTGGATCCGAACACCCCCGGAGCGCCCTCGGCCAGCTGGCGCTTCCACTTCGTGACCACGTTCGGGTGGACGTCGAAGCGTTCGGCGATCTCGATGATGGTCTGCTCACCCTTGATCGCCTCCAGGGCGACCTTGGCCTTGAAGGCGGGCGAGTGGTTACGTCGTGGGCGTCGTTGCATCGGTGCTGTTCCTCCTCGGTCTGCTGCCGCGGAGCAGTATCACCTATCGGACTGTCCGATTTCGCCCGGCCACTTCTTA
>JBKQWK010000152.1:0-6581 GCA_052139595.1 Thermoleophilia bacterium | reverse complement strand
GCTTTGCCGTCCGCAGCCGTTTCATGTTCGCCGCCAGTTGTGCCTTCGCTGGCTCGGTCGCTCGTCAGTCCGTCATTGTCTGATCGGCGGGCGATCACTCTCGACACCGTATTGACAGACCTGGTTGCGACCGGCAGCCTTGGCGCGATAGAGCGCCTTGTCGGCCAGTTCAACCAGGTCCTCGCTCGTGGTCGCGTCACGGGGGCAGGTGGCCACGCCGGCGCTGATGGTGATGTTGGCGTCGCTGGGCAGCCCGAGCCCAGTGTATCGCGTGGCTGCGAGCATGTTGCGCACGCGTTCGGCGAGAAATATCGCGCTGTCGCCCGGGGTGTTTGGCAGGAGCATGATGAACTCTTCGCCGCCATGCCGGGCGCAGACATCACTGGTGCGCACGGCGCTTTGCATGATCGTCGCCACTGCCTGCAGAACGCGGTCGCCGGTGGAGTGACCGTAGTTGTCATTGAAGAGTTTGAAATTGTCGATGTCGATCATCACGACGCTCATTGGTGCCTGGTTCTGCAAACTGCGCTCGACTTCTTCCGCAGCACGGCTCATGAAGTAGCGCCGGTTGTAGAGACGAGTCAGGTGATCGGTAACCACTTGTCGACGAATGGCATCGAATTTGTGAGCAGTCCCCAGAGCCGTGCGTACGTGATTTCGCAGGAGGCCCACGATGTCATCGTTGAGCACATCGAAGGTTGCGACTGACGTTGCTGTTGCCAGCAGAGCCATCTCGCCGACAGCCTCGACGTCTAGGGGAATGACCAGTTGACCTTTCATTGTCTGCGGGAAGAGCGAGCAGGCGTGGTTGCTGGAGCGCGTGATCTGTCCGCTGGTGACCGCTCGTCGGACGGGGCAGTCGGGTGTGGATAGACAACAGCTGGGGTCGCTGTTATGCAGGTTCACACCGAGGCTCCCTTCAGCGGTGAAGATGCGCGTTTCCGAGTCGTGTAGGAGCAGGGCGACGAAATCGGCGCGTAGAAACCTCTTCCCACCTGCCAAGGCGCGGTCTACCGTTTCGCGATAGGGGAGCGCGGCACCGATCTCCTGGCCGATCTCGTCGATTTCGACCAGCTGGCGGTTAAACGCACGCAATCGCACGAGGTCGTCTCTGATGCTGGCGTTGGTGGTCTCCTGGTCCTCCGCCGAGGTGAAGACACTGACGAGCGCATCGACCAGGTACTCGAGTTCGGCCAGTTCGTTGCAGTAGAGCGGGTCGGCGCCTTCGTACGTGCCGCCCAGGCGCCGGCGCGAACGGGCAATGAGGGCGCGCAGTGGTCGATAGATCCAGACATGGAGGATGATCGCGATCATGACGCCGGCGAGAGCCATGCCGACTGCCAAGCCGGCGACGGCGTGCTCGCCGATAACGCTGAGCAGTGCCAGGAACAGTATCGTCAGTACGACGATAGCCATGATCGTCGTTTTGATTTCAAGGCTGACGCCCTGCTTGCGCCTGGCTTGGTGTGCCTCGGTCGTCGACAGCTTCATCTGCGCTCCGCATTCGCCTCAAGTCCCCTATCGGCCGGGGACCGGGCTAGCATGAGTGACGCGGCGGGCAGAGTAAACGAACGGGGATGCGAGTCTGAGGAAAAACTGGCGTGAGGCGGGGCAGTTATACCGCGCGATCGAGCACGCGGCGATCGTGCGTACGCCGTGGCTTGTCGCGGCGCTCGTCATGGCGGCGGTCCTGCATATAGTGCTGGCAGGTGACGCACACACCGCCGCAGGCCAAGCGCAGGTCAACGTCGGCGACACAGATCATCGCCGACCTCGGCTGCGGGCTCGGGGGAGTTGTTTTCATAGTGTCACACCAGAGAATACGCGCACCGATCGCCTTCTCCTGCCGGTGTGACGGCTCCGGACCTCTTAGATACGAGTCTGCGCCGCGGCAGTGTCCGGGAAAAGAACTCGCGTTTACGTGTTGAGGTAGCCCTCGACCACATTGAGGACTTGAGCGATGCGGAACGGTTTGGTGATATAGCCGTCGATGCCGGCATCGGTGGCTCGCTCCATATCGGTCGACATTGCCTTGGCGCTGAGGCCGACGACGGGAATGGCGCGAGTCGTCTCGTCGGCCTTAAGTTCGCCGATCACTTCGTAGCCACTCAGCTCGGGCATCATCATGTCCAGGAGAATGAGGTCGGGCATGTTTTCGTGTGCCTGCGTTACGGCCTCACGACCATTTGCGGCCCTGAGTACCGTATAGCCTTGTGCTTCGAGCGACATGGCGACGATGCTCAGGATGTCGGGATCGTCGTCGGCTACCAGAATTGACTTTGCCACGCCAGTCCCCTCCCGGGTTCATCAGCTGATCTTGCCGGCAGCCAGCGGGTCGGCTGTCCTGCCTGATATCGGCAGCGTGAAGATGAAACTGGAGCCTTTGCCGAGTCTGCTCTGCAGACGGATGGCGCCACCGTGCAGTTCGACCAGTTCTTTGACAATTGCCAAACCGAGACCAGTGCCACCCTGCGAGCGGGTGGCCGACGAGTCGATCTGAGTGAAACGCTGAAAGACGCGCCCCTGGTCTTCGTTGGCGATGCCGATACCGGTGTCGTTCACCCAGATCTCGACCATGTCGTCTGCCGGCCGTGCCTCAACACTGACGCTGCCGTTCTCGTGACTGTATTTGATACCGTTGGTGAGCAGGTTCAGCAGGACCTGATTGAGTTTGCCTGGGTCGGCCTCGATGGGTGGCAGGTCGGTTGGCAGAAAGGTCGAAATCTTGATGCGCTTGGCAGCGGCGCGCGGCTTGATTACCGGTAGCACGCTGAGCAAGGCGGCGCGCAAATCGACTGGTTCGCGATGCAGATCGAGTCGACCCGACTCGATCTTGGTCAGGTCAAGCACATCGTTGATGAGGTTGAGCAAGGATTCGCCGCTACGCAGGATGCTGTCGACGAAGGTCGTCTGCTTCTCGTTCAGCTCGCCCGCCATGCCGCTGGCGAGCATGTCGCTGTAGCCGATGATTGAGGTCAGCGGCGTGCGCAGTTCGTGACTCATGGTGGCCATGAAGTCGCTCTTGAGTTGGTCGAGGTGAGTGAGTTCCTCGTTGTAGCGTCGCAACTCTTCGTTGTTCTGAATGTTCTTGACCACGAGAGCAAGTTGAGCGCTGAGTGAGGCCAATGTCTGGCGGCGGCCGTCATCGAAATCCTGTTCACGCGAGAACAGCAGACAGATCGCGCCGAACAGTTCGGCTTTGGCTTCGAGCGGCGTCACCAGGATGCTGTGGTGACCCTCCTTCTCGATCGCCTTGAGCAGACGGGCGGCACAGCTGTCACTGGCGTTGGAGCAGTAGGTCAGGCCACCTTTGGCAACGTCCATGACTCCGATTGTCTTGAGCTTGGCGATCAATGGCGCGGACACCTGACCCAGGCTGCCGTGCTCGTCGAACTCACCGGTGTG
The DNA here is from genome assembly GCA_052139595.1 of Thermoleophilia bacterium. Lineage (GTDB taxonomy): Bacteria > Actinomycetota > Thermoleophilia > UBA2241 > UBA2241 > JBKQWK01. The sequence goes on along the minus strand of JBKQWK010000152.1, from coordinate 3,176 downwards.
GTCGTTGCGGAGCAAAATAAAACCGGCAGTGCTGCGCCCGATCTTGCTCAGATTCACGAGCGCGTGTGACAGGAGTTCGTCCAGCTCCTGATAGCGCAGAAAAACGCGGCTGCTTTCGCCAACAGCACGCAGCTGCTCGTTCACGGTCGCCATTTTGCTCAGCTGCATCTCGAGTTCGGCCTTCGCTGCCGCCAGACGCTGGTTGGCGGCAAAAATGGCGTGGGCAAGGCTGCCGGTGAGAAAGGCGAGCAGCAAGAAGACGGCTAGGTAGATGCTGACCTGCTGATTCGCCCAGTGAGCGGGCAGCAGGTTCGTGGCGATAGTCGACGTGTTCGCCAAGTGAGCCCCCGACTGCAAGGCCCAAAGACCGGCATAGAGAATGCTGCAGGCGGCGACGCTCAGGTAGGCTGCCACCGGCGGTAGAAGTACGCTGGCAATGATGATCGGCCAGACGTAGAAGATTGCCACCGGGCTGACGCCGCCGCCGCCGAAGAAGATGGCGGTAGTGATGAAGAGCACGTCAACGATGACGACGCCGATGCTCACGGCACGGGTGCTGCGCTTGCGCACGAGCCACGCAAATGGGGCGTTGACGACGATGAAAGCACCGCCGGCAAGTGCGATTGCCGACGGCTTGAAGCCGCTGTTGGAGTAGTACAGCCAGAGTACGGTGGCGAGGGTTGTGAGGCTGAAGAGCAGCCTGGCGATGATGACGTTTTTCAGTTGTCTGCGCAGATCCATAAGCCCACCGCGATCGCTTCGCAAAGCCGTATTCTCTGTCGACACAAGGGCACCTTTCCTTGATCCTGCGCAAGGGCGCCTCAAGGCAGGTACTGGCCGCACCGTAACGCTATAGTATGGCCGAGAAGTGGGCCCGGGCAGGGCCTCGACACAGCCTTCAGGAGGCGGATCGGAAGATGTCTGTGCCACGCTTGGTCGTCGCCGGCATGGAGCCTGGCCCGATGCTGGAGTTGGCAGCCGGCGCGCTGCTCGCGGCGCTTGGCGAGCAGCGTACGACCCGTGCTGTCCTGCTCGGCCTCGACATTCGACTCTGGGATCTGTTGTATACGGCAGCCGCCAAAGCACCGCGCGTGCTTGATCCTGCCTTGCATGACGAAACGGTGACGGCTGAACTCTGCGATTATTGGGCGGAGAACTGCGACCTGAGCCTCTACGTGGCGGTGCAGCCTGTTTTGGACAGGTGGGAGGGGGTGCCTGGTTCGCGGCCGGTCGACATTGCTCGACGCCTCGACGCGCCGCTGGTATTCGTTCTCGACGGGCGCGACCGCGGCGCGACCGCAGCGGCGGCCGTCTACGGCGCCCGCGCTCTGGCCGGGCGCGTCGAGGTGAGTGGCCTGATCGTTGTCGGCGCTGATGACGACCCGGACAACGAGTTTCTCGCCGCCCTGAGCCGCGACGTCAGCCTGCCCCTGCTCGGCAAGATCCCGCCGCGGCTGAGTGGGCACTACGTACGTCAGCGTGCTGAGAGCTCCAGCTCCGAGCGCATCCGCGGCGCCAACGGCGAGCTTCGCGGCGACTTACGGCTGTGTCGCGAAGCGGCCTCGTTCCTGCGGGCCGATGAGCTGCTCGCCACGGCCGCGCGCCGCGGGTATGTGCCATCGGTGCCGCGGCGGCTGTTCGCCGGCGAGGCTTCAGCCGTTGGCCTGCGTCTCGCCGTGGCCTGGGGTCCGCCGCTCCAGCCGCTCGGTCTGGAAAACATCGACGTTCTGCAAGCGCTGGGCGTCGAGCTGGTGCCGCTGCATATCGCTCGTGATCGCCTATTGCCTGCCGACGTCAACGGTCTGCTCATCGTCGGTCAGCTGGACGAGGAACAGCTCGCCGTGTTCGCCGGCAACGGCGAGCTGCTTGCCGATCTGGCAGCCAAAGTTGGCGCTGGTCTGCCTACGCTCGCGCTTGGCGGCGGCGCCTTGCTGTTGCTGCGTCGCCTGGCTGACAGCCGCGGACGCAGCTACGACCTGACTGGCGTGTTCCCGGCCGAGGCGGAGCTGATCGAATGGTATGAACGGCCGCGGTATGTACGTGCCGCGGCCACTCGTGCCAATCCGTACGACGAGGGCGATAACGTGCTCTACGAGCTTTTTGACCTCGAATTTCTCGTTCTTGAGCAGGAGTCGTTTGCCTATCGTGTCACTGTCCCCGGTGGGGAGGTTGCCGAGGGCTTCGCGGTGTCACGTTGTCTGGCGACAACGCTCTATCCCAGTTTCGCTTTGAGTCCCGACATGGCGCGCCGCTTCGTTGCCGCCATGCGCATGGGCGGCAGATGGAGCTGAGCGTGGGGGTAGACTAGGCTCCATGAAACGAGAACGACTATCGCCTGAGGTCTTCGCCCTGCCGGTTGAGCACATCCGCGAGGGCTACTACTCAGACGCCTACTTCAATTACACGAAAGAGATCCTCGAGAGTCAGGACCTGCATCGACGTGTTGTCATGCAGGTTTTCCAAAAGAGCGAGCGGGCCGTGTTGGGCGGCGTGGACGAGGCGATTGCCGTGCTCAAACAGGGAACGGGGTACTTCGTCGAGCGGCACGGTGAACGGATCTGGCACGATGCGTGGCATGAACTCGAGGTGCGTACGCTCTATGACGGTGATGAGGTCGAGCCATACGAGACCGTCATGACCATTGCCGGCGACTACAGCCTCTTTGCCCACCTGGAGACGGTCTACCTGGGCACGCTCACCCGTCGCACGCTCGTCAGCAGCAACGTCCGCCGGGTCGTGGAGGCTGCCGGCGAAAAACCGATCCTCTTCTTCCCGGCGCGGTTCGATCACTACCGGGTACAGACGGGCGACGGCTATGCCGCTCAGGTTGCCGGCGCCATTGGCGTCAGTACTGACGCCCAGGCATCCTGGTGGGGCGGCAAAGGTATTGGCACGGTGCCGCACGGCCTGATTGCCGCTTGCCACGGCGATACGGTTGAGGCGACGCGCCGTTTCGCTGATGTCTACTACCCCGGGATCAACGTGACCGCGCTGGTCGACTTCGACAATGACTGCGTGGGTACCAGTCTGGCCTGCGCACGGGCCCTGGGCGAACGACTTTGGGGCGTTCGCCTCGACACTGCCGAGACGATGGTCGATCAGGCTCTGTGGGCGAAGATGGGCCAGTTTCATCCCAATGGCGTTGCTCCCGAGCTGGTGCGCGCGGTGCGCGCGGG
>JBKQWK010000151.1:0-10192 GCA_052139595.1 Thermoleophilia bacterium | reverse complement strand
TGACGAGGCAACACGGAGGTCACGAACAATGACACCGGTCGAGTTGAGGCCGCAGATGATCGCTCGTTTGATCACCCGCGATGCCGGGTGAGCGTCGCGGCTCGTCGTCACTTTAGCGCCCATCGGTAGTACCGTGCCGTAGGCGAGGGCGAACTTGAGCGCCAGCTCGGCTGTAATGTCGACGTTGATGAGACCGACGATGCCGTCTTTGCCGAAGAGTTGTGAGGTGCCGCGCGACTCCCAGATGATGCTGGAGTTGATCTGGGCGCCACTTTCGACCGTCTTGAAGGGATAAATCTTGACGTCGGGGGCGATGCTCGCCTGCTCGCCAATAACGCATTCGTCGCCAACCGCTACGCCATCGGCAAACGTAACTCCGGCTTTGACGTCGCAGTTCTTGCCGAGGATCGTGCCGTAGACGCGCGTCCCGGAGCCAATGTACGTATTGACGTCGACGACGCAGTTGCCGGTTTCGGCGTGACTCTTGACGACGACGTTATTGCCGAGCACGGAGTAAGCGCCAATATGGGCCTCGCGATCGACCTTGGCGTAGTTGCCGATCAGGGCGGGGCCAACGATGTTATCGATCGACTCAAGGTTGACGTTTTCACCGACAAAGATGCGATTCTTGAGGTGCATGCCACGCACAGCAACGTCGACCTTGCCATCGAGAACGTCACGGTTGGCGGCCAGAAACTGGTCGAGTGTGCCGATGTCTTGCCAGTAACCCTCGAGTACATGCCCGTAGAGCGGCAAACCGAGTTCAAAGAGCTTGGGGAACAGATCCTGACTGAAGTCGTACGCCTGATCCGGCGGGATGTGCTCGAAGATCGCCGGTTCAAGCACGTAAATGCCGGTATTGACCGTGTCGCTGAAGACCTGGCCCCAGGTCGGCTTTTCTAAAAAGCGTTCAATACGACCCTCGCCGTCGGTGACGACAACGCCGAAGTCGAGCGGGCTTTCGACGCGCTTCAGGGCAATGGTCACCATTGCCCCGGTGCGCCTGTGGGCGGCCACCAGAGCGGTGAGGTCAACGTCGGTAAGCGCGTCACCACTGATGACGATGAAGGTCTTATCGAGGGCCGCCTCGGCCAGCTTGACGCTGCCGGCGGTGCCCATGGGCGCGTTCTCGACGGAGTATTGAATGTTGACGCCCATCGCCTCACCGTCACCAAAGTAGCCGCGAATGACCTTGGGCAAGAATGCCAGAGTGACGATGATATCGTCGATGCCGTGCCGCTTGAGCAGCTCGATGATGTATTCCATGCAGGGCTTGCCGCAGACAGGCACCATCGGCTTCGGTTGATTGCTCGTCAGGGGGCGCAGGCGGGTACCCTCGCCACCGGCCATGACTACAGCGCGCACAACGGGGCCCTCTCTTTCGGAGAAGCGGAAAAAACTCTTGCCGAGATATCGTACCAGAAAGGTATACGGCCAGGCCGGCCGTCATCTGTTGACGGGCGCCTCAGCTTCGGCACCCGGCGCTTCTCATCAGGATTGCGCGGCGCGCACCTGCCCGTACTCCTTACGGGCGCGCACAACGTAGGCGCCGCCGGCATAGAGATACAGGGCGGCGCCGAAACCAAAAACGACCCAGGCAACCGTGCGCAGATCGATGATGAAGAATTCAATACCGCAGACGAGCACCAGGTTTGAGATCTTGCCCTTCACCATCACGCGCGGTCGCTCACCGCGGAGGCGCAGCAGTGCCGCGGCGCCGCCCACCATCACCGCGTCGCGAATCACGATAGGCGCAACCGCCCACCACGGCAACGTGCCGCAGACAAGCAGGGTGACCAACAGCGTCACGTAAAAGGCCCGATCGACGAATGGATCGAGAATGCGGCCGAAATCGCTCTCGAAGTGAAACCGGCGAGCGATGAATCCGTCGGCTACATCGGAGAGAGCGGCGAAAAAGAGCAGCGTGGCGGCCGACCACGAGGCGCGCGGCGCATCGTGCGCATAGAGCACCACGAAGGCCGGCAGCGACAAAAGCCGCAAGACGGTGAGGGTGTTGGGAATCTGGCGAAGATACCGCATAGGCTTAGTCTACCTGACCGGCGCCGGCCTGACCGTTACCGGCGCCCGTGATACAATTCGCCTCTCGGTCGGCGTGTGGCGCAGTCTGGTTAGCGCACTAGTCTGGGGGACTAGGGGTCGGAGGTTCAAATCCTCTCACGCCGACCATTCTCCCTCACACCACCAACATGTGGCCACGGCACTCAGAGTGCCCTCAGGTTCGCGCCGGTATAAACCATGGGTAGACAGCACGTGTGCACGACACGTGTGCGCGTGTTTGCGAAGTAGGCTCTCGGAACATGACCGGGGGGGTCGAGTTCAGATGAGACCACTGCGCTGGTTCTTTCTTGTTGTTGCCGTTAGCGGCGTCGCTTTGCTGGCAGTCTGGGGCAGCGTGTCGCTGCACGACACGAAGCCGTCTGCTCAGCCCACCATAGCGGCGATGTCGCCGGCGGCCACTGCGGCTAAGTCACCGGCGACGTCGGTGTCGCCGTCATCGAGCCCGATCTTGACGCGCACACTGGCCGTCTCGATCTACTTCATGCGCGGCGAATTCATTGGCACCGCGCACCGTGCGATTCCCTGGACGACTGCTCCGGCCACGGCGGCACTGAAGGCTCTCCTCGCTGGTCCGTCGGCCCGCGAAAAGGCCGCCGGCTTGAGCACCACGATCCCCGGCGGCACCAAGCTGCTCGGCCTCACGATCAAGAACGGCATCGCCACGGTCGATCTCTCCGGGCAGTATCCTGCCGGCGGCGGGACGTTGAGCGAAACCGCCCGGCTGGCCCAGGTTGTGTACACCCTCACCCAGTTCCCCAGCGTGACGGGCGTGAATTTCAGGATCGACGGTCAATCGGTCACCGTGTTCAGCGGCGAAGGCGTTCTGCTCACGCGTCCGCAGCAGCGAGCCGATTACGAGTCGCTCACACCCACCATCTTTGTGGACACCCCAGCCGTCAGTGACACCGTTACCAGTCCGCTGGTATTGCAAGGCACCGTCGACACCCAAAAGGTCTTCGAGGCACAGTTTGCCGCCAAGCTGGTCACGAGCGGCGGCAAGACTCTCATTACAAAAGGGGTCATCGCGACCGTCGGCTCGACCGTCCGTCGCCCGTTCGGAGCCACACTGACGTTCGCCAGCGGGGCCGGCGGCGCCAGCAGAACCGGCACGCTGGTCGTCTTTGACCCTTCACCGAAAGACGGCCAGCCTCTCTACGTCGTGAAGATCCCGCTGACATTCAAGTAGCGCCGGCATGAGTGGCGTGCGGCATTATTGGCGTGCGGCATCACTGCCGCAGGGCGCCAGTGGCGCACGGCATCACCTGCGTCCGACCGTACGTCTGGCATCACTTGCATCCGACGTTGCGTCCGGCATCACCCGGCGCAGCAGCTCAACTTGCTGACATCCTTGTTGAAGGTTCGCGCCGCTAGCTTGAGTGCTTCGCTGCGCATCAAATAGAGGAACCAAGCGCCGGTCAAATTGTCGACCGTGAGCCCGAACTTGATCGCCAGCGCCAGCGTACCAAGCCGGACGACTTCGCCGCCTTCGGCCGCCAGGAGCTGAGAGGCAGCTCGCTCGTCTGCACGGCGTAGCCATGCTCCACCGCCTGCTCTTCGGTCAACCCTAGCGTCGCTATCTGTGGACCGGTGAAGATCACGTCTGACAGGGCCGTCAGATCGAGGCGACGGCTGTTGCCGGCGACTCCCGACCGGTGGGGCGGCGGCCTCGGCGGCCGCGACTCGTGCAGAGACCCTTCAGAGTGCCTTTACGTGGCTACGAAGCATCAGGGCGCTGAGGCCGCCGACGACGGCGAGTATCACGGCAACCACGAACGCCGTGGCGACGGCGTTGGTAAACCAGCCCCTGAAGACCGCGTCCATCATCTTGACCACCGCCGGCGGCAAGTTGCCGGCACTCTTGGGAATGCCGAGCTGCGCGGCACCGGCGGTGGCACCGCTGACGATCTTCTCTTTGAGCGCCGGCGGCAAACCGGGCACGGTCTGGATGCCGTGCGTGATATTGGCCGTGATCCGGTTCTGCAGCACGGCGCCAAGCACGGCGATGCCCATCAGGCCGCCAACCTGGCGCATCGTCGAGAGCACGCCGGAGGCATTGCCGACGCGATCCTGAGGTGCCGTCGCCATTACGGCGGAAGTGACCGGCGCAATGGCAAAGCCGATGCCGACTCCGGAAAAGAGGAACGGCACGAGCAAGCTCATCGAGGTCGTTGCTGGCGAGATCTTGGCCACGCCGGGAACCAGTCCGGCCATCCAGGCGAGGCCGAAGGCCAGGAGAAACATGCCGGCGGCAACGATCCAGGTGCTACCAAACTTGTCGGAGAGCGTGCCGGCTAGCGGCGCGGCGAAGATGATGACGACCGACATCGGCGCCATCACCAGGCCAGCCTTGATAGCGCTGAAGCCGAGCACAGACTGGAGAAAGATCGGGATCATGAAGAAAGCGCCCATCATCGCCGCGCTCAGGAGCAGGCCGGTGGCATTGCCGGCGGCGAAGTTGAGGCTGCGAAAGAGGGAGAAATCGATGAGCGGCTGGCGCACGCGATGCTCGCGCCAGAAGAAGATCACAAACGCTGCCACAGCGCCGGCAAAAAGGCCGACGATCGTGGCTGAGCCCCAGCCGAATTTCTGCCCCTCAATGAGGGCAAAGGTGAGACAGAAGAGCGAGAGCGAAAGGATGCCAACTCCGGGGAGATCGAGTGACTCAACAGCGGTCGGATTCTTGCTCTCCGGCACGAGACGCAGAGCAAGCAGGACGCCGGCAACACCGACAGGCACGTTCACGAGGAAGATCCAGCGCCAGCTCTCGGCGGCGGTCGGCCAGGCGACGTACTGCACGATGACGCCGCCCAGAACTGGTCCTAAACCGCTGGCGAGGCCAGAGACGCCGCCCCACACACCCATAGCGGCGCCCCGTCTGTCGGGAGCGAAAACAGTCGCCACGATGCTCAGCGTGGAGGGCATCATCGCCGCCCCGCCAACGCCCTGAATGACGCGAAGAGCGATGAGCAGGTAGATGCTGGGAGCGATGCCGCAGGCGAGCGACCCCAGCGTGAAGAGCACCATGCCGATCACGAAGAGTCTGCGCCGGCCCCACAGATCACCAAAGCGGCCCAGTGGCACGAGCAGCACAGCGAAGGCGAGGATGTAGGCGTTCATCACCCACTCGATATTGCTGAAGGAGGTCTTGAAGTAGGTCTGGATGTGCGGAATGGCGATGTTCACGATCGTGCCGTCGAGGAGGATCATGAAGAGGCCGACGCAGAGCACGGCGAGCACGGCCCACGGGTTTGGGGCCGCGCTCGCCGGCCGGGCCTCGGCCGGCACCGTCGAGTTCTAAACACTCATGCTCCGCGTCTCCTTTCGCCAGCTTCGTACGAGCTGGACGACGCTCGACCAGTCGGCCCCCGACCAGTCGATACAGAATCGCAATCCAGTTCGGTTACCGAAGTATACGGGCGGCGAAGTGAACAGGCCAGCGTGCGCGAGCATCCCAGTAGCTGCCCGGATGACGGGTGCGCTGACGGCAGATGACGCGTCAGTCGTGGCGGTTGACGCCGATCGCTGGCTCAGACGCGGCGGCCGACAATGACGAGATCGTGCACGGCGTCGTCGAGCACGGCCACGCCCGGCAGATAGCCCCAGCGCTCAAAGCCGAGGCGCACGAACAACGACAGGCTTGGTGTGTTGTGGGCGAAGATGAAGCCGAGGAGTGTGTCGACGCCAAGGCTTGGAGCGTCGGCGATAGCGGTCTCCACCAGGCAGGTCGCCAGTCCCTGCCGCCGTTGCGACTCGTGCACATAGACACTGATCTCGGCGGTTTTGGCGTAGGCCGGCCGGCCGTAGAAGGAGGAGAAGCTCAGCCATGCCAGGACGCGCTCATCATGAGCACGATCGGTGCACACCCAGAGGGGCCGCGACCCCGGCGCGTGTTCGTTAAACCAGGCAACGCGGCTTTCTACGGTGACCGGCTCTGTGTCTGCAGTCACCATCTCGGAAGCGATCGTCGCGTTGTAAATCGCGACGATCTGCGCCAGGTCATCCCGCCTCGCCAGTCTATGTGCGTATGAGATCGCCAATCGTGGCCAATGGGTCGTCAGTTCGGCAGCGAGCGGGTCAACGTCTGGCGGCATGCCACTTGCAGTTTATCAGCTGCTTCACATTCGTGAGGCACTGCATGCCCTCTCGCTTCTCGGGCGCATTGCCGGTACTTCTCGACCTTGGTGTCCAAGGTCAACAGGATGCGCAGATAGCTCTTCCCCTGCTACACGTTCTGTCCGCTGCGGCCGATACAATGAGATAACAGGAAGGTACGCACGCTGCGTCAAACCACGGGGGTCTCATGGGATTTGATCAACTGATCGTCGACCGACTCGTCACGCTGGTTCGTCAGAGGTTCCCAGATTGGCACGGCTTCGACAATGAAGCCTTCCGCCGCGAGGAGCGCAACTACAAGGTCGAGGTTGTCGAGAAGGCCGTCGGCACCGACGGCCTTCTCCGCGCATCAGTTCTGCGTGAGGACCTCGACGGCCACGCGTTTACGTCGTTCATCGATCGTTTTGAAAAGATCGGCCAAGCCGCGAATCTGCTCTTCCTGGACGTGCCGAAGACAGGGGATCTCAGCCTGCTCCGCCAGGCGAGAGAGGGTGGCGGCGAAATCCTCGCTGGTTTGTGCGACGCGCTCTACGACCTTCTCTGGGGCACAGATTCGTCGCCTGAGCGCCTCGGCAGGTATGTCGCATTCGTCACAGCGCACGACCTACCCAATAAATGGACGCTGCCAACGTACTTTCTCTTTCTCGCTCACCCTAGCGACGACCTGTTCGTCAAGCCTCACGTCATGGGGGCACTCGCGAAGGAGCTGGGCGCCACCTGGAGCGTCAAGGGCGAGCCAACCGCCGAAGAATACGCCAAGCTCCTGGTCTGGGCGCGCGAGCTGCGCACGGCACTTGGCTCGCTCGGCGCTGTAGATATGATCGACGTGCAGAGCTTGCTCTGGGTAGCCGGCAGCCAACTCACCCACGCGCTCGAGCCAGCATCCTCAGCGCAGCGCGAGCTGGGCGCGCCCTTTGACCAACTCTTCGCCAACCGCACAGAGGCAGAAGCCGCCTTCGATCTTTTCGCCGACGCACTGAGGGCTCTCGGCGTGGCGTCCAACGACGACAGCCGCTTTGCCATCACCTACTCCGCCGGTTCCAGGCACCTCACACTCGACTACGGCGCCTGGTGCGTGGTGCGTGCGTGCTCAGTCTCACAGGCGCGCAGGCTGCAGCTGGCGGTGCCAGAGAACAGCGACGCAGTCGCGCACCTGCCCGTCGACTACCGCTTCAAAGAAACGGCAGCTGGCGATGCCTTCGTGCTGCGCACCCTGGGCCCGACGGAGTTGACCCCAGAGATCCGATCGCTCTTTCTGAACACCGCCGCCAAGATCGGCCAGCTGTTCAGCCAGCACAACAGCAGCAATTCGCGCAAGTACCACGTCGATGAACTAGCCATCGCCCTGCTCGATCCCTCAAGTAGGGACTCGCTGCTGACGAAAGGACTGCTCCAGGAAATGACTTCTCCCCGGGAACACGAAACGACCAAACCAGCATTCAGCGCAACCGCCCGAGAGATCCTGATTGCCCTGGCAGCCGAGCCGACGAAGGCGTTCTACGCCGCCCACAAAGAGGAACTCGCCGAGCACGTTCAGGAGCCGCTCAAGACGCTGCTCCTGGCAGTCGGCGAGCGCGCAGAGCCAGCTCTGCGTGACACCCTCGAGACCAGAACGAGGCTCTTCAGCAAGATCCCAAAGAACGACTACGGGAAAGGCGGCGCCTGGCCCTATTACTGGGGCGCCTTTTACCCTAAGGGCAGCAAGAAGACCCAGGGCTGCCAACTCTACGTCTCTCTCGGTGACGGCGGCCTCACGTATGGATTCTCGATCGGCGAGTACGCGAGCGAAGATCGTAACCGCTTCACCCGCAACGTCGAAGTACATCGCCTCACGCTCGTCACCACTCTGGCCGACACGATCGCCGCGTCCGACTTCGGACTCGGCACCTCGAACGAATCGCAAGGCGACAGCGAAATACAAGGCGGCGACGTCGGCAAGAGCTTCGCGGGACACGATCTCGCGAGCTGGCTCGCTGAGGTGAGTACGGTCGGCCCCCACGTGCGCGCTGTCGTCCCCTGGCACGAACTCCTGACAATCGGGCGAGAGCATCTTATCGAAGTGGTCGCCACCGCCTTCGACCGCCTCTTCCCTCTCATTTTGCTCTGCACCCTCGACGAACCGATGCCGGCGATTCACGACTACCTGGATGCAAGCATCATTTCGCAGGACGAGGACGATGACCTGAATCCGCCCTACTCTCTCGATGATCTCGCTGCCGAAACGTCCCTGCCAAAGGAGAATCTTGCGAGCTGGCTGCGCGCCATCGAGCGCAAGGGCCAGGCAATTCTGTACGGACCACCAGGCACCGACAAGACGTACGTCGCCGAGCGCCTGGCCAAACACCTGGTGGCCGGCGGCACCGGCATCGCCGAACTCGTCCAGTTCCACCCCGCCTACGCCTACGAAGACTTCATGCAAGGCATGCGGCCCAAGGCACGCGATGGTGGCGGGCTCGACTATCCGATCGTAGACGGCCGCTTCAAGCAGTTCTGTCAGCAGGCGCGCGGGCGCCAGGGCCTCAGCGTGCTCGTCATCGATGAAGTGAACCGTGCGAACCTGGCGCGGGTGTTTGGCGAACTGATGTACCTGCTCGAGTACCGCGACAAGAGCATCCCGCTAGCGGCTGGCGGCTCATTCAGCATCCCTGGCAACGTGCGCATCATCGGCACAATGAATACGGCCGACCGCTCAATTGCCCTCGTTGACCACGCGCTGCGCCGGCGCTTCGCCTTCTTGCCGCTCTACCCCGATTACCACATGCTCGCCGATTACCACGTGCACGCCGGCCAGAGCTACGATCCGGCGAGACTCATCGACCTCCTGAAGGAGCTCAACCACAAGATCGGCGATCATCACTACGAGGTCGGCACGTCATTCTTCATGCGGCCAGACATCGGGGTACAGCTCGCCGACGTATGGCGCATGGAGATTGAGCCCTACCTCGAAGAGTACTTCTTTGACCACCAGGGCACCGTGGACAGCTACCGCTGGGACGAGGTCAAGAAGAAGCTGGGGATGGAGTAAGGTGCCCAGTACCGCCGCGGCCAGGGCCAGCCGACGGGTGCTCGAACTCGAGGAATACGTGACACTCGAGCTGGAGCCCGACGAACTTGACGAGCATTTGGCTGAACAACTCTGGCGCCAGTACAAGAGCGTGATCAGCATCGAGTTCCCGTCGGTGAAAACAGGCGGCAAATGGCAGCTGACGCCACAGGGCTGGGTCGGCTACATTGTTTTCTCGGACGACCTTCACCTGCGACTCAAGCCCAAGGTGCCGCTCGGCAACCTCTTTCGCATGCTGGAGTACGCCTACCGGCTCAAGTTCCACCTGGCCGACGGGCTTGTGGACTGCGCGAGCCTGGACGAGTTTTACGAACGGCTTGCGCACATCCTCGCCCGTCGAGTGCTCGACCGCGGGCGCAAGGGCTACTACCGCACCTACGTTTCCGCGAGTGACGCCCTGCCCTACGTTCGCGGGCAGGTCGATGCCCGCCGTCTCATCTCGCGGCCGTGGGAGACGCAGCTGCAGTGCCTCTACGAGGAGCATACCGGCGACATCGTCGAGAACCAGATCCTCGCTTGGACGCTGCACCGCATCGCTCGCAGCGGCCGCTGCGGCCAGCGCGTGATGCCGGCGGTGCGCACGGCCTACCGCAGTCTCCAGTCCTTTGTATCGCCCGTGCCACAGCCGGCATCAGCTTGCGTCGGCCGACTCTACAACCGGCTCAACGACGACTACGAGCCACTGCACGGCCTCTGCCGCTTCTTTCTCGAACATAGCGGCCCTCACCTCGACACTGGCGACCGGGCAATGTTGCCGTTCCTCATCGACATGAACCGGCTCTTTGAGCTTTTCGTCGCCGAGTGGCTCCGTGATCACCTGCCGAAAACCCATGGCATCAAGGCACAAGAACATGTCGAGATCACATCGGCCGGCGGCCTCGAGTTCGTCGTCGACCTGGTGCTCTACGACGCAGCTGAGAATCGACCGATCTGCGT
>JBKQWK010000150.1:0-19851 GCA_052139595.1 Thermoleophilia bacterium | reverse complement strand
TTAGCCTCGCGCATGGCGTCGTAGTCACCGAGGCATTCCAGCATCTCGGCGATGAGGCTCATGGCCAGATCGATGGCCTCGCGCATGAGCAGGCCTGTTACGGTGGTCTCGCGGCTGGTGGTGGCCTTCATGGTGTTCCTCCTCGTTCGTGCTGGCTGACGACACCATCCATCACTCTGCCGCCAAGGGCATTGCAAGCGCCTTTTCGCATTAATTAGGCAGAATTTATGATCTTGTCGTTTTCGGCCACCTGGCCCTCAGGATCGTCGCCTGGCGCGGCCTCGATCGAGGCCACACGGCGCGCTGTGTTGGCGCCTGTGGCGACGCCAAGCGAATGGCGACAAACCCCCACGCCACAACGAGAGAAGGCGCCTTGCGGCGCCTCCTCGTGGTGGCTGGTGGCGTTCAGAGGGCCAGTTCGTCGAGCACGTTGATGTGGAGGAAGTGATAGTGACCGGCTGTCGTGCACCAGTCCTCGACGTTGACCAGGTCGCGGTCGACCAGGTGCGCGATGGCTCCGCCGATAGCCTGCTCGGAAACCCCGAGAGCCTCGGCGAGTTCCTCAGCGGTAGTTTCGGAGAATCCGTAGTCCTGGTGGCGAAGCATCTCGTAGAGCGTGTTGAAAACCTTCTGGCTGAACTCAGGAAGGGCGGTGGTCTTGGTCTCCATGGTGGCCTCCTCTGGCCTCGTTTACCTGACGACACCATCCATCACTCTGTCGCCAAGGTCATTGCAAGCGCCTTTTGCACAAATGTGGCGCAATTTGTGCAGGTTGTCGTTTGCGGCCAGACAACGAGAAACGCCACCTTGCGGTGGCGCCTCGCGGCTTGAGGTCGGTTGCGCGTCAAGCAGGCCGAGGAGATGGAGGCCAACCGATCTCGTGCGTCGCCGAGTCTAAAGCTTCAAAAGCCATTGTCCAGTCTCGCTGGCAAAGCCGGAGTCGGGCGTAAACTGAATGGCCTTGGCCTGGCTCTTGGCGATGTGGTCAAACCACAGCCAGCCGACGCGCCGGTCACCAGGCGCGATCGTCACCTGTTGAAAGGTGCCCGGCGTGCTGATCGTCCAGGAGGGCTCATGGCCTTGGTCTACAGCGTCGATCAGACTGGCGCAGTTCGACGGCGAATCTGAGTAGACGGCAGAGCCGACGTTGACGATCTCAACCTGCACGCCCTCCACGTTGTGGTCGGTCGCCCATTCGTCTGCCTTTACCGAGACAGACCATTTGGCTGCCAGGATGCGCACCCTGAGGCTCGTGTTGTCGTTCGTCTTTAAGACGATCGCGGTGCCGATGTGGGCCGGGGTCGTCGACTTGGCGCTGCTGGGCGTGCTTGCTGAGGCGCTTGCCTGCGTGCCTGTGGTGGCGACTGTCGCCGTACCGCAGCCAGCGGCGAGGACGCCGCCTGCCAGGGCGAGCGTCGCAAAGAGTGTCGTTACCTTTGCCTTCATGGTCATTCTCCTTCTACGTCGATATCGCTGGTCTCTTCTGAGTCGTAGGTGAGCCATTGGGCCTTCGTCCAGATCTGGCAGTTGTCGGGCCGGGCACCACGATGAAGCATCGCGATGTGACGCTGGGTTGCCTGCTTGGGCGTCAGTGTGCCGAGATGGACGTTGTGCCAGCGACCGTCTGGGTCGCGAGCGACGATGAGGTAGCGGGTGGGGTCCTTGCGTGGCCTCATGACGCGCACCTGGCGTTTCGCGTCGCCTGCGCTGCCAGGCTGGCGTTCAGGTCGTCGACGATCTGGCGGTAGAACTTCATCTCGCGCGCTGCGCGCGCGTGTCGTCACGTCTTCGTCGATAGTCGGGTCGCTGGAGCGCATGATCGCGCCCATCTTGGTCCTGTGGAGGTAGATCGTGACCTCATCGGCGTTCGTCTCGCGCGCTTCGAGCCAGTAGTGGAAGGTGCTCGCGTCTGGCTTCATGGTGGCCTCCTTGTGTTGCCTCGCTCTCTTGACGCGACCATCCATCACTCTGCCGGCAAGGGCATTGCAAGCGCCTTTTGCGATCTTGTCGTTTGTGGCCAGATCAGCTTTGGCGTGTGGGGTTTCGTCACACGCTGCAGATCAGGCGAAAGCCGAACAAGAGACTCAGGCGTTCTCCTCAGCCCGGGCGCGGTGCAGCTGCTGGCGGGCAGCAAGCAGTTCGCGCTGCGCCTCGATCTCGGCCAGAGCGTCGCGATGGGCCTCAGCGAGCTTCTTCATATGGCAGACGCCACAGAGGCCGGTCGAGGTCACGGTGACGACGCGCATAGCGCAGAGCGGGCAGAGCTGTGACTCGGGGTCGAGGTCGGCAGCAAGGTTGCGGGCGGTGAGCGTGGCGGTCAGGCGGTCGAGCATGCTCCGTCGTTGCGCCCGCGACAGCGACGCGTGCCGTGGTTGACCCAGGACAAGGCCACCGCGTTGGCCAGGCCGGCGCAGGGAGATGCGAAAGCGGTGGGCGGCCATGGTGACCGAGGCGGGCGAGCGGCCGAGTCGGACGACCAGGGCGAGCAGTCCCTCTTCGGCGTGGGCGCGCAGCGCTTGCAGCTCACGGGTCGTCCAGGGACGGGAAGTTTCGGGGGGAAGTTTCACGGTCTTCATGTGAAGAAGTCTCCCACCTGCGTCACGGCCGCTCTACGCCCACTTTTGCGGCGGGTACTTAGTCCAGGTGGTCGCTCGCAACGTCTTAAATCGCCACACAGCGCGTCGGTTTTCGGCCCTTCCCCCAAAGGTGCAAGGACCCCCCCTGCCGACGGTCTAGTGGGCGGTTTCCTCGTCGAAGGCGGCGGCAACCATGAATAGGTGGCGCGCCGTCGGCAGGTCGGCGCGTGTCTGGCCGACGAACGAGCGAGCGGCGTCGACGGCGGCAAGCACATCGGCCAGTGCGGCCAGGCGGCCGGTGTGGGTATCGTCGCCCTCAGCCGCAGCCAGGCGTTCGGCGAGGCGGTACACCTTGTCTGGGGTCGCCATGGCGACGCGATATGCAGCCGCTCGCTGTTGCTCTGAGATGTCGAGGTCACAGGAAGCCGGCGAGTAGCGTTCAAGGAGTCTGTCTTTGAGTAGGTTCATTTCTGCGTCCTTTCGGTCAGAACGGGAACTCGTCGGCGGGTCCGGCTTCGCGTCCCTCATCCGCTACATGCGCTACATCCGCAACATCCCTGTAAATCGGCGTGTTTTCTTGTAGCGCATTTGTAGCGTGTAGCGGATAGGCAGGAGTTTGTAGCGGATTCAAAACAGGGCTATCCGCTACATTTTCGTCGCATCCAGAGTCTCCAATATCGCCATGTGCAGGTACTTTGCTATCGGTCGTGGCGTCTTGTAGCGCATGTAGCGCATGTAGCGCTTCTGCGACAGGAAGCGGCGGCAAGTAGCGTTTCCAGGGCTCGTACAGGTCCTCGCGACGGTAACCCTTCGGGACTGCACTACCGATGCGAACGTCGCGGGGATGGACGTCATAGGGCTTGAGCAAAGATGCCAGCCGACGCGGCGTGATCGGCGAGCCGTGCAGGTCTGCCCACGGCGACTCGTCGAGCCTCTTCAAGCGGGCGATAATTTCACTCGTCGCGACTGCTAGTTCGTCGGCGAAGATGGTGCGCAGGTCGGCAAGCAGCTTGATGCCGAGTGAGGTGTTGTCGTCGTCGCGGCCGCGAGAGAGTACGAGTGCCGCTTGCCTCGCCCGCGCTGGCCACGTACCACCGGCACGATCGGCAATCGCCAGCAGCGGCTCCCAGGAGTCTTGCGCGCGATCGTCGAGTTCGTCCGGTAGTTCGGGCCGGTCCTCGCCCAGGTCGGTCATCGTTTCGGCCCAGGCGGTGATGTCGGCGCGCAAGTCGGCAAATTCCGCCTCGGCGTCGCGTTGGCGGAAGCGGGCGACGGCTTCACCTGGTGCACGGCGGGCAAGGCGGATGAGTATCGAACGGTCGGCGACCGTATCCGGTAGCTGGCCGATGCCGGCCAGCGCCTTGGCGCCGTAGACGTCGAAGTTTTGAACCTTGAGGTTGGCGCCGTCGCCAACACAGCGCGGTACCTGCGTGCCGACGCGATTACCGGCATTGAGCAAGGCGCGGATACCTTCGAACGCTTGTGCGTTGCGCGGCGAGTAGATCGCGTCTACTTCATCGAGCATGAGCGTCGGCTTGACGGCGGCAATCTGGCGAAACAAGACGGCTTCAGAGGGTGCAATCACGCGCCACGGGCGGGCAACCAGGAATTCCAGCACGTCGAGCAGTCGCGTCTTGCCACAGCGACGCTCGGGCGAGAGGATTGCCAGGTAGGGCGTTGTTTCGCAAATAGCCACGGTGTGCGTGTGCAGTACCCACAGGGCGACCGCATGCGCCTGTGCGTCGTTGTGGAAGACAACGTAGCGCCGTAGCTGGGCGACAATGTCGTCAAGCAGGGGCGCCAGGTCAACGTCGTGTTGTTCGGCTTCGGCTTCGGCAGCAGCCCTAACGAAGTCGGCATCCTCTGCCGTAAACCGCGGTGTCAGATCTGCCGTCTCTTCAGCGATGCGCCGCGCCAGGCTCAAGCCGTCTTCCATTACGGTGGCCATCACACCGCCCCCTTATCGATCTGGCTGCCGGCACCTGCCAGCGCCCTCGCCACCGCGGCGACGAGGGCGAGAAGCAGCGGCGTTGGTAGCGCGCAATTCGCCTCGAGGAGTTCGTCGTCTGAGTTTCGCGCCGCTTCAATAAGTGCACGCTGCAGATCGTCGTTGTTGCGAGGCTTCATTGCCTGCGCCTCCCGCGTCGTGTGTGTGGTCCGTGCTTCATGACCGCCTCCCTTGGCCTCGTTTGCGTGAGCGACACATCACTCACTCTGAAGCCAAGGTCATTGCAAGCGCCTGCGGCGGTGTTCTTGTTGTCGAGTGCCTCAGCCCATTGCGTGCCCCCTTGCGGTGCGAGCGCTCAGCCCTCACGGCGCGCAAGCGCCGCTCCAGCCACTCGCGACCGTCGAGACGCCAGCCGTCGCCGTAAACGGCGGGCAACAAGTGGCGGCCGCTAGAGTATTCGGCGGTAACCTGCGCGAGAGCGGCGCGTACGCGCTCGCCTTCGGCCCACAGCTCTAACGCAGTGAATCTCGGCAGATCGGCATTGCTGATGCGCAGGTCGTCGTCTTCGCTGACCGCACACACTGGCATCCGGTAGCGGGCAGTCACTGCGCGCCGCCTTCCAGCAGGCGGCGCAAGCTATCGCGCGGGATCCGCCACTGGTTGCCGACTTTGGCGGCCACGGGGCGGAGGAAACCAGAGCGGCAGGATTCATAGGTGGAAGCTACCGAGATGCGACACACGGCGGCGACTTCGGGCAGCGTGAGCACCGGCGGCAGATCAGGCCAGTCGGGGATGGAGGCGATTTCTGAGGCTGTGGCGACGTGCTTCATAACACATGCTCCCTTCACTGATTAATGGCTTGTTCTGCCAATCAGTGTAGGAACGCCGTCACCGAAGTCGGGTTTAGCCTACTTCTTCTCCCAGGTAATGTGGCGTTTTGCAGGTAAGTTAGGTGGCGCGCAGGAGGCGAATGTCGCCCGTTGTCCAGGCCGACTCTCGATGTTGTTTATCCCCTCGCTTTATCCCCACGAACTTACTTTAGGTGGCGCGCAGGACGCGAATCTCGCCCGTCGTCCACGGTACGCACTCGTGTTTTTTCTGCGCGGGTTTTGTGCTCACGAACTTACTTTAGGTGGCGCGCAGGATGCGAATGTCGCCCGTTGTTCAGGCCACATAGGTGTGCTTTTTCCTCCCCTGTTTTGCTCCCATCTCTTGCAGTTTAGGTGCTGCCGAGAGACCTCTTTACGCCCACTTTCGCGCGCCGCTTGGTGTCCATTTGGTGTCCGAATTTCGTGGACGCGGTGGACGCTGTAACACGGGGTGGAAAGACGGTGGCGAAAAGTGCCCGCATTTAGGCGTTTATTCGGGACGGGGTGGACGCTGTAACACGACGTAAACTTGGCGAGGGGCCAACACGCAGCGTGTTTACTGGAACAGCAAGTACACCACCGACGTTTCGTCAATCAGCAGCCTAGCCTTGGGTGACTACATCTACTACGACACCGACCAGGATGGCGCTGTTGAGCACACCGCCATCGTTGATGCGATTGTCAATGGCAAGTACTACATTGCCGCCCATACTGGCAACCACTTGCGCTACTACCCCTGGTATCTTTCCACCAGCTATGTCACGCACTTCTCGCACGTCAAGAACTCAATCGTTTGGCCGATGCAGCCGTGACCACGTCGCGTCTGGCCATAGTCAAAATCGAACTGGAGGGTCGATGAAGTCTCGCTCGAAGGTCGCTCTGCCAGGCGTACTGGCGCCTGCTCTGCTGGGTCTGCTCCTTGCTTCTGGGTGCGCGGGCACGGCGACGGCACCGAGTGCGAGCTCGTCACCGGTCGCCAGCGTAACCTCACCGGTCGCCAGTGCGACGCCGTCGGCTGCTGTCAGCCCGTCGTCGTCGGCGCCAATCAGCAGCGCGCTGCAGGCGCAGGCCGTTCGTCTGGTCGAAACCGTATTTGCGCTGGTACAGAGCAAACACTACGCGCAGGCACAAGCCCTTATGACCGCGCCTGACAAGGTGTGGGCGCTGAGCGACATGAAACGCATTACACGGATCCGTCTCATCAGCAGCCAAGTTGACCCGTCCAGTACACCGCAGCTGATTGTGCTGCTGACGGTGGTCCAGAGGTCGCCGCAGACTGTGACCGGGTCGAGCGACTGGCCCAGTGTCGTCAAAATCGCCGTCGACCCGGCGACGGCGAAGTTGTCGATCGTCGCCTTCGATACTGGGCCATGAGTGACGTGAACTGAAGCGCGCTGGGGGGCGGGCAAACGGTGAACGCGCTGCCCCCCAGTGCCGCCTTGTCGCCTACGCCTCGCTGCCGACGATGCTTCGCCTTTGGCGTTTGCCTGGTCAGTATCCGGATCGAGTTACTCTGCCAGCACCGGTGCGTTCACGAACGGCCAGGCCGGCAGGTGGGCCGGCGAACTGTCGGTTGGCACGATCGCCCCGGCGGCACTGCGGCCGCTACCCAGAGAGACCGTGAGTGGACCGCTCGCCGGTTGAGCAAGCTCCAGGGTTACCTCGTTGGCGGCGCTGATCGTGGCGCTTGTCAGTTCGACCGCCGTGCCGTCCTGAGAAACTGTGAAGCCGCCGAGCTGCTCGCCGACGGGCGCTAGCGGCAAGGCTTCGCCAGTGAACGTCAGAACTACGTCAAGGCCGCCATTGTAGGTTGCCGTGGCCAGAACCGGGCCCTCGCCATCGCCGTCGTGGTAGACGCCGTTCTCGATCGCGGCGGTCCAGCGCTGCGCAGCGAGTGTGTTCTGCGGCGCCGTGAGGAAGTGGTTCGAGCCGTAGAGATCGATGTCGTACAAACATGGTCCGGGCAGGACGATGGGGCTGCCGTCAGTCCAGAGATCTTCCTGTGCGAGGCGCACATTGTCGGCTCCCGGGCGGGGTTGGTCATCATTGTAGTCGCCAATCTGGCCGACCACGATCGGCACCTGCAGGTCACGCCAGACGTTAGCGTCAAAACGACTGGAAAGGATCGTGTAGGTTGCCTGCGCGGTGTCGGCAAGGGCGTCGGTCTCACCCTGCCAGAATAGAACCGCGCGAACATGGCCACCGAGGGCACGGACGCGCTTGATCATGGCGCCGTAAAGGGTTGTGGCATCATCCGGATCAGTATTTGAGCGTTGCCACTGGGCAATGACGGTGCCACCCAGAGCACAGGGCACGAAAGCTAGTGGGACGTGATTGCCGAGCTTTGCCGCCAACGCCGTGGCGACCAACGGCCAGACCGAACCGCCTGGCGCCGAGTTCCGATTGACTTTGTCAACTTGGCCAACGTTGCTGTCGGTGGGATCCGTGAGCTTCTGCCAGCGGTAGTCGGTCGCAAACTCAGACGCCATCACCGTCGGGTTACTGTAGGAAAAGAGCACCTTGGCTTCGCCGCAGGCGTTGCTCTGGCCGGCGATCACGAAAATGTCGCCCACACCGACGAGGCGACAGAATGTCTGTACCTGCGGGTGACTGACGCTGCGGACGGACAGGGTACCCTGTCCGGCCGGCTGGCCGTAGAGCCAGCCGGCAAAGCCGCCGTGACTGATTCTGCTTACGATCACCCAGGCCCCGCCGCGCCACGACGCTTCAACCTGACCGCTGACGCCGACGGCGGTGGCGGTGACGCGGATCGCGCCGCGGCTGACCGCGTTGCGCTGAAAGACCTGGTACGAACAGGGGGACGACAGTTTGAGGTGTGGGACCGTTGCTGCTGCTGCGGCTGCACTCCAAAGCGCTACGATTACAAGCAGTGCGACGACGACGAAAGCCGTCCATTCGCTCACCGCGTGGCCTCTGCCCATTCTCATTTTGACGTCGTTGTTGCCAAATTCCGAACCTTGGTCCGGGAACCCGTCAGCGGTAGCCGGATGGATTCTCGGACGTCCTGATCCCGCAACCGGTTTCTCCTGCCGCATTGCAGTCTCACGCGGTGCAGTCTACTTGATGGCGCTACCCACAGGCTAGCGCCTCCGGCATGCCGATTCGGCGACTCACTCGCTGCGGACGCTTGGCGGCCGCGGGCACGAGATCACGGTTACGTTTATCGCCGCCCGTCGCGTGTAGTGACGGGCAGGACGGCTATAATCAGCGCAGCGTTCGTCTTTGCAGCAGCACTCGACTTTACAATCGGGGGGGCGATCGCTGTTAGAACCGTCCCCCACCGTTTACTCGTCAGCGAGGGTGTTATGAAAGCCAGAGCAATTTGCGATAACGTGCAACTGCTGGGCGCCGTCGATTGGGGCCGGCGCCTGTTCGACTCGCTCATCCCCCTGCCCAATGGCACGAGCTACAACGTGTTCCTGGTGAGCGGGAGTGAGAAGACGGCGCTCATCGACACCGTCGACCCGGCACAGTGGGCGGTGCTCGAGGAGCAGCTCGCCGCGGTGCCGGTGATCGATTACATCGTCATCCAGCACACCGAGCAGGACCACTCCGGCAGCCTGCCGATGGTGCTCGAGCGTTACCCGCAGGCCAAGGTCGTCACCAATGATCGCTGTCTGAAGATGTGCGTTGACCATCTGCACATCGATCCGGCGCGGGCGCAGGTCGTTGCCGACGGCGAGAGTCTCTCGCTGGGTGACAAAACGCTCACCTTTGTGCTCACTCCCTGGGTGCACTGGCCAGAGACGATGTGCACCTGGCTGGCCGAAGACAAGATCCTCTTCAGCTGCGACTTCTTTGGCTCTCATCTGGCCACCAGCGATGTGTACGCCGACGAACACCTCATCTACCCTATGGCCAAGCGCTACTACGCCGAGATCATGCAGCCGTTTGCCGCCCAAGTGGCCAAGGACCTGGAGAAGGTCGAGCAGTACCCGATTGCGACGATCGCGCCCAGCCATGGGCCGGTCTGGGCGCGGCCGGCCTTTATCATGGACGCCTACCGTGACTGGGCGACGGCCGCGCCGAAGAATCTGGTCTGCCTGCCCTACGTGAGCATGCACGGCAGTACGCAGCTGATGGTCGAGTACCTCACCGCCGCTCTGGTGGAGCGTGGCGTGGCGGTAGAGCGCTTCGATCTGACAACGGTCGACAGTGGTGATCTGGCCAGTTCGCTGGTCGACGCGGCGACGGTCGTGATCGGTACCTCGACGGTGGTGCTGGGGCCGCATCCGGCGGCAGCGTATGCGGCTTTTCTCGCCAACGTCCTCAAGCCGAAGGCGAAGTACGCGGCGGTGATCGGCTCCTACGGTTGGGGCGGCAAAGCGCCCGAACGGCTGGTCGAGATGATGCCCAACCTCAAGGTCGAGCTGCTCGACCCGGTGATGGTCAAAGGGCTGCCGGGCGAGGCAGATTACGCGGCCCTTGATGCTTTGGCGGCAGCAATCGCCAAGCGGCATGAAGGCTTGGCGGCGCGCTGACGCGCCGCCAAGCCTCATAGTGTGCTGACGATCCTGGCGGGGCTGCTCGCCTCGCTTTCGTACGCGAGCAGCGACCTGTTTTCGCAGCTCGTGACCCGCCGCGTCGGTCCCACGCGCGTGGTCGCCTGGGTGCTCGGTACGGGCACGCTCATCGTTTTGCCGCTGGCGCTGATCGTCAACGGAGTGCCGCACGGGGGGGCGGCCTGGCGCTCTGTCGGTCTGGCCGCCTTGGCCGGGTTAGTGTACGTTGGTGCCTTCTCCTGCCTCTTACGTGCCCTGCGCGTCGGCGACCTCGGCCTCGTCTCGGCCCTCAACGCTCTGCAGGCGGCTTATGCCACGATCGTATTTCTCGTTCTCGGGGCGCCAGTCACGCCGCTGCTGGTTATTGCGCTGGCACTGGCCGCCTTCGGCGCCGTGCTGGCCTCGGTGCACGACCACGCCAGTACTACTGCCGGCGCCGGCTGGGCCTTCGCCTCGGGGGCGCTCTTCGCCTGCGTCGTCGTGCTCTACGGCTACTCACACGGCATCCCCTGGTTGACGCAGACCGCCGTTTCGCGCTCGGTCTCATTTCTCGTTGCCCTGCCGATCGCTCTCTTCGCCGGCGGCATGCGTCTGCCGCGCGATTCATGGTTGCCGACAGGCGTTGCCGGGGTGCTCGAGTTGCTCGGGCTGGTGGCACTGACCTTCGCTCTGGCACGCGGCCCGCTGACCGTTGCCAGCATTACCTCGGCACAATTCGCGACCTTCGCCGTGATCCTTGGGTTGACGCTCCTGAAGGAGCGGCCGCGGCCACACCAGCTCGTCGGCGTGGCCTTTACGCTCGTCGCCGTGACCTTGCTGGCGGCGTCGAGCTGAGTTGCGGCCGCCGCTACAGCGACAATGGCGGCCGCCCGCGCGCCGGCGATGCGCACGTCCTGCAGCTTCCCGCTAAGCTGAACATCGATCCGACCACGACGACAGAGAGGGACGTAAGGCCATGAACAGCGTCAGTATTGACGACTGGATGCGCGAGGTGAAAACCCAGCCGGGCTCGGCCGGTATCGGCATGATGCTGGCGCATCAGGGGATTGTGCGCAGCACGTCGCGGGTCGGTGAGCCGGTGCGCGGCATGCAGCTGCGCACCGACCGGAGCCGGCTTGACGACGTGCTCGCTGAGGCCAGGACCTGGCCGGGCGTTCTGGCCGTGCGCGCCTGGACGAACGAGGGCTCGCTCGCCGTTGGCGATGACATCATGAAGGTCCTTGTGGCCGGAGACATACGCGACAACGTCTTCGCTGCCCTCGAGCGCCTCGTCGGTCTGATCAAGAGCGAGGTGCTGACGGAGTCCGAGCTGCGCTGAGCTGTTAAATGGGCGCAGCTACGGCTGGCTGGATTCGCGGGCGATCGAAGGCGAGATCTTAAACCGGGCACAGGCGAATCGAGCCTCGCTCTCGTCTATACTAAAGGCGCCGATTCGTGATTGGGCCAGATGCCGTCTGGGAGCGGACGGCTGTGATGGGTGGCGGGACGTCGTCAGGGGGCAGGAGACAGTGCGGAGCGAGTCCGATCGGTCAGACGAAACAAGGCACGATTCTGCCACTGCGCTGGGCGAGTCCCCGCCATCGATTGTCGTACGCTGGCTGACAAGGTAGTTGCCGCCGTGCCGACTGCCACCATTGCCCACAATATCGAACAGGTCATCTACTACGCTTCCAAGATTCTGCTGTATCCGGTCCTCGTTACGGCCATACTGTGCCTGCTGTGGGTCCTCGTTGAACTTGGCTGGTTCTTCTACGAACTCTACTTGCGCGTTCGCTATCGCGATCTCGACGCCCTCGAGCGGCGGACTTTGCAGGCGCGCGAGGCCTTTGCCAACGGTCAGCCTGCCCAGGCGTATAGGTACTTGCAGCAGAACACCTACTCCATGGTGGTCGTGCGGTTTCTGTTCGATCTCATCCGCAACTATCAGACACGACAGCTCGCGGCCAAGCCGCTCAAGCTGCTGCAGGAGTACGAGTTCTACACTCTGAAGCGTCTGGAAAAGACGCGCATCCTCGTTCGTGTGGGTCCGATGCTTGGCCTCATGGGCACGCTCATTCCGCTTTCGCCAGCTTTGACCGCTTTGGCCAACGGTGACACGAAGACGATGGCCAGCGACCTGACGATTGCTTTTTCGGTCACGGTGATCGGTTTGCTCATTGGCGGTCTGGGCTTCATGATCAGTGTCTTTCGCGACCGCTTCTACGCCCAGGACATTAGCGACCTCGAATATCTGCTCGAGTTGCTCGAGGGCAACGCGGCTCGCCTGACAACTGCGGTGGCCGATAGACAGCATGGCGCAGCGAAGCGGCGGACGAAGTCGCCGATTGGCGAAGCTGAACTCGACGACGATCACTAACGACCATGGCAGCTGGCATCGACAAGAACGTTTCTTCGCCACCGCCTGAGGACAGTAGTCCGGCTCCTCTCGCTCTTCGCTACATGCATCGCCGGCGCGTCAGCCGGATTGACCGCAACGGTGACCCACTCGACGGTGTCGTGAACCTGTTTGATGTGGCGATCGTTCTCGCTCTCGGTTTCTTACTGGCCGCTTTGAGCGGCTTCGGGCTCTCGGATCTCCTGTCCAGTCACAGTATGACCATCGTCAAGAACCCCGGCACGGCGAGCATGCAGGTGATCGTGAAACAGGGCAACCAGGTGAAGACCCTGAACCTGAAAGCCAGCGAGAAGGTCACCGGCGCGGGGACCCTCATTGGCCAGTTCTATCGGTTGCAGGATGGCACGACGATCTATGTGCCGGCGTCCGGCGCGACCTCGAACGGCAGTAACGTGGCGCCGGCAGGCGGAGCAGCAACGTCGGCGCCCGCCTCTACCGCTGGCAGCGGCGCAGCACCGGCTTCGACCGTGACGCCGTCTCCCTGACGCTTGCTTGTCGGTCGCGCCAGGAACTCAGCGGTAGTTTCTCCGAGGAGAGCCGTTGGAACCCGCTGCCAGCAGGCGGCCGACGGTGGTGAGCGTCGCCGGTCAGTCTTGGGAACTGCCTTCGTTGACCGTGACTGTGCGCGGGCCGACGGCCACCCAGCCCGTGACGCCGTCGCGTTGCACCGGCAGTACCGGTCGACCGGCCCACAAGCGCGGGCGCAACCAGTCGGCGGTGTGAACGAACTCGCCTGGCAGTGGCACCGGGGCATCGCGATCAAGGCTGACGACTGTGATACCGATGCGCTCGAGATCGGCAACCGCGATCGGATCGGGCACGTCACGGAGCAGCCCATAAGCGCAGCGGTACTCGATGAACCGGCCATTCCAGCCATCGACGGTGAGGCCAACCCCGGCAGCGGCGCCGATAATGCCGTCTTCGCTGCCGCCATGGCCGCTGAGGTGGGCTCCAGCGGCGGCGTCGCGCGCCTGCTCTTGCGTGACGACTTCGGTCGCGGCGCGATGGCCAAAGGTAACGAGTCCCGGCAGCGCCGTACACCCGTCCCAGGCAATACAGAGACCCGGATCGCTGCCCTCCAGCCAGTGCTCAGCGAGGTGGGCGATGCCCCGCTCAACGAGACTGTTGACGACAATCGGTTCCCTCTCCTCAGCGGGTGATGTGGCGGCGTGCATGTCGGTGTCGTCATCGTCGCTGTCGATGACGACAACCGCTGAGCTGTTGTGCGACGTGTAGGGCACATCCGGATGCACCAGCAGCTGCTGACGTACCACGCCCCAGAGCCGGTAGCCGGCCGGCAGCTTCTCCTCAAACCAGCGGCCGACCTTGCCGGTACCACGATCTGCACCGAGAATATCGGTGTCGTCAAAGGCGACATAGAAGCGCATCAGCAAACCATCCTTTTCCTTTACTCGTCGAGAAGGGGAATTCGTGCGAGGACGACGCGATTACGGCGGTGCCTTGCCAAGTGATCATACGTAGTCAGGTAGCGCAGGCGCCGGCGGACGATGAATGCTGGCGCTGCCGTGGCGGCGGTGAGACCAGCGAGAACGAGGGCCACGGTGAGGTACCACGAAGAACCGTGCTTGCTGTGGCCAGAACCGCCGGTTTGGCCGCCAGCGCGACTGCCGCTCTCGTTCACTCGCAGGCCGCTGATTTGCTGGGCGCCGCCGGTTGCAGTTGTCGGCGTCGGTGGCACGGTGGCCGGCGCTGCGGCGTCGGCTGGCTTCGCCGCCGCCGTGTTCGCAGGGTTGGTTGACTGGCTACCGCTGACCGTGGTTGTGGCGCCGGATTGAGCGCCCCTTCCCGTGCCGCTGCCGGTCCCGGTTCCGTGGCTGCCGCCAGCGGTGGCAAGGCCGATGCCGCTGCCTCCGGCGCCAGCGCCGGTACCGGCGCTGGCGCCGGCGTTGCTGGCGCTGATTGGCAACCGGTAGCTCACGGCGAGTCCGCTGAGGACGGGAGTGACCATGCTGTTCTTGCTGCTCAGGGCGACCCGAAAGGTGATCGAGCGGCCGGCTGTACCGGCCGGCAGCTGCATTGAATCGTGTCCACTCACTGGCCGCCAAGCATGGTTGTCGATCCGGTACGAGATGGTCAGCGAGTCGGCGCTGCTGAGGCCGCTTGCCTGCCAGTGAAGGCCGAGAAACTCTTTCAACGTGCCGGACATACCGAGATCGATCGGCGCAGTCTGCACAGTTGCACTGGCGACGGCGCCGACAGCGATCACGCGCTGATCTCCCTGGTCGGCGATGATGATCCGTCCGTCAGGGAGGAGCGAAGCTCCGCGGGGAGCTTGCAGCGGGACGTAGCCAGCAACAGTCTTGGGACCGAACTCGGCCACGACCTGCCGTTCTTGGTTGACCTCAATCACACGGTTGTTGCCGCCGTCAGTAATGAGGACGTTTCCATTGGCGAGCGGCAGCGCTTGGTTGGGGTCGTTGAGCGTCGAGCTTCCTGCTCCTCCCTGCAAGGGATGGGTGGCATCGATCTGCCAGATGATGCTGCCAGCGGTCCAGCCATCGTTGGGCTGGGTGGCGTCGTAATCGGAGGTGCGGACTTCAATCACGCGATTGCTACCGTCACCGGCGCTCTGGGTGGCGCCATCGCAGATGAGCACGTCACCGTTCGCCATCATGTACGCTGAGCGCGGCGAGTTGACCTCCCCTGGACCGCCGCCAGGTTTACCGGTCACGCCATACTGCCAGACGATGCTCGCCGCTGTGTAGCCATCATCCGGCTTGCTAGGGTCATAGTCGCTATCGCGAACCTCTATGACGCGATTGCCGCCCTTGTTATCGCAGATCAGCGTGTTGCCATTTGCCAGGCGCACGGCCGAGAAAGGGTCAGCGAGCTGATTGATCCCTGGCGGGGCGTCAATCGGCGACGGTGGACCGCCATACTGCCAGACAATCTGCTTCGCCTGATTGACTTCGATGACCTTGCAGGCGCCGCGATCAGTGATCAGCGTGTCGCCGTTGCTGAGTCGCTGAGCGGAGAATGGCGTTTGCAGGGCGGGGTCGTCGACATCCGTGAACGACCAGGCAAGGCTGCCGTCTGGTCGGAGTTCGAGCACAGAGCGGTTCTGACGATCGGCAATGAGAACGTCCCCGCTGGCGAGACCCTGAACGCTGCGCGGGTCACGGGCGTACTGGCCAGTGTAGCCGGCTGTCGCTGCCGTCAGCTGCAAAGAGATGCCGGTGTTGAGCTTCAGCGCCGGCGAGGTGGTGCCGCTGACCGCAAAGAGAGGGCTCACCGGCGATGCCAACGTGAACGGCAGACCGTCACTGCCCAGGGTGTAGGAGCGTGTCGACGCCACTGTCGCCGCCGCGACTGGACTGTCGAGGGCAACGGCGCTGAACATTACCGCGGCGACCAAGGCCAGACCGACGACAAGTGCCGCCGGCCGCTGCCGGGCGGCGGCGCTGCCGGGCACGCTTCTGCTTGAACGCCTTCGGCCGGCGGTCCTCACGTCGATCTCTCCTGTCGCCGCAACCCTGGTACCTTGCTCAGCTCACGCAGGAGCGCGGCTCCGACAAGGCCGCCGACGGCGCCAAAAATAAGGTGTGTCGTCGCCGCGACACCGATGCCAATGCCGAGAAACCCAGCAGGGATGCGCAGCAGCAGGCCAACCAGAAGCATCGTCACCAGCTTTGCCATGTGCCCGACCGAGCCGGCGATCACAGCTACGACCGGATTCGTGAACCGTCCACCGAGAAGTCCGCCGCTCACGTCCAGTGCCAGACCGGCGGCGGCATACTGCGCCCATTCGAGCAAGCTCCCCTGGCCAAAGCCAAACAAGGTGACTAAAAAGCCGGCGATAAGGCCGATAACAAAGGCAGTGCCGGGCCGGCGAATGAGGCCGGCGCCGACGATCATGAGGGCAATCCAGACGACTCCAGAATGGCCCGGTACGTGCATCGGTATGCGCAAGAATGTCTTGCTGATCACAATGAGGGCGGCGATGCTAGCCATGAGGATGCCGTCACGCAGGCTGAACTGCCAGAAGAATCGTGCGTGGCCAGTTACCTCCGCAGGGCGGATCTGATCGCTTGCTCCGCTGGCAGAGGCGGTACTGCTCTGCGGATCTGTGGTGGGCGGGCCGGCCGTCATCACATTGTCTATCTCAGTCGACATGGATTTCGGTGACATCGCGTACCCAGGCATCACGGCTCAGCTTCGGCCCACAGATCTTGGTGGTGCCGCGCTGGTTGAAGGCAACGACCACCCCGGCGGCCGCTTGTGCCGCTGTGAGTGTGAGGTGGCCGCTGTCGTAGAGGCCCATCCCCTTGATGGCCAGCGAGGCGCAGCCCCCGATGCCGGCTGCCTTGAGCACCGTCGTCAGCGCTGGACCATTCTGGGCTTTGCCGTCCCACGTGAACGAAGCCTGCGCCAGGCGGCGGAGGTCGGTAAGCGTGAACCGCTTGATGAATCGGCTGCCATTGTAGACAGTGATCGAGTAGACAGAGACGCCCGGGGCTGCAGCCGTAGCCCCGGGCGTCTCTGTCTTTGTCTGCCATAGCCAGGCGGCAGCTACGAGCGAGACGAGGACGAGCGCCAGTACCATGAGGCGCTGTCGTTGTCTTCGACTCACCGCGTCGGCCTTCTTTCTGTCAGTGGCGGCGGTTCAGTGCCCAGTTTCGCCGGCAACGACTTAGAGACGACCATCGGCGTCGCTGCCCGCACGACTGCTCACTTGACCGTCACGTACCGGTACGAGGAGTACGTTGCCAGATACGTGAAGTTGGCCGCCGTGTAGGCACGCAGCCGCCAATGTCCGCTTGACCAGAGACGAGTGCTCACCGAGTACTTGGAGTAGCCGCTGGCAGTGACGACTCTCGTCCACGTCCACTGTTTCTGCACCCAGTGACCGCCAACGAGCTTTTCGCAGAGAAGTTTCACCAGCCGACTGCTGGCTGCTTGTTGCGGCCTGATGGTCCCGGTAACGGCGAAGCTTGCCCCGTGCCATACGCTCAGCGGGGCACTCGGCGCGCTGAGGGCGACGTGAACGGTTATGGCAACGGTCGGGCTACCGCTGACGGCGTGGGTGGTGTCGCCAAGGTATCGAACTCGGTAGTAGGTCTTACCGCCTGGTTTTACCACATGGCTGAAGGTGCCTGTCGTCGAGGACGTAAGATTCGCCAGTACCGTCCAGGTCGCACCGTTCGGCGAGGTCTGCAACTGGACTGCGCCGCCGGCGAGTGCAGACGTTCCGCTCTGCAAGGTGCCGCTCAGGGTGCCGCTGGCGCCGTAGACGATGGTCTTCACGCTGCTCTTCAGGGTTATCGTCGTTGGCAGTTTCGGCGTTACGGTTACCGTCGCGCGTGGGCCGATGTTCGTCGCCGCGTCAGTTGCTCGAACTATGTAGGAATAGGTCGTGCCATTCGTGAGCCCGCTATCGGCAAAGCTCATCTGCGTTGCCGGCACGGTGGCAATGAGCAGCGGTTCACCGGTGTACGGTTCTGACGCTGCCGGCTCGACCCAGCGGTAGATCAGGTAACTGCTGACACCGACATTGTCGTTGACTGCCGTCCAGCTCAACTTGGCCGTTGTGTTGCCCGCTGCGCCCGTGAGCTTGCCAACAGCGGTCGGAGGAGTTGTGTCGGTAGCCCCAAGAGCGATAGTCACATCAGGTGTTGTGTAGGTGACGCCAGTCGCAGCTGACGGCCAGACCTTATTGAAGAGCTGGACGATCACGTCCGTTTTTGTCGGTGCTGAAAGGAGAAAGCTACCGGCGGTACCGAGGTTGTCCACGGTACCGTCACCGTTGTCGGTAACTCCGTTAGCCTCGATTTTGCTCAGGCCGACGACGGTTGGAGCCACCGACGGCGAGGCGCTTGGACTGGGTAGCGGGGCGAGGTCAACCTCTGCTCGCTTGCCTGCTGCTATGCCAGTCGCGACACTGTTGTGCAACCAGATGCCGTCAGTAGCCATGTTCATGATGGTCACGAGAGCGTTCTTGCTGCCGTTGAAGGTGTTGCCCGATCCGCCCGTGGAGAGCGAAGCGAGGATGTAGTAACTGCCGCTGAGGCGCGTGTCGCCAAACTTGGCAAACAGCCAGCCATTCGCGCCGCTGATCGTGCCCGTGGAGTCGGTCGTGATCGCTGGGAAA
Source organism: Thermoleophilia bacterium (assembly GCA_052139595.1). Lineage (GTDB taxonomy): Bacteria > Actinomycetota > Thermoleophilia > UBA2241 > UBA2241 > JBKQWK01. Next base: position 1,431 of record JBKQWK010000150.1, on the reverse strand, counting down.
AGGGTCCAGTCGCTGCGTTCCTGGACCCACGTCTGGCTCACCGAATTCCACGTGAAACCGCGATTATCTGTGCTAGCGGGGGCTGGCGTTGGTGAAAACCTGATCTTGACGTAGTAGGCCGTGTTCGGCGTCAGGCCAGAGGCTGAGAAGTGAATCGCAACCGCTGTGTGATCGTTGGGGACGTAGAGCGGGTAGTCGTCGACCCCGCCGTTGTAGGTGCCGGCGGCGAATGCCGCCGAGGTAGCCAAGAGGACGAACGTGAATGCGGCCGCCAGCACCAGCAGTCCGTAGCGCAGGCGGCGGCGATCACGGCTTGACCTGATCATCATGACTGAACTCCTTTCGTTGAGCCCGACACACGCCTGTGCCGCGCCCGCCCCTTCCCGGGGCAACGTGACTAGTGGCTATGGCTAAGCAGCAAATTCGTGTGTGACCCCCAGGTGCCGAGCCGAGTAACCAGGCAGCGCACTGAGGGTGTGGCGAAACGTGGCGCCTTGGAGGTGGCTGAGCAAAGGCGCGAGAAGAGGACTGTCGTACTCCTCGTCGGGGATGAGCAGATCGTAACGCTCTTCCTCCAGAGGCACGAAATCTAGGCCGTAACGAACGGCGGCGGCCTGAATGCCGAGGCCAACGTCGGCCGCACCATCGCGCACGCAGCGGGCGACGTCACTGTGTGTGAGGACTTCGTTAAAGTATCCTTTGAGCCCCTGCGCCGGCACGCCGGCTTCGGCCAGCAGGCGGTCGAGCAGAAGGCGTGTGCCTGAGCCGGCATTGCGATTGACGAGAGTTGCCCCTTGGCTCGCTGCGGCGGCTATGGAAGTGATGTGTAAAGGATTGCCAGGGGCCACCAACAAGCCCTGCTCACGATGCGCCAGGGTGACGAGCGTGAGCGAGCGGCCGGGAAAAAGCCGGCGGGCGTAGGGCAGGTTGAATTCCCCTGTTTCCGGATCGCGAAGATGGCACCCGGCAAGGTTGCCCTGGCCCTGATGTAACGTGATCAGTCCCTCGAGGCTGCCCATGGGCAACGTCAGTACATCGGGAGCGGTAGCGTCGGCGCACACCTCGGCGGCGAGCAGATCAAGGCCGAGATCATCACTGCCAACGATGACGATGAGGCCGCGCTCACCGGCGTCAGGAAGGAGCATCATATTGACGCTGAACATTGGTGCTGTCGCGCGATAGAAACGCTCGGTGTAGTTGCGCGTCGTGCGCACTTCGGCGAGCTCGACAAGGCCGGCAGTCTCAAGCTGTTTGAGGTGATACCGCACCCAGGCCGGATGTCTGCCGAGCTTGGTTCCCAGCTGCGTCAGTGTGGCTGGCTTAGCCATGAGCAGACGAACAATCGCAACCCGGGATGGGTCACTGAGCGCCGACAACTGCTTGGGCTGATCAAGATAGGCACTGCGCTGCCTGGTCAAGTGGTCCCCCACC
>JBKQWK010000149.1:0-2788 GCA_052139595.1 Thermoleophilia bacterium | reverse complement strand
GACGCCGGCGTTGCCGGCGTCGTCGCCGAACCCGCTGGGTACATCGCCGATGTGCTTGTCAAGCCCATCCCCGGCAGACACCTGTTCGTTCTCGTTCATGCCTGCATTGTATGCGCTTCCGGAACCCGGTTCACGACGTCGGCGGCAAGCTCGCGTGACGATCGAGCCACCATCGTCGCCCCGAGCAGTGTACCGGCAGAGCAGGCACCAGCCTTTGCGATGCTACTGCGGACGATCGCGGTAGCGCGCCGCAAACGTCAAGAAGCGATAGACATCGGCAAAGTTGGAGACCAGGCCAAGCGAAATGCGAACTGTGTTCGGCACCTTGCCGGTGGCATCTTCGATGGAGCGCTGACACTGCTCCAGGGTGACAACCGCCTGCGGGTCGCTGAAGCAGTGCTCGATGTCCTGCCGCGAAATGTTGTGCGCAATTTCGCCGTCGCCGGGATTGCAGAAACAGCCGGTGCGAATCGATATGCCCTCGCGACCGGCAGCCGCCTCGATGGCGTAGACATCGTAGGGCCGGCCGGCCGGATCCAGCAGGTACAGGGCGATGATCGCTCCGCGTCGCACGGCATCGGATGGACCAAAAACGCGCACCATGGGCATGCCGTTGCTGTGCCTCAGCTGCACCAGCTCGTCCAGAAGCCAGGCGGCGAGAGTCGCTACCCGCGTGTGAATCGTGTCGATGCCTACGGTCTCCAGATGGCGCAGCCCAATAGTCACCGCTGGCAGACCGAGATAGTCGACGGTGCCGTCTTCGAAGCCAGTGGCCCCGGGAGCGAGACGGTACCACTCTTCGTCCTGCACCGATACAAACGTGATCGTGCCGCCGGCGAACCAGGGCCGCCGCAGCTTGGCCAGCTTGTCGCGGCGGGCGATGAGCACGCCGCTCCCGGTGGGATAGCCGAAGAGCTTGTAGAAAGACAGGGGCACAAAGTCAGGCTTGACGGTACGCAGGTCAAGGCGATTGGTGGGCGCAAAAGCGGCGCAATCGAGCAGCACATCCCAGCCCAGATCGTGCGCCTGAGCCACCCATTCGAGCGGATGCTGCACGCCGCTGAAGTTTGACTGTGCCGGATAGGCAAAGAGACGATCCGCCGCCGTGCCGGCGGCGTGCAGCGCACGTTGCAGCACGGCTTCGTCCAGACGCAGATCGGACTGCCGTACCGGGACGTACGTCGTCACCGCACCGCGACGATGAGCGAACTCGCGGATACCGTTCACAGAGTTGTGGTTGTCGTAGCTCAGCAGGTAAATGCCGTGCAGACCAAATGGATACGCCTCACCAACCAGCTTGAGTGCACCACTCGCGTTGGCCGTGAAAATAACCTCGTACTCCTCCTCTGCAGCGTGAAAAAAGCGGCGCACGGCATCACGGGCGGTGTCGACCAGCTGCGTCGAGGCGAGCGACGTGGGGTTGTGTGAATGCGGGTTACCGAACACGCTGCTACGCAAGAGTTCGTGGTGCTCCTGCAGCTGTGACTCGGCGTACAGCCCACCGCCCGTGTAGTCGAGATAGGCCTGGCCCAGTCGGTCCAGACGCTCGTAGTCGCGGGCCCGCACCTCGTCGAGGGCGGCGGTCTGTCGGTAGCTCGGGTAGCGCCGCAGAAAATCTTCTTGCGCCCGCAACAGATCTGGCGACGTATCGCTCATCCGCTCTGGCACTCGGCTCATCCTCCTTGCGGTTGGGTCCTGCGGCGTTCGGCTCAAGCGACGGCCAGCGCCTGCTCAATGTCGGCGATGATATCGGCAATGGACTCGATGCCGATTGACAGACGCACGAAATCGTCGGTGACACCGCTGGTGAGCTGCTCCTCAGGCGACAACTGGGAGTGCGTTGTCGTCGCCGGATGAATGACCAGCGACTTGGCGTCACCAATGTTCGCCAGATGCGACAGCAACCTGGTACTTTCGACGAACCGGCGCCCCGCTTCGCGACCGCCCTTGATGCCGAAACCGACCATCGCACCGTAGAGGCCACGATAGTGATACTTCTGCGCAATCGCGTAGGTAGGGTGCGTAGGCAGACCGGGGTAGCTGACCCAGTCAACCTTGGCGTGCTGCTCGAGAAAGCGGGCCACAGCAAGACCGTTGCTGCTGTGCCGATCCATGCGCAGCGGCAGCGTTTCCACCCCTTGCAGGATCAGAAAGGCGTTGAACGGCGACAGGCAGGCGCCCATGTCACGCAGCAGCTGCACACGCAGCTTGGTGATGTAGGCGGCTGCGCCCAGGGCTTCGACGTACTTGAGGCCGTGATAACTGGGATCCGGCTCGGTCAGTCCCGGGAAGCGGCCGCTGGCCGCCCAGTCAAAGCGGCCAGAGTCAACGACCAGACCGCCGATGGAGGTACCGTGGCCGCCAATGAACTTGGTCAGCGAGTGCACGATCACGTCGGCACCATGATCAAACGGGCGCACGAGATACGGCGTCGGCATGGTGTTGTCAACGATCAGCGGCACGCCGGCTTCGTGCGCCACCGCGGCAACCGCAGCGATGGCGAGACAGTCAAGCTTGGGATTGCCGACGACCTCGGCGTAGATCGCCTTCGTGTTCGGCCTGATGGCGGCGGCGAAGTTCGCCGGATCGCCGGGGTCTACCAGGGTAACCTCGATTCCCAGGCGGGGCAGATTGTGCACGAAGAGGTTGTAGGTGCCGCCGTAGAGCGTGCTCGACGAAACGATGTGATCGCCGGCGCCGGCAATGTTGAGCAGGGCAAAGGTGACCGCCGACGAACCGCTGGCGAAGGCCAGCGCGCCGACGCCGCCCTCGAGGGCCGCCAGGCGCC
>JBKQWK010000148.1:0-3065 GCA_052139595.1 Thermoleophilia bacterium | reverse complement strand
GGGTCGGGTGGGCTGAGTGTCTGTGTGCGCAAATCGAGGATGCCGTCGGCGCAGTTGAGCGTCCACTTGTCTGCGTCCCACTCCTCGACGCGAGTGAAGACGCCAGCAGCGCCTTTGAGAAACGCTAGGCCGCCGTTGACGCTGCTAATGTGACAAGCATTGGTAAGGAGCGCGAAGATGGGCTTCTGTTTAGCCGGATCAGCGATGGTGGCGAGGCGAGTGGCGTATGCCGCCCGGAGCACCGTGAATGCCTCGGCCGCGACCTCCGCATCAGCCACACGCTCCCACACCCTCCCTGTCCAGTGGCGCCACGATGATTCATGGTCAGCCCAGCGCCACGACCCTAGCCAGGCATTTCGCAGTACTTCTGCGTGAGCTGCATCGGCAACCAGATCGGGGCCGTGTTGCGGCGGCGTCTTGTCTTCCTTGTGAGCGGTCGCGCCGCCGCTGCCTGAGTAGCCGGAGCCGCCGTTCTTCTCGATGGCAAAGGCGATGCTGGCATCGCGGTAGTCGGCCCGTTCCCACTTCTCGCGGTAGAGGCCCGAACGGCGAAAGGTGCGATCCATCTGTGCGGCGTCGCTGTTCGCCCACCAGGCGAGGTGGCAGAGAAACGCTGCATCGGCGGCGGAGTCGTCGTCGTCGTAGGCGGAGACATCACCCTGATAGAGCGCTGCGATGGCGGGCCCGTTTTTGGCGGCGAGCATCTTGGCGACGAGTTCACCGTCATCCAGGCGCACGGCGGGTAGGGCGCGCGGTGGTTGCTCTCCCGGTGCCTGCGTTGGCCACAGTTGCGCGCACAGTGTGTTGAGCGCGTCCTGGCAGTCGTGCACTTCAGCGACCTCGCCGAGCTGCTGCCCGGTCACGCAAAAGTAACGGTCAGCCTCGTAGACTTCGACCTCAAAGCCGTCGAGTTGCTTTTTGTGCTTGGCCTCGGCCGGCATCTTGCCACGGAGGTAGATGTGCACGCCGCTGCCCGACTGCGACACATCGGCGTCGGTGTAAAAGGCGTCGATGATTTTCTGGGCGGCGGGCAGAATCACGCCGGTTTCAAGATCCCGGCAGTGGTCTAGGTCAATGCCGATGATGTCGTCGGCGGCGGTAAAGACAAAGCCCACGCCGTCGGCGCGTTCCTGCTCGACGACGGCCAGCGCCTGCTCGTAGGTCGACCATGAACTGGGGTCAGTGCTCGATGCTTTGCGCCCGGGGTCGGCGGCGCGATAGGGCACCTTGGTCGGCTTGCTATCGCCGTCCTGCTCGCGCCGCCAGCAGACCCACTGCGCACGCGCGGTCAGCTCCTTGGGGATGGCCACGGCAGAAACCTCGTCAACTGTCCGGGCGGACGCCCTCGTCAGCGCCGAGCATGGCCAGCAGACGCGGTACGCTGACCAAGAGCCGGTGCGAGATGCGCACGACGGGCAGCGAACCGTCGTGGGCAGCGGCATAAGCGGTGCTTCTGCCGATCTGCAGCAGTTGCGACGCCTGCTCGATCGTGCAGGTGGTTTGTGAGCGCAGCCGCTCCAGCATGCTCTGCGCCGGACTCACCGCTGCTCTTTCGTCATCGCTTCTATTCACGGTCATCTCCTTCTCCGCTGCCCGCTCACTGGGCCGCACGGGTGGCGATCAGTGACGCATGGTCCGTAAGCAGAGTATCCGCCTTCGGAGATGACTTGTCCACATCATATATGGTATTATTGCGTTGACAAGACTAGGGACATGCAATTCGACAAGGAGCGTGAGCAATGGACGAACCCGCAGGGCAGAACGGTGCAGTACTGAGCCGACTGTGGATGCGCTTCTCCGCCTACACGATCAGCGACGGGCCCCTGCCGGTGATCCGGCCCAAACAGACGGCCACGGTCGACTACTACGACCCCTGGGAGGTCGATCGTAGGGCGCCCAGTGAAGAGCAGCGGCCCTACAAGCAGCTGCTGCGTCTCGCCCAGCAGGCCGACTTCAGTCAGACGCGTTTCGATCTGCCTCGCCGTCAGCGCCAGCGGCTCGAGCAGTGGGTGCGCAAGAACGGGCTGCTCGGCATCTTGCCGCACGAGACGCTTGCCTACCGTAGCGAGCCACACTGGCACGAGAGACCACTGGCCGGGAATCCCACTGCTGCGAGCGAGCCACAGGTACGACAGCTGGCGCCCTACCAGCTCGCGGTGACGCGCACCGGGGCTGGCTGGTCGACCACCTTTAGCCGGGTCGGTCGTGCGCCGGTGGCAGACAACGTCCGCCCGGGCGACTGCGTTGATCCGAAGTTCGTGAACAAGTCGGTGCTGCCGGCTGAGATCACCTACCGCAGCTGGCCACAGGGCGAGATCATAAAGGAACCGGTCGGCAAGCGCTTTATGACCTTCTTTCCTGCCGACTCACGCAAAGCAGCCGAGGAGCGCGAGTATCCCTCACCTACCTCTTTGGCGTTCTGGCAGGACTACGGTGAACCGCTGGGGCTTGTGCTGCGTTATGCCTGGCATCTGAGCAATGCGCTTGCCGCCTTCGCGGTTTCGCCAGGCAGGGAGCCGTTTCAGACGCGCAATGCCGAGCTCTTCTTGCAGCAGATCAATGACGCCGCCTTTGGCACATCGCTGGCCGGTTGGCTCGCTGACGAGGGCAGCGTGCACCTGCAGTGGAGTTCCAGCTCATTGCTTGGCTGCTTTGCGATCATGATCCTCGAAGACCTCGCCCGCGGTCAGCGCGTCATGCGCTGCCCGGTCTGCGGCGGTGTCTTTCTCTCCGGCGCCCACCAGGCCAAGTTCTGCTCGACGACCTGTCGCTACACCTACCACAAGCGCGAACAACGTCGGCGTGAGGCATCGCCGGGAGGTGTCCAATGAGAGGTTCGATCCGTCACCGTGGTGAGGAGCGGGCTGGTAGCTGGGAGTACATCGTTGATGTTGGGCTCGCCGCCGCCCAGAGATGCACGATCTGCAACAGAAGGTTCTGGGTTGCGCGGCGACCACTGGATGTCTGCCCCAGCTGCGGCGGCCCTTTGAAGGAGACCGAAGAGCGCCGCCGCGAGACCAAGGCTGGTTTTCAAACGCGCAAGGAATGCCAGGCGCAGATGAACA
>JBKQWK010000147.1:0-2710 GCA_052139595.1 Thermoleophilia bacterium | reverse complement strand
TGAAGGCCTCAGCGCAGGGGAGCCGTTTCGCGTCGCCCGCCTTGGTCTGCAGCAACTCCATGAGTGGTGCGTTGTCAGCTGATTTCATTGGTCGAGTCTAGCAGAAAGCAAGTGCGACGAACAAGCGCGTAGGAGAGACGAAAGGTCACTTGGCTGGTCGCGTCGACACGGTGGGAGCATCAACCATGCCGATACGGTGGGAGCATCAACAACGTCAACCACCATTGAGGTGCGGGAACAGCGCCACCAGATCGCCGGCGGCAACGATTGACTCGGACGTGCCGTGCAAACCGTTGATGAGGACCAGACCGGCAACACCCGCCGGCAGCCCAACGGCGTCAAGCAATTCGGCAACGGTGTCGATTCGGTTTGCCTCGAGTTCGATTCGCGTCGGCGCGGCGGGCAAACTCTCGCCGAGCCCACCGAATAGCCTGACGATAATTGGCACCGCCGTCGGCTGCCCCCCTGCGGTCACCGAGCTGACGGCCGAATTCGCGCTTCGATCTCCAGGTTTTGCCAACCCGAACCTCCGTTCACATTCGGTAAATGTAACTCCGTCCGCCGCTCGTGCGCGCCGCCGGCGTTGCCGGACCATGACCATGTCACCCTGTACGCACCGAGCTTTACCAATACTGTACGACAGGCCACCACGAGCGGCGAACGTTGCCTCATCAGGCCGGCTCCGTGACGACCCTCCGAGCGAGCATACCGACACGCCGGCACGCTCCCGGCGCGGCGTCGGTTGCCGCCTCCTGCACGTCGCCTGCACGGCTGCAGATGCAGATGCAGATGCAGATGCAGATGCAGATGCGACGGTACCATCGAGCGCAACAGCTTGATCACCCGCCGCGGTCAGCCGACGCAGTAGTCGCGACGCCGTAATCGGTAATCGAATCGTCTACTGCGCGCGCTCGGGACTGTCGACCTCGTTCACCGTTTATCCACCTGGTCGGACGATCGCGCGATGCGCTATGGTTGAGCCCACGAAGTCGCAGTGGTATCATGCCGGGTCGCGCCGCCCAGAGGCGGCCAGTGCCGCCTTGGCGGCACATCACCCCTGCTCCAGCAGCACTGCTGGGGCCGCTTGATGACCATAGGAGGTGATCATCATCAACAAGTACGAGACCATGCTCATCCTCAACCCGGCCGTCGAGGCCGATCGACAGGCCGAGATCCTCGAACGCCTGCGCAGCACCATTGAGTCGACAAACGGCACCGTGACTAACGTCGACGACTGGGGCAAACGAAAACTGGCATACGAGATCAATGGCCTCCTCGAAGGCATCTACGTCATCGTCACCGCTACCGCCGCTCCTCAGGCAGTCACCGAAGCCGAGCGTGTATTGGGCATCACTGACGAAGTCGTGCGCTTCAAGACCCTGCGACTCAAGGCGTAATCGTCAACGTCGTCTGAAGGGATTGCACCATGGCAGGGTCTATCAATCGAGTCATTTTGGTCGGTAACCTCACCGCAGACCCGGAGTTGCGGGCGTTGCCCAGCGGCACATCGGTTTGCCAGCTGCGCATCGCCGTCAACGACCGCATCAAGGACCGTAGCAGCGGTGAGTGGACCGACTACGCGAACTACTTCGACGTCAGCGTTTTTGGTGCTGCTGGCGAGAATTGCGCCAGATTCCTCGCCAAGGGGCGCCAAGTCGCCATTGACGGTCGACTGCGCTTTCGCCAATGGGAAAAAGACGGCCAAAAGCGCTCCAAGGTCGAAGTCGTCGCCGAAAGCGTACAATTTATCGGCCCGCGTGAGGGCGGCGGCGCTGCCGGTGGCGCAGGCGCCGATTTGAACCGCGGTGGCGCAGGGAGTCCGGATTTCAACAAGACCGGCCTGGACGTGCCCGACGGTGACTTCCAGGGCGGCGACGACGACGACATTCCGTTCTGAGAAGCTCGCGTAACGAATCGTGCCCTGATCAGAGCACGTTGAGAAAGGCAGTCGATGGCAGGTCCGAAACCAGCGGGACGTCGTGAACACAAGCCGAAAGCAGGCGCCTTTGGCCAAGAGCGGCGTCGCTACTGTACGCTCTGTAAAGAAAAGATCGATGAGGTCGACTTTAAGAATGTCTCTGCCCTGCGCCGCTTCATGAGCGACAAGGGCAAGATCCGCTCGCGGCGCATTACCGGCGCGTGCGTCCGCCACCAGCGTCAGATTGCGGTGGCGGTCAAGCGGGCGCGCGAGATGGCCTTGATCCCCTACGTTTCTCAGTAAGAGGCGACTATGGAAATTATTCTCCTGCAAGACGTGCCCAATGTGGGCGAAAAAGGCCATCTGGCCAATGTGAGTCGCGGCTACGCCCGCAACTACCTGCTGCCCAAAAAGCTCGCCGAAGTGGCGACGCCGGGCAAGATCACCGAGTTCCGTCGGCGCGATGAAGAGCGCAAGGCCCGCGAGGCGCGTACTGCTGCGCAAGCAGAGACCTTCACCGCGACCCTCAACCGAACCGTGCTCACCATCGGCGCCAAAGCGGGCGAGGGCGACCGGCTTTTTGGGTCGGTCACGGCTGCCGACGTGGCCGCGGCCGTGTGGGACGCACGCAAGATTCACGTCGACAAGCGCAAGGTGCATCTCGAGGAGCCGATCAAGGAGCTTGGCACCTATCAAATCGACATCGAACTCGCCGACGGCTTCGTCGCCTCGGTGAAGACGATCGTCGCGCCTGAGTAACATCGGCGACGGCGCCGTCGGCGCCGGCGCCCG
>JBKQWK010000146.1:0-5152 GCA_052139595.1 Thermoleophilia bacterium | reverse complement strand
TTGGGGCGGCGTTTCGGACGTTGGTGTTTGGTGGCTGTCAGGCAAGGCGGCTGAGGATCTCGTCCATCTGCTCGATCGCGCTGGTGAGATCACCGACGTGACCCCAGTGCACGTGGTCAGGGTTGATTTCGTCCTGGTGATCTTCAAGGGCAGCAAGGATAGCGTTTGCCTTTTCGATCGCCAGGAGGTGCAAGCGCAGGTACTCGTCGAGGGCGCTGGGGCTGGTCTTAGTGGCTACCTTCATGGTGGTCCTCCTCGTTCGTGCTGCCTGACGACGTATTCATCACTCTGGCGCCAAGGTCATTGCAAGTGATTTCTGCAAGGTTGTCGTTTCCGGCAAGATAGGCTCGCGATCGCGGGCGTCGCTACCACCGACGAACGATACGTTGGTCGTCGTTCGCGTCACGCAGATGGACAGCTAGCACGTCAGGCAGATGGATAGCGTCGCTATCGCCACCCGCGGCGGGGCCCTCGGCGCCGCTCGTCGGCAGAGTCGTCGCCAGAGTCGTCCGATAGTCGCGGCCAGATCAAGGCAGATCGACGCCAAGATCAAGGCCAGATCAACGCCAGATCGACGCGACCAGCAGGCCGCCGCGCGGCGCGTCCAGCAGGCATCTTTGCCTGTCTCCTTGTGGTGCCGCCGACTCACCAGACCGGTAAGGCGGGTCGCCGGGCGGCGAGGTTGCCGGAACCACGCGTTAGCCACTGCCGCGAAAATCCGCAATTTGTCGCCCACTTTCGTGCTTCTGGGATGTGGCCTCGGTGACGAAAAGGGAGCGGGTGAGCGTCGCGCTACACTCATATCATGAGCCTCCCGATAGAGAAGTGCCTTGTTTGCTCGGCCAAGTTACCCCGTTTCGCGGGGCAGGGTCGGCACCGTCTCTACTGCTCGAACGCCTGTCGTGTTGCCGCTCAGCGGGCCCGCAAGAGGGCTGTGTTTGCCAACGCCCTGGCCGCAGAGACGCCCCTGACGAGCGCGGCCATTGAGGCGCCTGATCTGCTTGCCGATCTCATCGGTCGCCCGGCGCGCAATCCCGATGAGGCCGTCCTTGCCTCGCTCCTGCTTAGCCGTGCAGCGGCGACGGCCCTGGCGCTGGCGGCAACCAAAGCACGGCCCGAGTTTGCCTGGCGCTGTACGGCCCTGGCGCAGCTCATCAACGACGGCTTACGCAAACAGTTCGAGGTGGAGAGATGAGAGGTCGCAAACCCGATCCCGCTGCCGTCAGACGCGGCACCGCCCATGTCCGCAAATCCATGCAATTGCTGCCTGCCGGCTATGGCGGCGCGCTTACTGTGGGAGGCTGCGCCGAGATCCCCCTGCCGCGCGAGATGCCACGCACGAAGGCGGCCAAGACCCTCTGGCAGACGATGCTTGCAGCCGTTGCCCGCAGCGAACTGCGGCCTGAGGATCTGCCCTTAGTCGAAGCCTGCTGCCTCGCCAAGTACCGTCACGCTGAGGCCGGGGCGTTCGTAAAGAAGTGGGGCCTGATGGTCAAGGGCGGCCCCGACGGCATCAAGCGCAACCCGATGCTCGAAGAGGAGCGTCAGCAGGCGCTGCTCTACGATCGCTTGGCCCAGCGGCTCGGTCTTTCGCCGGAGGCACGCATCCGTCTGAACCTCATACAGATCGCCGGCACAACCATGCTTGGGTCGCTGCGCAGGAGGCTCGACGAGGTTGTTGAGGCGGAACTTGATGACGTGATTGAAAGCGAGGCGAGCGATGTTGAGTGAATACTTGCCGCAGACTCTGGCCGGTGACCCTGTCGGTCTCTTAGAGATTCAGAGGTGGCCGATCGACAAGGTCGTGCCTTATGCGCAGAACCCCCGCACCCACTCTCCGGCGTCGGTTGCCAAGATCGCCGCCAGTCTCCGCCAGTTCGGCTGGCGGCAGAGTCTCGTCGTTGATGAGGAGGGGGTGCTCATTATCGGTCACGGGCGCCTCTTCGCCGCCGAGCAGCTCGGTCTGACGCAGGTCCCCGTGCATGTGGCCCTCGGTCTCACGGCGGCGCAGGTCAAGGCGCTGCGCTTGGCAGACAACCGGATCGCCGACGAATCTTCCTGGAACGAAGAGCTCCTGGCAATCGAGATTGAAGGCTTGCTGGCGATCGACGTTGATCTGGCGATGACCGGCTTCGACGCCAAGGACATGGCTGCAATACTGCCGGTGAGCGAGTTCGCCGCCGAGGCGCCGCTCCCCGAGCCGCCGGCAGAGCCGGTGACGAAGCCCGGCGACCTCTGGCTGCTCGGCAAGCATCGTCTGCTCTGCGGCGACAGCACAGACACCGAACAAGTTCAGCGTCTGATGAACGGCGAGCGCGCGGTACTCATGGCCACCGACCCGCCCTACCTCGTCGACTACGATGGCGGTAACCACCCGCAGACGTGGGGCAACGGCGGCAAAGAGGCCGGCCATGATGTGGCGACCAAGCACTGGGATGCCTACACTGACCACGACTCAGCCGTGACCTTCTATCAGCGGTTTCTCGCCGCCGCCCTCGCCGAAGCACTGACCGAGCGCCCCCTCATCTATCAGTGGTTTGGCATGATGCGCATCGACGTCGTCCTTGAAGCATGGAAGGCGAACAAGCTCTTGCCTCATCAGGTGATCATCTGGCATAAGAGCCGCCCCGTACTCACCCGTTGCGACTTCATGTGGAACTATGAGCTCTGCCTCTACGGCTGGATCGAAGGCATGCGTCCCGACTCAGGGATGCGCCCACCGGCTGATGCCAAGGCAGTCTGGGAGGTAGCCTCGGCGATTGAGGATAACCCGGGCTCGGTGCATCCGACGATGAAACCAGTCGAGCTCATCCGCCGGCCAATCGAGTGGCACACACGGCCGGGTGAGCTGATCTACGAACCGTTCTCCGGTTCCGGCACGGCAATCATTGCCGCTGAACAGACCAGGCGGCGCTGCTTTGCGATCGAACTTTCGCCGGCCTTCGTTGATGTGGCGGTGCAACGCTGGGAGCGTTTGACTGGCAAGACGGCCGTGCTCTCGACATGATCATGCGCATCAACAGGTGCGTGGTCTGCGGCGCTGAGACGAAGGTCAAAGCCGTCGGCCGCGTGCGCCTCTACTGCTCCGACCGTTGTCGCGTCCGCTCGCAGCGGTAAGGCCGGCACGCAGCCCCGAGAGACGGCACCTGCGAGGTTGATAGTGATAGCCACTTGCCCGCACCTGCCCTCTGTGCTGTCATGGCGCTACTACGAGCGACGGAGGGGGACATGGCAGAACCGAATGAACAGCAGCAGCCAACAAACGGCTTTATTCGTGCTGGGAACGCCATGCAACGAGGCGGCGACGCCATGCAGAAGGGCGGCTGCTCACTCATGGGCGGCTGCCTTAGCGTGATAGTGCTTGCCATCATCGTCTTGCTGCTCGTGGTCGTCTTCACAGCACACACCTGATTACCAGAGGTTCGTCGATAGATCGAGGTTGCCACCGAGGCCAGCACTCAGTTGTGCCTCTGCTGTCTCCACAAGGTGCAGGACACCCATTAAGCAGTCGTGACGCTGGGCGTTGCGGCAATCATGGCCCGGCCACAGTTCGCCTAGCGATGCGCCAAGGCCGCTGAGGAGATGCGGGCGACCTTGAAGCGCTACTTCACCGCCGATGACGAAAAGGTCGCCTCTTCCTGACGCGTGGCGGTAGTGCTGTGCTACCGCCAGACCGACAGCGACGATGTACTCATAGCTTCCCGGATTGCCACGTTTTGTGAAGTGACCGCGCATCCTGACTGACTTCCGCCTCTGTTCGTTGCAGGCGTGTCATGCAGTGGGGTCATGCAGTGCTTTGGTACCGACTCCGGAGGCGTTTTGGGAGGCTGCCGATGCACGGAATCTTCAGCCCTGGCAGACCTTTACGGTACCGCCAGAGGGCCCAGTTCTGGCGGCAGTTGGTCGGCGAGATTGGCCAGTGCAGCAGTTTTCTGCGCTGCGCATCAGGGGCGATCATGTGCGCGACTCTCCGGTTATGAGCCTGCTCCCGCTGACAGTGAGGTTCGCGGCTGTTGCCTGGCCGCTCGCTGTTAGGCTGGGGCCGCACTGCAGGAGGCAGATCTTCAGACCGAACACACTTGACGGTCGCGTGCCGACGGCTAAGATGATGGTGCGCCTCTTCACGAGGTGAAGTGAGGCCGCCGGGCTCGTAAAAGAACACGGCGGCCTCGTCCATGCTGCGGCTGGCATGCAGACGGCAGCCGCGTCCGTCGTCTCGGCAGGCGCGCCGGCAACGACAATCCTCGCTTACCCGGCGGCTTGACCGAACGAGTCGCAAGGGGCGACGACAGCCGCATCCGCGACCCACGGCTGGCAGACGCACTGGCATAAGTACCCTGGCGTACGCTCGGGCGCTGAGCTGACGCGCGGAGAGCGCGCCGCAGTCGAACTGGGCTCGGCCGGGTTAGTGGGCCAGGGGCACGTAGACCTCGTCGGCGTGGCGGCGCAGGCGGATCACCGCCACCCTCACCTGGGTGATGCCGCCAAGATAGCCGTACTCGTCGCGCCGGCGCTCGAAGATGCGCTTGGCGGTGTGGCGCTGCCTGGCTGGCGCCTCGCGATCGGCGGCGAGGATCTCCTCGATGGTGGCCAGGTAAGGCCCCAGCCTGGTCTTGGCGCGGGGTCGGCGCTGGCGCTAGCCGGGGCGGCTCGCTGTAGCTGAGGATGCCAGGCGACCACACCGGCACGGACCTCGTCGAAGACCGCCAGCGCATCACCGTCCGCGTCGATCTCGTGGCCGGGCCCTTCTCCGAGGCGGTGGCCGGGCGGCTGCTCCAGATGGTCGTCGACGAGCTCGGCCGTGTCGGCTGCGAAATCACCGGCGTGCGTGTGGAGATCAGGGTGTCGATGGCGTCATGGTGAGCGGCGCCGACGGCTATCACCGTCTATGCGCGGTTTACACATTTGCTGAGAAGGCCATGATTCCTTGCAAGATCGCCGGACCGGATTGAGATCATCGAACTCTTAGGTGAGGACATCATGGAGATGGAGAACAAGAAGATCATCAAATGGCGGAGCAAACCGCAGAAACATGATTATCCGGCCGCCGCCTCATACCTGAGTCTTGTTTTAGACACGCGTCCTGAAGGACATGTGTTGAGATACCCTGATCGCTCCAGATGCCGCAGGATCGCCGTCAGCCGCTCGGGGC
>JBKQWK010000145.1:0-7261 GCA_052139595.1 Thermoleophilia bacterium | reverse complement strand
ATCTGCTTCAGCGACTGCAGCAGCAGCAAAGCCGTCGCCAGACCGTCGCCGGTGCTTGCCAACTCGCGATTGATGATGTGCCCTGACTGCTCGCCGCCGAGGACGAAGTCGCCTCTCAGCATCTCGGCAACTACATAACGGTCGCCAACATCAGTGATCTGCACAGCAATGCCTTCGCGCTCCATGGCAAGACGAAAGCCAAGATTCGTCATGACGGTGGTGACGACGGTCTCGCCGCGCAGCCGTCCTTGCTGCTTCAGGTGCCGGGCCAGGATAGCGATGATGAAATCGCCGTCGACGACGTGGCCGGCGTGATCGACGGCGAGAACGCGGTCGCCGTCGCCGTCAAACGCCAGCCCGAGGTCGTAGTCGCCAGCGGCAACGACCTGCTGCAGGGCGCCAATGTGCGTGCTGCCGCAGCCAGCGTTAATGTTGATGCCATCGGGAGCAGCGCACAGTACCGTCACCTCAGCGCCGGCCCGGCGCAAGGCCAACGGCGCCGCTTCATACATCGCACCGTGAGCGCAGTCAACGGCGAGTTTCAGGCCGCTAAGAGCGATCGGCAGGCGAGCCAGGAGACCGCTCACGTAGCGTTCGACGGCGTCGGGCAGCTGCGCCGCGACGCCGAAACCCGTTCCCGCGACACTGACCAGATCGTGGTCGAGCACATGTTCTTCAATCTCAGCCTCTTCGTCGTCGCTGAGCTTCAGGCCAGCGGCACTGAAGAACTTGATGCCGTTGTCGGCAAAGGGGTTGTGGGAGGCGCTGATGACCACACCGGCGAGAGCGCGGCGCTCGGTAACGAGCGCCGCCAGCCCCGGCGTGGGGATCACCCCGGCGATCTCGACATGGCCGCCGCCACTGGTAATGCCGGCGACCAGTGCCGCCTCCAACATAGGTCCACTGAGACGCGTGTCGCGACCGATGACGAAGAGGGGATGGGGACCGTGTTTCTGAGCGAGCACAACCGCTGCCGCCCGTCCCACCGTCATGGCGAACTCGGCCGTCAACAGCTCGCCGGCAACACCGCGAATTCCGTCGGTGCCAAAGAGTCTGCCCATGCCTGCGCTCCCTTCCGTCTACCGGCGGCGGCTCATCCTTGGCTACCCTGCCAGGGACGGCAACTGCAGTCGCGCAGGGCTAAGCCAGACGCCGAACTATCCGCGGAGGCGATATTGGACGCAAACACAGTGAGCTGGCCAGCGCTTGCTGGGCCACAAACGCTTAGCGCTTGCTGAACTGCGGGCGCTTGCGGGCCTTTTTGAGACCGGCCTTCTTGCGCTCGACCACGCGACTGTCGCGGGTGAGAAAGCCAGCGCGTTTGAGTGGCGCGCGCAGGGTTTCATCGGCAACGCAAAGGGCTCTTGCTATGCCGTGGCGTATGGCGCCTGCTTGACCGGCTACGCCGCCGCCGTAGACGTTGACGCGCACGTCGAACTTGCCCCGCGTGCGGGTCGCCTCGAAAGGCATGAGGGCCACCGTCTGCAGCACTTGGCGGCCAAAGAACTCGGTGAGTTCACGACCGTTAACGACCACGTGACCGTCGCCGGGCGTGAGAATGACGCGGGCGACGCTGGACTTGCGCTTACCGGTTGCGGAGTACATTACTGCGGCCAAACCACTTACTCCTTGATCTCCAGAACCTGCGGGTTCTGCGCCTCATGGGGATGCTCGGGCCCGGCATAGATCTTGAGCTTGCGTAACTGGGCGGCGCCGAGCTTGTTGTGCTGCAGCATGCCACGTACAGAATGCCGGAGGATTTCTTCGGGACGACGGCCAAGAAGCTTGGCATAGCTCTCGCTTTTGATGCCCCCTGGGTAACCAGTGTGATGGTAGTAAAGCTTGTCTTCGGCCTTATTGCCCGTGACGACGACTTTTTCGGCGTTAATGACGACGACGAAATCACCAGTGTCAATGTTCGGGGTGTAGATAGGCTTGCGCTTGCCGCGCAGAGTGTCGGCGATGACCGTGCTGAGACGGCCGAGCGTCTTGCCGGACGCATCAACGACGTACCAGGTCTTTTCTATCGTGGCAGGTTTTGCGACGTAGGTTTTCATCAACTCACTTCACAAGTCACGGGACACGCGAAGGCGAATCATAAAGGTTTCGCCAGACCAATGCAAGACGGAAAACGCGGACAGAGACATACCATGCCCCTCGCAGCAGCGGTGAGCTAGCCGCCGGGACGCGGGCGGATCGTCACCCGATCGCCGGGAGCGAGAGCGAGCACCTCGGCCGCCGAACCAGCGTTGACGGCGACCGCCACTTGCCCATAGCTGTCGATGAGCACGACAATATCGCTGGGGCGGACGCTGGCAAAAGTCGGCGCCACTTGAGCGAGATAGCGCTCGTCGCCGGCCACGACTTCGACACGATGGCCGACACGCGCCAATTTGAGTTGCTCGGCACTGACGTTCAAGGCGACATTGCCGAAGCGGTCGATCAGCACGGCGACGGCCGTGAGGCCATCTTCGTGCTGTTCCGGCAGCGGCAGGTGCAGCGGCACCAGCGTTTCCGGGTCGACGTGGGCACCAACAACATCGAAGGGCAGTCCCTCGGCCAGCCGCGCTGCCACCGGTGAGAAGATGTCGCGGCCGTGAAACGTAGCCGACAGCGGTGGCAGCCACAGTTCGGCGTTCGTCAGCTCGCGGGCGGCGGCGACGCCGCCGTCGGCCTCAACGGCGAGCATAAGCAGACCGTTATCAGGACCAACAAACAGACGGTCGCCGTGGCTGTGCAGAGCGACCGCACGTCGGGGGCCACCGACACCGGGGTCCACGACCGCAAGGTGCACCGCCCGATCCGGCATGTACGCCAGCGTGTTGCGCAGCACGAAGGCGGCGCCGATCACATCCTGACGGTCAATTCCGTGATCGACATCGATTACCTCAACAGTGGGAGCGAGACGTTTGATGACGCCGTGGCAAACACCGACGAAGTCGTCCGTATACCCGTAATCGCTGTAGAAGCAGACGATGCGCATATGGCCGACGATAGAACGCCCAACGTCAACGCGCAACAGGCAATCAGCCGGACCGAGCACGCACAAAGCAGGAGTGCGTCGTCGCCGATGCTACTGTACGCTGACGAGACTCACGATAGCCCGCACAAGGCCCTCGCCAGTGTACGGATCAGCCTCAGCAGCAACCGTCAGGCCGTGGGCGACGAGTGCTGCGCTGGTCTGCGGGCCGAGGCTCACGAGCTGGGCCCGCACGCTGCTGATCGCGGCGCCCATCAGTGTGACGAACTGATGAACGGTCGAGGCCGAGGTGAAGGTAATGAAGTCGGCCTCGGCAAGCTGAGCCGCAGGCACGGCGAGCTGAGCTGACGATCGCGTCTCGTACACGGTGACCACATCCACGCGAGCGCCGCGCCGCCGCAGTTCGTCCGGTAAAACGTCGCGCGCTTCACGAGCTCGCGGGATGAGCACATGAGCACCATCGAGATCGAGTTCAGCCTCGTCGAGCGCGGCAACCAGACTCTCGGCGACGTACTCGGCGGGCACAATATCGCAGGGCAAACCGCGCTCGGCAAGGACCTCGGCCGTACGCGGTCCTACTGCAGCGACCAGGGCTCCACTCAGCGTCGCAGCAATCTGCGGCGCTGAGTGGTTCTCCGCTGGCCGGTCCTGCGCTGATTGATCCTGCCCTGATTGGTTGGCGTCGACACGGGCGGGCTCCGCAGCAGCGCCGAGCCACTCCCCTACGCGGTGACTGAACTGGCGCACCGCATTGGCGCTACTGAAGATGACCAGATCGTAGGTGCCCAGATGACGCAGGACGGCACCAAGCTCTTCGTTGAGCGGGGTCGCGACAATCTCGATCGTCGGCGCCAGCAGAACCTCAGCCCCGAGTGACTCGAGCGAAGCAACGAGGCTCTGGGCTTGCTCGCGGGGGCGGGTGACGACGACGACGCGGCCGCGCAGCGGCCGAGCCTCGTCGTCACGACCCGTCATACCCGCGCACGACGGCGAGAATTTCGCCGGCGCCGAGCCCGAGCAGTACTTCGGCCAGACTGCGACCCAAGCGCACGGCGTCGTGCGCAGGACCAGTGATTTCGTCGCGTAGCACCTGCTGCCCATCGAGCGAGCCGACAAACGCCCGCAGATGGATCTCTTCGCCTTCGTGCTCGGCCAGCGCCGCGATCGGCACCTGACACCCACCCTGCAACGCCTGCAGCAGGGCCCGTTCGGCGCGCACGGCCAGTGCCGTCGGCACGTGGTTGAGCGGGCCGAGCAGCGCGCTGACGCGCGCGTCATCGGCCCGCCCCTCGACCGCCAGCGCACCCTGGCCAACAGCAGGCAGCATCTCTGCGTAGGTGAAGGCAAAAGCAACTTGCCCGCGTTGTCCCAGGCGGCCCAAGCCGGCCGCAGCCAACACAGTGCCGGCGAGGCGCTGCTCCGCCACTTTGCGCAACCGTGTCTGCACGTTGCCGCGAATATCGACCAGATCGAGGTCTGGCCGCAGCGCCAGAAGTTGGGAGCGTCGGCGCAAGCTGCTACTGCCAACCACAGCGTGTTGCGGCAGATCGGCAAGCTGCGTGACTCGCCGGTCAGCGGCGGCAACGAAGACGTCACGCACATCCGCACGCTCGGTAAAGGCAGCAATCGCCAGCCCCTCAGGCGTCTCGGTGGGCATGTCTTTAGCCGAGTGCACGGCGAGGTCGATATGGCCAGCAAGCAGCGCTGTCTCGATCTCTTTCACAAAGAGACCTTTGTCGCCGATCTTGGCCAGTGGCGTATCGAGCACCTTGTCGCCCTGAGTCTTGATGACCTCGGTCTCAACCACCAGCCCCGGATGGAGGGTAATCAGTCGCTGGCGAACCCACTCGGACTGAACCATGGCCAGCTCGCTGCCACGGGTACCGATACGCAGGACCTCGCTCACGATGCCTCCCGCTTGACGGAGCGTAAATGACGCTCGCTGGTAACGATGTCGGTCGACTCGGTGCTGTCAGTCAACGCAGCGTTGTCGGCGGGAACCGCGGCGGGCACCGTCGACGTGTCGGCGAGCGCGGCAGCGACGGTCTCGTCCACGCCGCCTTCAGCCCCGCCGGCGCCAGCATCTACGTCACAGCTGCTACCGTCGAGGCCAAACAGGTCGCGCACAGCGTCAACATAGAGGTAGCACTCGTCACGACCGGCGACTTCTTTCATGCGCACGGTCGGCAAGTGCAGGATCTTGTTGACAATGGAGTTGGCGAGCATCTCGACGTTGGCCCGCTGTTCATCATTCAAGTTGGCGAGCCGGTTACTCAGGCGGGCCATTTCGCCAGCCTTGATGCCCTCGATCGTCTCACGCAAGGTGGCGATCGTCGGTACCACCTCGAGCGTGCGCAGCCACGCGGTCACGTTACCGAGTTCCTCGGCGACGATTGCCTCCGCTAGCGTCGCTTCGCGCTCACGCTCGCCGCGGTTTTGCTCCACGACCTGCTGCAAGTCGTCGATGTCGTAGAGATAAGCGTTGTCGATACGGTTGATCTCGGGGTCGAGATCACGCGGCACGGCGATATCGATGAAGAAGATCGGTCGGTGCTTGCGCCGCTTCATGGCCCGCTCGACGTGCTCGCGCGTAAGAACGAAATGCGGTGCCGATGTCGATGCAATGACAATGTCGGCGACGGCAAGATGATCCTCGAGGTCGTCCCAGGCAACAGCTACACCGCCAACTCTGGCCGCCAGCTCCTCGGCACCAGCTTTGGTGCGGTTGCTGACGAGCAATTTGGCGATGCCGTTGCCGCGCAGATGGGTGGCCGTGAGTTCGCTCATCTCACCGGCGCCGAGGATCAGGGCCTGATGATGCTGCAGTTTGCCGAACACCTGTTTGGCCAGCTCGACCGCGGCTGAACTGACGCTCACCGGCCGCTCGCCAATCGCAGTCTCGGTGCGCACGCGCTTGCCGACCTCGAGCGCGTGCCGGAAGAGACGATTGAAGACAACCTTCGTACAGCCGCCTTCGCAGGCCAGCTGATAAGCAGTCTTCATCTGCGCCACGATCTGCGCCTCGCCGACAACCATACTGTCCAGGCTGGACGTCACCCGAAAGAGGTGAGTGATGGCACTGTCGCCGCTGAAGCTGTACACGCTCGCCGCCAGATCAGCGACGGCAACGCCGGCCTGCGACGCCAGCTCTGCCAGCGCCGCGTCACGCGCCGCCAGCGAGTCGCGGGCGTAAACGTAAAGCTCGGTACGATTGCAGGTCGACAAGGCCACCGCCTCACTGATGCCCGGCTCGTTAAGCAGAGCCTGCGCCAGGCGCAGGGCCGCGTCGGCATCGAGGGTCAGTTGTTCGCGCAGAGCCAGACTAGCGGTTTTGTGACTGATACCGGTGATCACAACATGCATCGCTCAAGCTCCATACTTGTGAAAGTTGCTCAGGTAGGGAATGGCGATAAAGCGGATCACCACGAGAAGCAGCAGGCCAAAAATCGCCAACCATGACGCCTTGCTGCCACCCCAGCCGCGGCGCATGCGGCCCCACAGCAGAATCAGGTAAACGGCCCACAGCGCCAGCGCCAAAAGAACCAGCGAATCTGTCCACCAGTGCGGCACATGGTCGGTCACGGCACGGATCACGCCGGCGACCATACCCATTGTCAGAAAGGGCAGGCCAAGCAGGCACGCGTGATAGATGAGTTTGTCGAGTGATCCCAGCGACGGCAGCCGACCGAGTACGGGACCGAGATGACGATGCTTGAGCTGATTCTGTTCGATCAGATAGATGATAGCCGCGCCGCCGGCCACATAGAAGCAGCCGACAGCGAGCAGGGTGACAACCACGTGCACAACGACGATATCTCCGTGCAACGCTGGCACCAGTGCAGTCGGAGACCTGTACTGCGACCAGGCAATGCCGAGCAGCAAGAGCACCACCGGCATCACGTAAAGACCGATCGCCTGAATACGGGTGAACGATTCGAGCACGTGATAGACAAGGGTCAACGAGAATGCCACCAGCACCAGCGATTCATAGGGACCAACAACTGGCAGATGGCCCGCCTCGATGCCACGCGTAATCAGAGCAACAGCGTGCAACACAAGACCCGCGGCAACGAGAATCGTGCCGACGCGATTCATAAGTACACGCTTGCTGAACAAGTGGTACAGAAAGAAAGCGAACGCCCCCGCGTACAGCAGGAATGCGATCCACAGTGCTATGACACTGACGTGCTCCACCCTGCCCCTTGCGTCATCTCGCTCTCAGACACCCGTGTCGACAACCTGCATGAGCGACAAACCCCCGGCCAGGGACGACGGCCGGGG
>JBKQWK010000144.1:0-8117 GCA_052139595.1 Thermoleophilia bacterium | reverse complement strand
CCTTCATCCCGGCGCTCGTAACGATCCCGCTCATCGGCACGCAGCGCACGCTGCTCGGCGCCGCGGCGATTGTTGCCTTCGCCGGCGCGACACTCCTGCCGCGGCGCTGGCTCGCTGCCGCGACGGCGCTCGGCTTGCTGCTCGTGCTGCCGCCTGGCCTGGTCAAGCCAGAGCCGGGCGTGATCTATGAGGGCGAATCAAGTTATCAGTTCATCGAGGTCGTGCAACAGGGCAGCGGCGCCAACACGGTCCGCTACCTGTACCTGAACGAAGGCTACGCAGTGCACTCCGTGTGGCGACCGGACACTGTGTTCACCGGGGGCGAGTGGGACATGTTCCTCACGCTGCCGCCACTGCTTACCCATCCCGCGCGTCACGTGCTCATGCTGGGCAACGCGGCCGGTACAACCGCCCGCGCCTTTGGTGTGCTGTACCCGCACGTCGCCTTTGACGGCGTGGAACTCGACCCACAGGTTACGGCCGTCGCGCGCCGTTACTTCGGTCTCAACGACAATCCTCGCCTGACGGTCTACTCGGCCGACGCGCGACCGTTTCTGCAGTCGACCGACAAACGCTACGACCTGATCATGATCGACGCCTACCGCCAGCCCTACGTGCCCTTCTACCTCGCCACCCGCGAGTTCTTTGCCCTCTGCCGGCGGCACCTCACGCCGGGAGGCATGGTTGCCCTGAATGTCTCGACTGTGCCCGGCGACCATCGGCTGGTCAACGACATTGCCGGCACATTGGCCAGCGAATTCCCGCAGGTAGTCGTGTGGCCTGCTCTGCGTTTCAACGAACTCGTCGTCGGACTCTCGACGACGGCACCACTCGCAGCACTTCGCCAGCGCCTCGTCAGTGCGCCACCGCTGGTACAGCCCCTCACCCGCTTGCTTGCAGCGCAAATGCAGCCGCACGGCCCGTCGACCGATCCCTGGACTGACGATCGCGCGCCGGTCGAGTGGATCACCGATGCGATGATTGTCGACTACGCGGCTCGCGGCCGCCAGGTCCTCGAGCACTCGCTGCCGACTGCACCCTGACGCTGCCTGCCATACGGCCTGGCGGCTGTGGCCGCAAAGCAGGGGGTCAGGTCCGGCTCAGTCTCTCTCCGATCAGCCTCGTGCCCGCCGCGACTGCGGCACTGGTACTGGCATTCCCGGCGGCCATCTCGAGGGCCGTAATAGGCACGCCGATCCGTACCGTAAGACGAGCAAAGGAGGGCCACTGGCCGTCCGGCGGCAGGACTTTCCTGGCGCCGCTGATGTGCACCGGAAGGAGCGTCGCCTTGGCTTTCAGGGCCAGGTAGACCGCTCCGCCGTGAGTCTCGTCGCGGGCGATCCCCCCTTGGGGAAAGACGGCCACCGTCCCGCCGCCGGCAAGGATCGCAAGTGCTCGGCGAAGACTGCTGACGTTGGCGTGCTGCCCCTCCAGACTCACCGGTAGTGCGCCAATGCCGCGCAAGTACCGCCCAATAATGGGCCTTTCGAACAAGTGGGCAGCGGAGAGAAAGGTGAGGCGCCGGTCCGTGAAGACCGACAGCAGAACGAAACCGTCGAGATTGCTCTCGTGATTGGCGACGATCACGAGTGGACCCTGAGCCGGGATTCGTTCGAGCGCGACAACGTTGAGCCGGAACGCGCTGCGAAAGAGCGGCCTGGCAACAAACTCCGTGGCCGTGTAGAGCACACGTCTGCGCGCTTGGTCACTCTGTCGCGTGCGCATGTACGAAATCCCTGAGGTCAACATATCTGCTGGATCCACCCTCGCACAGGCGGTATCGGCGTTGTCGGTTGTCGCGACCCGCACTGACACCCGAAGAGCGGCAAAGGGCGCGCAATCATCGATTCCACGCTAGCCGCCATACCCAAGGAAAGCAAGACGGAGGCTTCGATGGTAACCTCTCCGCTACTCGCGTAGCTCGTCCCTCAGTGGTGGAAGTCTCGCTCTGGAGTGACCCATGAAATCTGCCCTGCTCATTGTGTCGCCGAGTTCATGAGGCGTCCGTCACCTCCATCGCCAGCGGCTGAAAGCCGATTCTGCTCTCCCTCTCCTGCGTGAACCCCTCCGGAGTCCATCTGGGGCTGCTGACGCTGGCCGCCGTTGGGGGCGGTGCGATCAACGCGCTGGCGGGAGGGGGAACGCTCATCACGTTCCCCGCCCTTACGGCCATGGGTGTGCCCGCCCTGAACGCGAACGTCACGAACACGGTCGCCCTCGTGCCGGGATACCTCGGCGGCACGATTGCTCAGCGGCATGACCTGCACGGCCAGCGACGTCGGGTCGCGGTGATGGCGCTGCCGGCGGTGGCTGGCGGCATCATCGGCGGCGTGCTGCTGTTCAAAACAGGCGCTGCGCTCTTTGACTCACTGGTTCCCTGGCTCATTCTGCTGGCCACCGCCCTGCTGGCGGCCGAGCCCTGGCTCAAGAGGATGGCCGCGCAGCGATTGCAACCGCCGGCGACCGGAAAACCGGAGAACCCGGTCGGCGTCGGCGTCACCGCGTTCGCCGGCGCGATCTACGGGGGCTACTTTGGCGCGGGCCTCGGCATCATCATGCTGGCGCTCTTTTCTTTGGTGCTGCCCGATTCGCTCAGACGTGTGAACGCGCTGAAACAGACCCTGTCGCTGCTTGCCAACGGCGCCGTGGCCATTCTTTTTGCTGCCACCGGCAAGGTCGTCTGGTCGGCCGCAGCGGTCATGGCGGTCGGCGCGTTGCTGGGCGGCACGCTCGGCGGCCAGTTCACCGGTAAGGTCCCAGCCGGTATCCTGCGCGGCGTCATGCTTGCGCTCGGCCTCGCCGTTGCGGTTGCCTTCTTCCTGAAATAGGCAACGTGCCCGGCGAAGCGAATGCACAGGCGCCGGCAGGCGCCGTGACGAGCACAGGCTGCACGAGACGTGAAAGCGCGACGCTCGTGCGGTCGACACCACGTGGTATCCTGCTTGCAGGATACGAACAGGAGTTCGCCCATGCCCGTCGAGCTCAACCCCGAGCAGCTGGCCGCGGTGTCGCACGGCGACGGTCCTTTGCTCATTGTCGCCGGCGCTGGTACCGGCAAGACGGCCACACTCGTGCACCGCGTCGGTCACCTCATTGCGCGCGGCGCCGACCCGCAGCGCATCCTGCTGCTCACCTTTACGCGACGCGCCGCTGCCGAGATGCTCCGCCGCGTCGATGCGCTGCCTGGCGCCGACGGTGGCCATTCCTGCCAGCGCGTCTGGGGCGGCACCTTCCACGCCATCGCCGCGCGCCTGCTGCGCCTTCATGCCCGCGACATCGGCCTCGAGCCGGACTTCACTATCCTCGACCGCAGCGACGCCGAAGATCTCCTGCACGTCGCGCGCACCGCCCTTGGCCTCGGCAATGGCGGCGCCCGGTTTCCGCAGAAATCCACCTGCCTCGACATCTACTCGCGCTGCGTCAACGCCCGTTTGCCGCTGCCCGTTGTCCTGCCCACGGCCTTTCCCTGGTGTGAGCCAGCCGCCGAGGGCCTCAAGCAGCTCTTTGCGCGCTACACAGACGCCAAGGAGGAGCAGCGGGTGCTCGACTACGACGACCTGCTGCTCTTCTGGCACGGGTTGCTGTCCGATCCGGCTGTTGGCGCGCGCGTGCGCCAACGCTTTGATTACGTCCTGGTCGACGAATACCAGGACACGAACGTCCTGCAAGCTGAGATCGTCTCGCTGCTACGCCCGGATGGTAACGGTGTCACGTGCGTGGGCGACGACGCTCAAGCCATCTACAGCTTTCGCGCGGCCACGGTGCGCAACATCCTCGACTTCGAGCAGCGCTTTCCCGCCGCCGAGGCGCTCACGCTCACGCGCAACTACCGCTCCACGACGCCTATTCTGGCGGCCACCAACGCCATCATCGCCGAGGCGGCTGAGCGCCGCGACAAGGTTCTCTGGACCGATCGCAACGACGGAGCGCGGCCGGTGCTGGTCACCTGCCGCGACGAAGAGGAGCAGACGGCGTGGCTTTGCGAGCGCATCCTCGAGCATCGCGAACAGGGGACGACACTGACTCGCCAGGCAGTCCTCTTTCGCGCCCAGCACCACTCCCTGGCCCTCGAGATCGAGCTGTCGCGACGTAACATCCCCTTTCACAAGTATGGCGGTCTGCGCTTCGTCGAAATGGCCCACGTCAAAGACGTCGTCTCCTTCTTGCGCCTAGCCGAGAACCCACGCGACGCCATGGCGGTTCTGCGCGTCCTCGGCCTGATCCCCGGCATCGGGCCGAAGACGGCCGCCACGCTCGGCGAAGCACTAGTGGCGGCGGGCGGCGACTTCGCCGCTTGGGCCGGCGTCAGGGTGCCCGAGCCGGCTCGCGGCATCTGGCCGGCCGTCGTCGCCCTCCTGCGCAGCCTCGCCGCCGCCGGGCCCGGCGACGTGCCGGCGCAGATACATGCTGTGCGCGCCGTCTACCAGCCACTGCTCGAGCGTCGTTACGACAACGCGCCCGCGCGCTTGCGCGACCTCGAGCAGATCGAGTTGCTGGCGGCGCGCGCCAACGACCGCGCCCACTTCCTCACGGACCTCGTGCTCGATCCGCCGGCTTCTACGCAGGATCTTGCCGGCCCGCCCCTACTGGATGAGGACTACCTGATCCTCTCGACAATACACTCGGCCAAAGGCCTCGAATTCGACGTGGTCTATGTCATTCACGCTGCCGATGGCAACATCCCGTCCGACATGGCAACCGGCAGCACCGACGAGATCGAAGAAGAGCGCCGCCTTTTTTACGTCGCCTGCACGCGCGCCCGCGACCAGCTCTACGTCACGCATCCACTGCGCTACTACTCGCAGCCCTGGGGAAAGGCCGACACACACGGCTACGCGCAGCGCTCGCGATTCCTGAGCGAGGCAGTGGTACACCATTTCGCCCAGAGACAGGCCGTCCCCGAAGCGCCCGAAGACGACCTGGAGGCGCCCGAAGGCGCGACTTCGGCCGGGATCCGCGCCGGCATTCGCGCGCTGTGGGAATAGAATGAAACGACGTAGTCGCTGGACAAATCTCGCCAGGAGCATGCCATGAACCACACTCGTTTCGGCCATACCGGACTGCAGGTTTCAACCCTCTGCCTTGGCACCATGACCTTCGGCTTGCAGTGCGATGAGGTGACGTCGCGCGCCATCCTCGACACTGCTGCCGAGGGCGGCATCACCTTCCTCGATACCGCCGACGTCTACCCCCTCGGCGGGACCCTCGAGACCGCCGGCCGCACCGAGGAGATCCTCGGCCGCTGGCTGGCTGGCCGTCGCGACGACTACGTCGTCGCGACCAAGTTCTGCGGTGTCACGGGTTCGCGCCCCTGGGACCGGGGCGCCTCGCGTCGACACATCCTCAACGCTGTAGAAGCGTCCCTGCGCCGCCTCGGTACAGACTACATCGACCTGTACCAGCTGCACTCTTACGATCCGGACACGCCAATTGACGAAACCCTCGCTGCCCTCGACGATGTGGTTCGCTCGGGCAAGGTTCGTTATATCGGCTGCAGTAACTTTCTCGCCTACCAGCTGGCCCGGGCTCTCGGCCGCAGCGAGGTTCTCGGCCTTGCCCGTCTGGCCAGCGTCCAGCCTCGCTACAACCTTCTGTTCCGCCAGATCGAACGCGAACTTCTGCCGCTGGCCGCTGAAGAGGGTATCGCTGTGATCCCATACAACCCCATCGCCGGCGGCTTGCTAACAGGCAAGCACGAGCGACAGACCATCGGCGCCGGCCGGTTCACGCTCGGGACAGCCGCCCAGATCTACCAGGATCGCTACTGGCACGAGCGCGAGTTCGCCACGGTTGAGCAGCTCCGGCCGCTGGCGGCCGAGGCCGGAGTATCGCTGGCCACCCTGGCCGTGCAGTGGGTACTCGCCAACCCGATCGTAACGAGCCCCATCGTCGGCGCCAGCCGACCCGAACAGCTCGCCGCCAGCCTGGCAGCGGTCGAGACCCCGCTCGATCCTGCCTTGAAGAGCAGACTTGACGAGCTGACCGCCGTCTACCGCCAGGGCGACACACCGCGCTGAGCGCCGGGCTGGCATTTGCCGGCAGGTGAATTCCTGGCCGGCCGGCTGCCGGCGGCGCGCTCACGGGGTCAGACGTATGCCGCGGTCAGCGAACACGACCGCTACCTGAATCAGCCCGCCGCGGTCAACGAACAGAGCCGCGCCCTAGGCCCGCCCAGCGTCAGACGCGGATGATCGTCACCGGACAGTGGGCTCCCTGAATCACCTGATGGCTGGTTGACCCAAGCAGCAGACTGGCGATCCCGCCCATACCGCGGGCGCCCATGACGATGTGCGTGCAGACATCGGTCGCATGCGCCTCGGCGATGATCGCTCCCGCCTCAGAGGCAGACTCGAGCACCTTTGTTTCGACCGGTATCGAATCGTCGCCCATGACCTCGCGAACGTGCTCGGCGGCTTCTTTCACCAGCTGCTCGCCGGCCTCGACCTCGTCGACGGTGATCGGCGCCAAAGTTGCTTCATACATCACGTAAACGCGGACCACCGTTACCACTTCGACGGCGCTGGCATGTTGAGCCACAGCCGTCTCGGCGGCAAAGGCCTCGGCCGCCTTCGCAGCTGGTGAACCATCCGTCGCCACCAGGATTCTTGGTGGAAGCATGACTCCTCCCTTGGTCTTGACGATAGTGACGTCAACCTACGTCATGCTCCGACTTTACGCCAGGGCTTGCAGTCAGCGGCGCCTGCCGTACGCTGCGCCGCATGAACCGCCGCCCTCACGCACGGACGTGATCATCATGCGTCGACACGCTGTCGGCAGTCAGCGGTCGCTTCCGTGCCTGGGTCCTGGCGTCGGTTGGCGTCGCCGCGAGTCTCACAGGAGCAGCTGGGGTATATCGCTGAGAATGATCCGGCCAAAGTGACGATGAGGAGACCACGTGACCGACGTGCAGAAGACTCAAGGTGCGACCGAGCTGGCCGAGAGCAAGCAGTCGTCGCCCGAGATGCAAGCCGCAAATCAGACTGCAGCGGTTACGATTGATCCCAGCAAGATCGCTGCGGTCGTCTTCGACATGGATGGCGTGGTCACCAAGACCGCCGTCGTTCACGAAGCCGCGTGGAAGAAGCTCTTCGACACGTTTCTCAAGGCGCGGGCGCAGCGCACCGGCGATTCTTTTCAGCCCTTCACCGACGAGGACTACCGTCTCTACGTTGACGGCATGCCCCGTTACGACGGCGTCACCAAGTTTCTTGCTTCGCGGGGCCTCTCGCTACCCCTGGGCACGCCCGCTGATCCGCCCGGCGATGATACTGTCTGCGCGCTTGGCAATCAGAAGAACGGCTACTTCCAGCAGGAGGTGGACGACCATGGCGTGCAACCTTATTCGTCGTCTGTGGACCTGATCAGGCACCTCAAGGCCAGCGGCGTGCATGCCGCGATCATCTCCGCTAGCCGCAACGCGACGATGATCCTGCAGGCTGCGGGCGTGCACGACCTTTTCGAGACGCAGGTTGACGGCAACGTGGCGGCTGAGCTGAAGCTGCCCGGTAAGCCCGACCCGGCCGTGTTTCTCGAGGCGGCGCGGCGGCTGGGCGTCAGCCCAGACCGCGCCGCCGTGGTCGAAGATGCCATCGCTGGCGTCAGCGCCGGCCCCCGCGGTGGCTTTGGCCTGGTGATCGGTGTCGATCGCACCGGCCATCCTGAAGCGCTCCGTGAAAACGGTGCCGACGTCGTCGTCTCGGATCTCTCCCAGGTCAGGATCGAGCCCGCCTGACGGATGGGCACCGCCCATCCGGGCGGGAAAGTCGGCAACGTGCGGTCGCTGGGATCGATAAAGTCGATCGCCGGCGGCGCGGCCAAGGTCATGGCGTCGTCATAGCCACGGGAGGCGCGCGCAACTCAGCGTGGCTGGCGTTATCAGCGACCAGTCCGAGCGCGCTCTGTGATCTCGCCGGCGGGTACCTGGGAGGTTCGGCTTAGCTTTGGCCTGGCGCTCATCCGGGCGACGCTATCCACGAGCCAGGGCCAACAGTTTAGTGGCCATATCCATCCGGGCACCTTGCCTGGCACGCGCCTCATCCGAGCGCCACATAGGGGAGCAGGTTATGGACAACACCATTGTCTGGGCAGACATTCCAGTCACTGATCTGGACCGCGCC
>JBKQWK010000143.1:0-12163 GCA_052139595.1 Thermoleophilia bacterium | reverse complement strand
CAGTCGTCTTCGAGCGCCATCGCCACCGCTTTGAGGTCAACACCGATCTGCGGCCGCAGATCGAGGCGGCCGGCATGGTCGTCAGTGGGACGACCCCGGACGGCCGCCTGGTCGAAATCGTTGAGCTGCCCGATCATCCCTGGTTTGTCGCCTCCCAGTTTCACCCCGAGTTCAAGAGTCG
Organism: Thermoleophilia bacterium; assembly: GCA_052139595.1. Taxonomy (GTDB): domain Bacteria; phylum Actinomycetota; class Thermoleophilia; order UBA2241; family UBA2241; genus JBKQWK01. The sequence continues at coordinate 11,982 of JBKQWK010000143.1, read as the reverse complement.
TCCCAATCGGCCAGCACCGCTGTTTCGTGAGTTTGTCGGCGCCGCCGCCGAGAAGCGCAATCAGCGTGACGCCGAGTACGAGGAGGTGCGGGCATGAGCCGTGGTTTTGGTCGCGATGAGTTGCTGGCGCTGTTTCGGCGTCTTGTCGAGACGCCGTCACCGTCCGGCCACGAGCGCCCGCTGGCCGATCTGGTTCTCGAGTACGTGGCCAACCTGGGCTTCACCGTTAGTGAAGATGATTCAAATGCGCAGACGGGCACCGACTGCGGCAACATCCTGGTTACCGTGCCCGGGCGCGGTGGCGGCACGACCGTTCTGCTGGGCGCGCACATCGACACAGTTGCTGTCAGCGGGCCGGTCACGGCAGTCGTGCGCGATGGCTCCGTGTATAGCGATGGGACGACGATTCTCGGCGCCGACGATAAGACGGCCGTTACCTTGTTGCTGGCGTTGCTGCGCGATCTCGCCGCCGAGGCGCCGGCCGGCCGCGTCGAGGTTCTGTTTACGACCTCAGAAGAGATCGGCTTGCGCGGCGCGAAAGCGTTCGATCTGGCCAGCGTGCAGGCGCGGGCCGGGTTCGTCTTTGACAGCTCCGGCCCGCTGGGCACGATCATCACAGCAGCGCCGGCACAGACATCGCTGACGGCGACCTTCACCGGCGTCGCCGCTCACGCCGGCATCGAGCCGGAGCGCGGGCGCAGCGCCATCGAGGCGGCAGCGGCAGCGATCGCAGCCATGCCGCTGGGCCGCATCGATGAGATGACGACCAGCAACGTGGGCATTATCCGCGGCGGCGTCGCCACCAACATCGTGGCCGAGCAGTGCACGGTCGAAGCTGAGGCGCGCAGTCGTGACGGCGCTCGCCTGGCTGCTCAGATCCAGGCGATGCTCGATGCTGCCCAGACTGGTGCTGCTGCCCACGACTGCGATGTGACCGTCGACATCGCCGAACAGTATGCGGCCTTTGCTCTCGATGCGCAGCAGCTGCCGGTGCGTATTGCCACGGCGGCGATGCTGGCCATCGGTCTGGCACCGGTGGTCGGCGCCACCGGCGGTGGTTCGGACGTGAATGTCTTCAACGCCAAGGGTCTTGCCAGCGTCAACCTCGCCATCGGCTATGAGAGCGTGCATACGTCGGCCGAGTCCATGCCGCTCGATCGCCTCTGGCAGGGTTACGAACTTGTTCACGCCCTTGTTGTCACGGCCGGCGCGATCAGCGCCGGCGACGAGGGTTGACGGGCGTGGCGGCGTGGCGCGCCGTGTCGACAAGCCGCCGATCGACCCGCTGCTTCGCGACTACCTTGATCATCTCCAGTTTGAGCGGAGTCTGAGCGCTAACACGCTTGCCGCCTACGAGCACGACCTGCGCGGCTATGAGGCCTTCCTCGGTGCTCAGGAAGGTACCCTGCTGAACGCCGGCGAGGACGACGTGCGCGGGTATTTTGAGGCTCTCGGCGGTGATGGCGTCAGCAGCAGCGTGGCGCGACGTATGGCCGCCGTGCGCGGATTTTACCGCTATCTAGTGCGTGAGGAGAGGCTGGCGGTCGACCCGAGCGCCCATCTGCGACGTCCCAAGCAGGGCCACGATCTGCCGGCCGTGCTCACGGTCACCGAGGTCGAGGCGGTGCTGCAGGCGGTGACGGCCGCCGGTCCACTCGGCCAGCGCGACCTGGCCCTGTTCGAGTTGCTCTACGGGTGCGGCCTGCGGGCCAGCGAGCTGACCGGTTTGCGCGAAGGCGATGTCGACCTGGAGGCGGGATTGGTGCGCTGCCTCGGCAAGGGCAGCAAGGAACGACTTGTGCCCATGGGGCGGCCGGCCGGGGAGGCGCTGCGACGCTATCTCCGTGATGGTCGCCGGCAGCTGTTGCGTGGTCGCCGTCGCGAACAGCTCTTTCTCAACGCCCGCGGCGCGCCGCTCACCCGTCAGGGACTCGACTACTTGCTGCGTCGTTACGTCCGCAAGGCGGGGCTGCAAAAGCATGTCAGCGCACACACCTTTCGCCACAGCTTCGCCACCCATCTCTTGCGCGGGGGAGCCGACTTGCGCAGCGTCCAGGAGATGCTGGGTCACGCCTCGGTGGCAACCACACAGATCTACACGCATGTGACCGTCGAACATCTGCGCGAGGTCTTTCTCGAGACCCACCCGCGGGCTCGTCAGCACGGCAGAGCGATCGGCGACACACCAGCGGACTCGGCGCCGACCAAGACTACGAGGCAGAGTGACGGCGCCGAGACGCAGCCGTCGCCAACGCAGGAGGAAGCGTCATGACGAGGGTGTTCGTGTGTGTGCTCGATGGATGTGGTGCCGGTGAGTTGCCCGACGCGGCCGTCTACGGCGACGCCGGGTCGGCGACGTTGCGGCACGTCATTGAGCAGAGCGGCGTCGAGTTGCCCAATCTGGCCCGGCTGGGCCTGGGCGAGGTCGTCGGTCTGCCGCTGGCGGCGCCAGTAGCAGCGGCGACCTATGGTCGCCTTCTCGAGACCGGCGCCGGCAAAGATACGACCACCGGCCACTGGGAGATGATGGGCCTCGTGCTCGAGCGGCCGTTCCCGACCTACCCCCAGGGCTTTCCGGCCGAGGTGGTCGAGCCATTCGTGGCGGCGATCGGTCGCGATATTCTCTACAACCGTCCAGCGTCGGGCACCGAGATCATTGCCGAGCTGGGTGAGGAACATCTGCGAACCGGCAAGCCGATCGTCTATACGTCGGCCGACTCGGTCTTTCAGATTGCCTGTCACGAAGACGTTGTCCCTCTGGAGCAGCTCTACGCGTGGTGCACGATCGCCCGTGAGCAGCTGCAGGGCGAACACGCCGTCGGCCGCGTCATCGCCCGCCCCTTCGCCGGGCGGGCGGGCAGCTTCGAACGGACCAAACACCGGCGTGACTACTCGCTGCCGCTCACCGGCCGCACGTACCTCGATCTTCTGCAGGCGGCCGACGTGGCGGTGGTCGGCGTCGGTAAGATTGCCGAGATCTTTGCCCATCGCGGCGTTTCCGTCGACGATCACACGCAGGACAATCAGGCCGGCATCGCCGCCTGTACGCGTCATCTGGCCGAGCTGGACCACGGTCTGCTCTTTGCCAACCTGGTCGACTTCGACCAGGTCTGGGGCCATCGCAACGATGTCGCCGGTTTTGCCGCTGGGCTGCGGGCGGTTGACGATGCCATTCCCTCCTGGCTCAGGGCTCTGCGGCCGGACGACGTGCTCATCCTCTGTGCCGACCATGGCGTCGACCCGACGACGGCCAGCACCGATCACTCGCGCGAGTACTCGCCTTTGCTTGCCTGGGGCCTGGCTGGGGGGCGCTACGACGGCGCCCAGGAGGATGTCGGGGCGACGGCGTACCGACGCTTGACCGGTCAAGAGCCATCTCTGGCCGGCCACGCCATTCCGTGAGCGACGGGGCAGCAAACGCGGCCCGTGACTTTGCCGCCGCCGCGGCGATCATTTTTGGCTCCGGGCTGGCCGTTGTGCCCCAGGGGGCCGAGATCGTTGGGCGACTGTCGTACGCCGATCTCGGCTGGCCGGTGCCGGCGGTCGCCGGTCATCGCGGAGAACTGCTGCTCGCCCGTCTGGGCCCGCACCGTCTGCTTCTTGCCTGTGGGCGCGTGCATCTGTATGAAGGCTACGGATCCGACCAGCTCAGCGCGACAGTTGATGGATTGGCGGCCTGGGGAGTCAGGCGTCTGCTTGTGACGAATGCCGCCGGTGGTCTGACGTCGCCGGCGGCGACCGGAAGTGTCGTCGTGGCCGAGGCGGTCGTCGATCTTCAGATGGCGCCGGCTGACACGGCTGAGCTGCTGCCGGTCTGTTCCCAGGAGCGGGCGGCAGTGGTGCGGGCGGCCATGGCCGCGAGTCTGCCGAGCACGGTCGGCCGCTACGTGGCCGTGCCGGGACCGCAGTATGAGACGCCGGCCGAGGCTGCCTGGCTGGCCGGCTTTGGCAGCGCCGTCGGCATGTCGACGGCACCCGAGGTGCGGGCTGCCGTCGGCCACGGCATGGAGACGATTGTGCTTGCCCTGACCGTCAATCGTGCCTCAGCGGTGAGCGACCACGACGCCGTGCTGGCGGCCGGGGCGCGACTGACGGCCGGCCTACAGGCGGGCCTGCCGGCTGCTCTCGTGGCCGCGTGGCCGCTGGCGTTCGGCACGGCAGCGTAGCGGCGGCATTCGCCGGCAGTAGAATAGCGCCATGGACGTCGTCAACGACATCATTGCCTTCAAGCGCGATGGGGGTGAACTCGACAGCGAGCGCATGCAGGTTTTCGTGCGTGGCGTATGCGATGGCGGCATTCCCGCCTACCAGGCGAGCGCGTTGCTCATGGCCATTGTCTGGCGCGGCTTGAGCACAGACGAAACCGTTGCTCTTGCCGAGGCGATGGTCGCCAGCGGTAAGGTGCTCGACTTAGGCGTTGTGCGCCGGCCGGTGCTCGATAAACACTCCAGCGGCGGCGTCGGCGACAAGGTCACCCTGGTTCTGGCGCCGCTGGTTGCGTCCTGTGGAGCCGTGTTCGGCAAGATGAGCGGGCGCGGCCTGGGTCACACCGGCGGAACCCTTGATAAGCTCGAGTCGATTCCCGGTTTCAAGGTGCAGCTCTCGCAGGGTGACTTCTTGCGGCAGCTCGAACGCATTGGCGTGGCCGTGGTCAGTCAGAGTGAGCGGCTGGTGCCCGCCGACCGCATCCTCTACGCGCTGCGCGACGTCACCGCCACGGTTGAGAACGAGGGTCTCATTGCCGCCAGCATCATGGCCAAGAAGATCGCTAGCGGTACGGCGGCACTTGTGCTCGACATCAAGGTCGGCGCCGGTGCGTTCATGAAGACGCTGGCTGAGGGGCGTTCGCTCGGTCGCCTGTGCGAGACGGTGGGGGCGGCCTTTGGCCGCCCGGTGCACTGTGTGTATACGTCGATGGATCAGCCACTTGGCCTGGCCGTAGGCAACCGCCTCGAAGTTGAAGAGGCGTGGCAAGTGCTCAGCGGTGAGGGTCCAGACGACGTGCGTCAGGTGACGCTCACCTTGGCGAGTGCTTTGCTGTCGTTGTCCGATCTGGGTTGTGATGCTGACGAGGGCTGGCATCTCGCCAGCGCGGCGCTCGCCGACGGGCGCGCCGCGGCGCAGTTTGAGCGCTGGTGCTTTGTGCAGGGCGGTCGCTGGACACCGGGTGAGCATCACCGCTTGGCGGCGGCGACGGTGACGGCGCCGACGGACGGCTTCGTCGTCACCGTCGACGCTCGCGCCGTTGGCCGTGCCGCTCAGCTTGCCGGCGCCGGCCGGCAGAAGCTCGACGATGCCGTCGATCCTGCTGCCGGCGTGGTGCTTTTGGCCAAGGTCGGCGCACACGTCGCCGCCGGCGAGCCTCTGGCGACGGTCTACGCGCGCGATGGCCGCCGCCGTGTCGCCGCGCAGGCGACGCTGGCGGGTGCATTTGTGCTCAGTGATGTGGCGGCGGCAGCGCCGCCGGTCGTGCTCGCTGGCAGCAGTGTTGTCGGCGGCGGCTGACCGGTGGTGACCACGGGCGCGTTCACGTGCGGGTGATTGCCGGCGCCTGGCGTGGTCGACGGCTGGCGGCGCCGGCCGGGCGAGTCACGCGGCCCACGGCGGACCGCGTGCGTGAGGCGATCTTCGACGTGCTGCAGGCACTCGGTGGGCCGTGGCCGGCGAGTGCTACAGACGCCGGCGGCGGAGCGACGCCGGCAGGCTCCGCCGCCGACGGCTGGCTCGCCGGTCATCAGGTCCTCGACCTGTTCGCCGGTGCCGGTGGTCTGGGCATAGAGGCTCTTTCGCGCGGTGCCGCGGCGTGCACGTTCGTTGAGAACGACGCGGCGGCGGTGCGCGTTTTGCGGGCCAACCTGCACGCTCTTGGCGTGCCGGCAGATCGCGGCCGCGTGGTCGCGGCCGACTATCGCCGTGCGCTGGCGGCTGACGTGGCTGAGGCAAGGCGGTATACTCTGCTCTTCGTGGACCCGCCGTATGCGGCGTATGCGGCGGTGCAGCCCGAGGTGGCACGTGAATTGAAGGCGCTGTGCCTGCCGGGGAGCGTCGTTGTTGTAGAGAGCGCTCGTGGTCAGGTCGTCAGCCTGCCGCTGACGGCGATACGGGTCAAACGCTATGGCGACACGCAGGTGACGTTCCTGCTGGCCGGCGAGCGTGAGTGGTGACGGAGTCGTGGCTTGTGGTGAGCCAGCGACACAGAGGGAGCGCATGCCAAGTAACGTGACCGCGATTTACCCCGGCACCTTCGACCCGGTGACAGTCGGCCACCTCGACATCGTCGCGCGCGGTGCCTGCAAGTTTGGTCACATTGTCGTTGGCCTCATCGAACATCCCGTGCGCAAGCAGACGCTGTTTACGATCGACGAGCGGGAGGAGTTTCTGCGCGCGGCCCTGGCCGACTACGACAACGTCATCGTCGAGCGCTTCAACGAGCTGGTGGTCGACTTCGCGCGCAAGTGGCAGGCGCACGTCATTCTCAAGGGTCTGCGCGCCATCAGCGACTTTGAATATGAGTTTGCCATGGCCCAGCTCAATAGGAAGTTGGCACCCGATATCGAAACTATCTTCATGATGGCCTCGCCCGTGCATAGCTATCTCAGCTCGAGTGGGGTCAAAGAAATCGCCTTGTTCGGCGGCTCGGTTCAGGATCTTGTGCCGCCGGCGGTGGCCCGCCGCCTGGCCGAACTGTTCCCGCGGCGCGGATAGGCTCCCCAAGGAGGATCGCTGGACATGGACGTACTGGTCTTGATCGACAAGCTTGACGATGCTATTCACAATGCTCGCTCAGTGCCGCTCACCGATAGCGTCATGATCGACCGCGAAGAGATTTACGACATCCTCGATCAAATGCGCTCGACGATCCCGGAAGAGATCAAGCAGGCGCGCTGGATCGTCAAGGAGCGGCAGGAGATGCTGACCGAGGCGAAGTCCGAAGCCGAGCGCCTCGTCTCCGAGGCGCAGGCGCGCGCCGAGCAGCTGGCCGGCGCCGAAGAAGTGGTGCGCCTGGCGGAGAAAATGGCCCAGCAAATCGTCGAGGATGCGCGCGATCGTGAACGCGAGACGCGCCTGGGTGCCGAAGATTACGCCGACGAAGTGCTGGGCAACCTCGAGGTGAATCTCGACAAGTTTCTCGCCGCTGTGCGCCGCGGGCGTGAGCGTCTGCAGGGCCGCAGCAGCGACGACCTGCAGCCGTAAGGCGCGGCGCGCCCAGCGGCTGCCGACGGAGGTGACCGGCGCATGCGTCACTTTGATCTGCGTTCGCTGCGCTTCGGCGACAGTTCAGAGACGTGGCGTGTTCTCCCCGTCGAGGTCGACCCGTTTCGCTTCGGTGGCGAGCAGTACAGCGTTGCCGGGGGTGTGGTCGATCTTCGCCTCGATGCTACGCGTGTGGGCGGCCACCTGATCACCCTCGACGCTTCGCTCGAGGCTTGCTTGCACGGTCCGTGTCAACGCTGCCTCGAAGACATTCGCCGGACTGTTCACAACGAGATTCGTGAAATTGTCAGTCACGGTGAGTCGGAGGGTGCGGAGGAGGATGCCGAAGAGGCTTACGTGCATCACTTCATTCTTGCTGCCGATCGCCTGGTGCGCGATCTGATTGCCGAGGCCTTGCCGAGCAAGCTTCTCTGCCGCGACGATTGTCGCGGCCTCTGTCCCGTTTGCGGCGAGAACCTTAACCGCGTCGGCGAAAACCACGAGCACGCCGCCGCCAGCGTGGAGTAGTCGCAATCTGGTATACTTTGTCGCCCGAGTCATCTAAAGTGCTACCTTTGCAGTGAACAGGCACGCTTTCGTGCAACGCGAGGAGTGAATTCCATGCCAGTCCCAAAGCGAAAGACCTCACAGTCGAAGCGCGACTCGCGCCGCGCGACACACAAGCTCACTGTCGAAACGGCGAGTTTCTGCCCGCAGTGCAAGAGCCCCAAGCTGCCGCATCGCGCCTGTCCCAAGTGCGGCACGTATAAGGGCCGTGAGGTTATTCCGGTCGATCAGTCGTAACCAGCCGGCACCAGCGTCAATGCCTCTCGCTAGGGGGTGGGCATGAACTCTGTCTACATCGCTTCGACGCAGGGCAGCGGCGGCAAGACGACGATGTCGGTCGGCCTCTGTCTGGCTCTGCGTAAACGTGGTTTCAAGGTCGGCTACTTCAAGCCGGTCGGCACGCTTGCCGCCCATGCCGACGGCGTACTCATCGATGAAGACGCGAGTTTTGTCGCCGATCTTCTCGGCCTTGACGAAGACCCGCGCGATATTTGCCCAGTCGTGCTCGATGAGAACGCTCTGCACGATGTCATTGCCGGCACAGAAGTCGATGCCATGAATCGCGTTGCCGCCGCCTATGCACGCGTTGCCGAGAACAAGGACGTTGTGATTTGCGAGGGGCTGGGTGAGATCTGGCAAGGTCGCTTCTTGCAGACGAGCGGGGCCGAGGTTGTCAAGCAGCTTAACCTCAAGGCGATTCTCGTCGCCAAGTTCGCCGGCGCGCGTTTGCTCGACGATATTTTCTACATCAAGGACGCCCTCAAAGAACACCTGCTGGGCGTGATCTTCAACATGGTGCCGGCCTCGCGCATCGACGTTGTGCAGAGCGAATACACGCAGTTTCTGGCCAAGGCTCAGGTCGCCAACTACGGCGTTATCGGCTCCGACAATCGCCTCTCGGCGGTGTCGGTTGACGAGATCGTGGAGGCACTGGGCGGCACCTACGTCTCCGGCCAGGACCAGTGCGCCCGCCAGGTGGAGACGTACATGATCGGTGCAATGAGCCCCGAGCATGCGCTGCGCTACTTCCAGCTCGCCGCCAATAAGGTTGTTATTGTCGGCGGCGACCGGGCCGAGGTCATTCTCGCCGCCCTCGACACGCCGACATCTGCGATCGTCCTCACCGGCAACTACGTGCCTGGCGCCGCCGTACTGGCGCAAGCCGAGAGCGCCGGCGTGCCCCTGATTGCGGTTGAGTCAGACACCGTAACCGCCGCCGATAGCTTGCGGCACCTGTTCGGTCGGCTGCGCGTCAAGGAACGCAGCAAGATCGATCTGATTGCCGAGATCATCGATTCTGCGGTCGATATTGACCGTCTGGTGACCGATCTCAAGAATGGCTGATGCCGCGGCCGGCCGTCGACTGACGACCCCTCAGGAGGTTCTCGCTAACCTGCGCGCGCTGCCCACCAGCGGCCAGGTGCGGGTGGCAGTCGACGCCATGGGCGGTGATCACGCTCCTGACGAGGTAGTCAAAGGGGCGCTCGTCGTCGCCGGCGAGCGCCTGCAGGTGATTCTCGTCGGCCGGGCGGAGCGGCTACGCCCGCTCGCGGCCGGGCACGCGCATGTGAGCGTGGTCGACGCGCCGGATGTCATCGGCAGCGATGATGAACCGGCGCGCACGGTGCGCGCCGTGCCCGAATCATCGCTCGTCGTGGCCACCAAGCTGGTGGCTACTGGCGAAGCCGACGCCGTTGTCTCGGCGGGCAGCACCGGCGCCGTTCTGGCGGCGGCGCTGCTGCACATCCATCGCATGAAGGGCGTCTTGCGGCCGGCCATTTGCGTGCTTCTGCCGGCCGTACCGTTGCCGGTTGTCTTTCTCGACGCCGGCGCGAACGCCGAGGTGCGCCCCGAGCATCTGCGCCAGTTTGCCATGATGGGCCAGGTGTTTGCCGCCGAGATTCTCGGCTTGGGGCAGGCTCAGGTTGGACTCTTGAATATCGGCGAGGAACCGGGCAAGGGTACGGCAACGGTCATTGCCGCTCACCGACTGCTGGTTGCCGATCCCGAGATTCGCTTCTACGGCAATGTTGAAGGGCGTGACCTCCTCAATCGCCTCGTCGACGTGGTCGTCACCGATGGGTTTACCGGAAACGTTGCTCTTAAGGCGAGCGAGGGTGCCGCTCGGGCGATTCTGAACGGCATGCGCCAGGCGGTCGCCGAAGGCAGCCTGCGCAGCAAGGTTGGCGCCCTGCTGCTGCAGAAGGATCTTCGCCGCATCGCTGCCTCTCTGGACCCGGAAGAATACGGCGGCTCATACCTTTTGGGCATGAATCGACCGGTCGTCATCGCTCACGGTAACACCCGCGCGCGCGGCATGAGCAACGCCGTGCTCGTCGCCGCACGTGGGGCCAGTAGCGATCTGCTGGCGACGATTGCCGTACGTCTGGCCGCCACTGGCGATGATGATCGTCCCAAGGCTGCGGCACCGTCGGCAGGCGACGCCGCTGGCTGACGGGGAGCGGCTCAAGTTGTCGCCGGCGGCTAGCGCATGGCTCACGCCGCCACCGCGGGGGAGCGGCGGCGCTGCTTTCTCAGGATCAATAAATCTGGTACTGTACGCGAAACTTCGGTCGGAGGCTCATATGACCCGTGATGAGATTTTTGCGCAGATCAAATCGATCCTTGTCGAGACGCTCAGCGTCGACGAAGATAAGGTGTCCATGGAGGCGCGGTTTCAGGAGGACCTCGAAACCGATTCTCTTGACCTGGTCGAACTCATCATGACGATGGAAGAGAAGTTCGGCATCAAGATCAGCGACGAAGAGGCGGCGGCGATCAAGACTGTCGGCGATGCCGTAGAGTTCGTTGAGAAGAGGATTGCGCAGTAACGCGCGCACGGTAGGGAGATCACCAGGAGGGGGCGGCTCCCGCCGGTGGGAGCCGCCCCCTTTTATCGTATGTGGAGGAAAGAGATGAGCACCCGCCTCCTAGCCTTGGCCGAGCGGCTCGATGCGGACATCCTGCGACAGGTTTTCACGCACTCCTCGCTTGTGGCCGAGCGCGGTCGTTCGTACGAACGCTTCGAGTTTCTCGGCGACAGCGTCCTCAGCCTGTGCATCACGACCGAGCTCTATCGCCGTTTCCCGGCCTTCAGCGAGGGCCATCTGGCCCGCTTGCGTGCCTACATTGTCAGTCGGGCGACCTGCTGTAAGGTCGCGAACCGACTGGCCCTGGGCAAGATGATGCGCCAGTATGCCGGCAGCGATCACGACAAGACTGAGGTCGCCCAACTGGCGATGAACGAGAATGTGCTTGCCGATCTCACCGAGTCTCTGATCGGGGCGCTCTACCTGGCTTTTGGCCTCGGCGCCGTACGACCGGCGGTGGTTGAGGTCTTTAGCGAACACATCGAGTTCGCGGAGAAGAGTTACGTCGACTACAAAACCGAGTTGCAGGAGCAACTGGCTCGTGTTGGCCAGAGTGTCGTCTACCGGGTGCTGGGATTCGTTGGCCCGCCGCACGATCGTGAATTTGAGGTCGAGGCTGTGGTCAGTGATGAGGTGCTCGGCCGCGGCAGCGGTGCGAGTAAGAAGCGGGCCGAGCAAGAGGCGGCCTCCGAGGTGCTGCGCGAGCTGGCGGCGCGTGAGCGCCGCCAGACGCGGCGCGTGCGCCTGCGCGGCCGGCGCGGCCGGCGCGGCCCGAGCGCACCTGCCGCTGATGTTGCGGTGACCGGCTCCGGCGACGCAGTCACTGGCGGCTCCGGCCTGCAGACCGTCGAGGCACCTGACGCCGAGGCCGACGACTGATGTATCTGCGCGCCCTGCGCCTGAAGGGCTTCAAGTCGTTTCCCAAGCAGACCGAGCTGCTCTTTGAGCCCGGCGTGGCGGTTGTCATTGGTCGCAACGGCAGCGGTAAGAGCAACCTCAGCGAAGCAGTCATGTGGGTCTTGGGCGAACAGAGTCCCACGAGCGTGCGCGGCTCGAGCATGCAGGATGTCATTTTCGCCGGGTCAGACGGGCGCCGTGCCAGCGGCAGTGCCGAGGTCGAGATCACGTTCGACAACTCGACGGGGATTCTGCCCCTGCCAACCGCGGAGGTGAGCGTCGGCCGTCGCGTCGAACGCGACGGCGACTCGAAGTACTTCATCAACCGGTCGTCGTGCCGGCTGACGGACGTGCTTGAGCTGGTGGCTGGTCTGGGCTTGGGCAAGGAGATGCACACGATCATTGGCCAGGGCAAGGTCGAGTCGTTTCTGTCGAGTAAGCCGGTGGACCGCCG
>JBKQWK010000142.1:0-9843 GCA_052139595.1 Thermoleophilia bacterium | reverse complement strand
CGCCTCGTTGAGGCGCGCGAAGCCGGCCAGCGAGAGGTAGACCTCGCCCCGCACCTCAACCAGCGGTGGTGGGTTGGGCGTGCGCAAACGCAAGGGCACCGAGCCAACGGTACGCAGATTGGCCGTCACGTCTTCGCCGATCACACCGTTGCCGCGCGTCGCGCCAACGGTGAAGACGCCATTGACGTACGTGAGAGAAATTGCCAGACCATCGATCTTTGGCTCGGTGACAAAGCTGAGTACCACCTCTCCCAAACCGCTAGCGGCAAGAAGGCGGCGATTGCGGCGGTCCCAAGCGAGCAGGTCCTCCTCACTGCGCGCGTTGGCCAGCGAGAGCATGGGCAGTCGATGACGAACGGGAGCAAACTTGGCCAGCGGCTGACCCCCGACTCGCTGCGTTGGTGAGTCGGCTTGGCGCAACTTCGGGTACTCTTCTTCGAGCTGCTGCAACTCGCGTAACAGGGCGTCGTACGTGGCGTCATCGATCTCGGGCGAGTCGAGAACGTAGTATTGACGCGCATGGTGCTCGAGCAGCGCGCGCAGCTCGGCGGCGCGGGCACGCGCTTCGGCCGCCGTCGTCATCGCCGCGGTTCTCCGCGCACAGAGCCTCCAAGGCAGAGTTCAACCAGATCACGCGGCCGGTCGACGACAAAATCGGGATGCGCCGCCAGCAGCTCGTCGAGGCCAAAAACACCCCAGGTGACGGCCGCCGTAGTTGTACCGGCCGCGGCACCGGCGGCAATGTCGAACGGGCTGTCGCCGATATAGATTGCCGCCGTCGGATCGGCCGGTAACCCGGCGTCGGCGAACCGCTCCAGACACAGCCGTACCGGCACCGGCGACGGTTTGTGCTCGCCGCTGTCGCTGGCTGTGACGATAATGTCGAACAGCTGCCCAATGCCGACGGCCCTGAACGCCATCTCTGTCGTATCGGCGCTCTTTGACGTCACGATACCCAGATGGCGACCACCTGCACGCAGCTGTTCGAGAGCGGTCCGCATGCCCGCATAAGGCCGGATCAACTCGTCATGAAAACGATGGTTGTACTCGCGGTAGGCGTCGTACAACTCCTGCGCATGATCGGGCGAGAGAGCGATCATCTGGGCCATCAGCGGCCGGCCAACACCGGCCATGATCTGACCGTCCGCAAGCTCAACGCCGAGAACGGTGCGGGTCGCGAAGCGAAACGAGTCGCGAATGAGCTGCACCGTATCGACAACGGTGCCGTCAAGGTCAAAAATGACGGGCTCGAAGCCAGACACGGGCGACCTGCTACCGGCCAGCCGCCCCGCCGGCTTGCGGGGCAAGCACGTCGTCGAGGTGCCATGCTTCAATGGCAGCGACGGCGTGCGGATCGACGAGATCGTAGCGCAGCGGCGTAACAGCAACAAAGCCGGCGGCAAGCGCGGCAGAGTCGCTGCCTAGCGGCAGCTCACCCGCCGGTGGCTCGCAGTAGACTCGCCACTCGTGGCCACGGCTATGGTTGCCGCTGATCTCGAGCCGGTCGGAGCAACTGGCTCCGCCCAGGCCGGTGACGAGCACACCGGCGATATCAGCTAGAGGCCTATCCGGCAGATTGATATTTAGAACCGTGCGCGCTGGCAGGGCTTCGTTGAGAGAGCGCGCCACGATCGCACGGACGAGTTCGGAGGCCTCGACGAGCGAGCTTGGTTCCTTGCTTGCGACAGACACGGCGACCGCCGGTAAATCGTGCAGGGCGCCCTCGAGCGCGGCGCCGACGGTACCTGAATAGGTCACGTCGTCGCCCGTATTCGCGCCCAGGTTGATGCCGGCGACGACGGCCTGCGGCGGCAAAGAAAGCTGACCGAGCAGAGCGATGCGGACACAGTCACAGGGCGTGCCGTTGACCGCCCAGCCAGCGTAGCCAGCGCCGAAAACAACGGGCTCGACACCAAGACTGCGATCAATCGTAATGCTGCGCGCGACAGCGCTGTTGTTGAAGCTGGGAGCAATGGTGATGACCTCTCCGAGGGGATCCAGAATCCGCCGCAGCACGGCCAAGCCGGGTGAGGTTATACCATCGTCGTTGGTCAAGAGAATGCGCATCTGGTCGTCATTCTACAGGAAGTGGGTGGCGGATCATGCTCAGGTGCCTGTCCGCCGCTCAACCCAGGATAACGAAAGCAGCGACGCTATGCGCCCGCTCCCCAGCTCTCGAACAGCGGCCGGCGCAGCCGCGAATCGGCACTCGCCAAGTAGTCACCGCTCTGCATCGTCGCACCGATTCGCCGCAGCGCCGCCGACTGTTCCGCCCGCACAACGCCGGGCGCGAGCAGCTGAGCGCCGATGCGATCGGCGAAACGCACCAGCAGCTGAACGACATCGATGACCGTAGGGTCGACATCCGCGTGGCCGACGAGAGCCGGCTCAAGGGCAACGAACTCCGGCGCCACCGCGGCAATGAGTTCGAGGTTCGTGAACTCAGCGCCAAGGCGAGAGATACAGAGCTGAAATCCCATCTCGCGCACGTTGGCCAGCGTGCGCAAAATTGAGGGGCTGTTGGCAGCCAGATCAGCGGCCTCAACCGCAAAGACGACATGCTGGGGAACCAGCGCCTGATTGAGCGAGTAGAACTCGCTCAGCGCCAAGACGGCGGCATTGGGTTGTTCGCTGGCGGCGCACTCGAGCAACAGAAGCTCGTCTGCTCGCAGGCCGACAGCGGCGGCGACAGCGAGTTGACGCATGTGCATACCGTAGGCGGGCAGCAGTGGCGAGCGACGAGCGACGTAACTGGCCACGTCAGGCAGGCGCAAAGGCGAATAAAACGGCCCGCGCGCCACCGCATGGTAACCAACAACCAGACGCCGTGTCGTATCGACGATCGGCTCGTAGAGAATCTCCAGATCTCTGCCGGAGACACACTGAGTAAGCGCCTGCTCAAGTTCGGCATCGTATGTCGCTGCATGCTGCTCGGCCGCCTGCATCGCCAAAGCCACCCCCCGGTGCAGGCTTTGCTCGAAGGTCAGAGCATCGTCAGCGACAACGGTAGCGGCACCAACCGTCGGATGTGCACGATCAAAGATGCCGGGCGACAGATCGTTGAGAAGCGTTGCCTGCAGCCGTTCAGAGACGCGCCGGCTGACCGCCGCCAGATCGCCGCCGGCAATCACGTCACCCAAACGCGGCGGCGAGAGGACCACCAGAAAGGCGTTGTCAGCGAGCGTGAAATCGGCGACCACATCGAGGCGGCGCAACGTGCTGCCCACCATAGCGCGCAAATTGTGGGCCACTACCGCCAGAATCTCGTCGACAACCTGCCAGCCGAAGATCTGCTCCAGCCGCCCGTAAAGTCGCAGCTTCAGGTAGAGGATGGCCACCTTGTCATGAACTTCAAGCTCCTGGCGAATCGCGTCAACGATGGCGTTGAGCGATGGCAGGGTCGAGTCCTCGCTAACAAGGCTGGCGAGATTGCGACGGGCGCGCCGCTGAACATCATCACTGAGGAAAACAGCGCCGGCCAGCGTCGGTGGCAGTTCGCCACTGGGCGGCACTGCCGCCGGATCGGGCGCGCTGGGTTGCAGCGGCACCGTCACGCGCTACCTGACCGGTGAAGAGCGGCCGCTCAGTTTGAGGACTCCTTACTACCAGCCTTGGCCCCCGCCTTATCACCATCGCGCTTGGCAGAGGACGACGTGCCCGCCGCCGCATCGGATGACGAAGAATCGGTCTTGGAGTCAGATGAGTTGCCCGAGTCGCCACCGTCGCTCTCTTTGCTCGCGGCGGCACGAAACTGGGATGAGCGCCCGTAATCGGTCGTGTAGAAGCCGGAGCCCTTGAAGTGTACGGCGACCGGGTGCAACACCTTGCTCACCGGACCGCCGCCACACAACTCGCAGGTCTCGACGGCAGCATCACTGAATTTCTGCAAGACTTCGAATGACGACCCGCAGGCCTCACAGCGGTACTCATAGATAGGCAAGGAACGAACTCCTTTGACAGCACATGCAGGCTCTTAGTGTATCACAGAGCCTGGCTGCTCATGGACGAAACGGCGGCAGATGACCGGCAACCACCAGCACCGGCGACCAGGCGCGCAAGCGCTCCCAGGAGCGCAGAAGAGCGGCGCTCTTGCTCTCGCCCGCCGGTAGACGCATGGCGTCGAAGTTATCGCGCTGCGGACCGATGATGTCGCCACAGATCACGACCGGGCCAGCGGCGGTGGGCACGCAGTAGCTGACACTGCCGTCCGTGTGACCAGGCGTGCGCGCCCACCTGATGCCCGGTGCAACCTCCCCTTCGTCGCCGCTGAGCAGAACGAGCTGGCGGAGCTGAAGCACGCCGCTGACCGCCGACCAGTGCGGAACTGCGCACTCGAGTTCATGGACGGCAACCGGTGTAAGCAAGTCGACACAGGCCCCAGCATGGTCAAGATGAGCATGGGTCAGCAACACAAGATCGACCTCGCGTGGCGCCACACCACGCGCCTCAAGAGCGCGCAAAACGGGCTCGTTCTGCAGGTGCAGACCGGGGTCCACAACGATCGTTCTTGGCCCCTGCAGCAAGAGCGTGTTGGGAAACGTCGTCATGCCCGTGACCGGGTGCTGACGACGAAACTGCGCATAGGCAGAAGCAGCTGCCGGCGAGCGAAACTCGGGCAGGACTTCAATCGTTTCGCCCTCGACCGCGAAGACGAAACGCGCCGTGGGAATCAGCAGATCAATGGTGTACGAAACGGAAGTCAACTCGCTCCCTGCCTGCCCACCACGTCGCGCACATCGGTCAGGTCAACGCGGTTACGACTCTGGAGCATCCGCTCTCTGTTCCTCTCGTCCATCGTCCCCAGCTGTTACTGACTGGCACTGCTGTCTTCGCCGCGTTCATCGCCGGCTGCCTCCGCGGCCTCAGACGCGGGTGACTCAACGATCGGCGACACCGAGCACGGCGTACCGGCGAACGCTCCCAGCGACCCGCCGTGGCAGCGCCGAACGCCGTTTTTGCGGCTCAGGCCGCGGCGCAAGCTGCCCAAGCGCGGCCCCAACAGCAAGCTGACGGCACTGAATGCGCTACCGAGCAGAATGCTTCTGCGTCTTCCCATGCGTTGCCTCGCGCTTATTCCTTCGTGAACGTCATCGCGCCGTTCTCGACGTCGACACGCACGGTATCGCCGACGACAAACGTGCCGCGCAGAAGTTCGCTGCTGAGCGGGTTCTCGATCAGACGCTGGATAGCTCGCCGCAACGGACGCGCGCCGAACTGGGCGTCGTAGCCCTGTTCGGCCAACAGTGCTTTCGCAACAGCGCTGACGTTGAGCTGCATGCCTTGACCAGCGATCACGTCACGTACAGAAGCGAGCATGAGATCGACGATCGCCGCCATCTCATCGCGGGTGAGCGGGTCAAAGACAACGATCTCGTCGACACGATTGATAAACTCCGGACGAAACGATTTCTTGAGTTCGTCGAGCAAGCTCTTTTCGAGCTCCTCATGCGTGCGTGTGCCCTCGGGAGCGCGCGCAAAACCGAGTGCATTCTTCTCAATGAAACTCGTGCCAACGTTGCTTGTCATGATGATCACACAATTCTTGAAGTCGACCGTACGCCCTGTGTTATCCGTCAGGCGACCATCGTCGAGAATCTGCAGCAACATGTTGAAGACATCAGGATGAGCCTTCTCGATCTCATCAAACAGGACCACACTGTATGGCTTGCGACGCACCGCTTCGGTGAGCTGGCCGCCCTCCTCGAAGCCGACGTAGCCGGGTGGTGCACCAACCAGGCGCGACACAGTGTGACGCTCCATATACTCGCTCATGTCGAGCCGCACAAGAGCATCCTCGTCGTCAAAGAGAAATTCAGCTAGAGCACGCGCGACCTCGGTCTTGCCTACGCCGGTCGGACCAAGAAAAATAAAGGACCCTATTGGTCGGGCAGGATTGCGCAGGCCGGCGCGCGCACGTCGAACCGCTTCGCTGACAACCTGCACGGCTCGATCCTGGCCGACGACCCGACTGTGCAGATGTTCTTCCATGGTGAGCAGTTTTTCGGACTCCCGCTGCAGCATGCGCTGCACGGGAATCCCGGTCCAGCTGCTCACGATCTGAGCGATGTCGTCGGCGTCGACCGTCGCGTCGGCAATACCTTTGTCGGCTAACCACGCATCTTTCGCCGCCACGAACGTCTGCTGAATCTTGTCGGCCTGATCACGCAACTGCGCCGCCCGCTCGAAGTCTTGCGCCTGCACGGCGGCGGCGCCTTCGCGAGTCAGGTCGTTCAGACTCCGCTCCATCTCCCGCAAGTCTTCGGGCAGCATCGTCGCTTCAATACGCAGTTTGCTGGCCGCTTCGTCTAGCAAGTCGATCGCCTTATCGGGGAGGAAGCGATCACTGATGTACCGGTCGCTCAGGCGCGCGGCTTCGACCAGCGCTGCGTCGGTGATCTTCACCTTGTGATGAGCTTCGTATTTATCGCGCAGTCCCTGCAGAATGAGGATCGTCTCGTCCACTGAAGGCTCGCCGACGATGATCGGCTGAAAGCGACGTTCGAGAGCGGAATCCTTTTCGATGTGGCGACGGTACTCATCCAGCGTCGTCGCGCCGACACACTGCAGTTCGCCACGCGCCAGCATCGGCTTCATCATATTGCTCGCGTCTATCGCACCCTCGGCGGCGCCGGCACCGACGACGTTGTGCAGCTCATCAATGAACAGCACCACATCCTTGCTGCGCTGCACCTCATTCAGGGCACCCTTAAGGCGCTCTTCGAACTCGCCGCGGTACTTGGCCCCGGCAACCATGGCCCCCAGATCGAGAGCCAGGACACGGCGGCCGCGCAGAATTTCGGGCACGTCGCCATGCACGATCTTGAGCGCCAGCCCTTCGGCAATGGCCGTCTTGCCCACACCCGGCTCACCAATGAGGGCCGGGTTGTTCTTGGTACGTCGACTCAGCACCTGGATGACTCGCTTGATCTCTTCGTCGCGACCGATGACCGGGTCCAGCTTGCCGTTGCGCGCCAGTTCCGTCAGATCACGCGTGTACTTTTTGAGCATGCTCTCGCCGCTGGCGTTCGCGTCGAAGTCCGCCCCGCTCGAGCGCGCCTGCGCCAGCGCGCGACGCAGACCCTCTTCGGTCATCCCAAGATCCTTGAGGATGGCGTTACCCGGTCCCTCGCCCTCAAGAAAGACGCCGAGGAGCAGGTGCTCCGTGCCCACAAACTGGTCGCCCATCTTCTGCGCTTCCTGCACGGCAATGTCGAGGGCCGCTTTGGCGCGTGGCGTCATGTAGAGCATCTCACTCGGCGCCGCTGCCGCCGCACCGCCGCCATAGGCTCCTTGCGTCTCGGCGAACTGATTGGCACGTGCCATCGCGGCACCTTTGTTTATGCCGAGCAGACCAAAGATCTGCTCAACCACACCACCAGGCAGACTAAGCACGCCGAGCAGCAGGTGCTCCGTGCTGAGCTGGCTTCCACCGCTACGGCGAACCACACCTTGGGCAGTCTCGAGTGCTTCACGCGCCCGCTCACTGAACTTGTTCACATCCATCTGTACCTACCTTGCTTTGCCTGGCGTGCTTCTCCGCGCCCTTATTCTGCGTCCGGCGCTCAGCGACGGCGTGCCGGTACCATCGTCATGCGTCCCAAGGTCATCAATTCGTGACGATGTGAACGCTCAACCCGGTCGACCTCAGCGCGCAGCTGCTGACCGGCTCGCAGCAGCTGCGCGTGCAGGCGGTCGACCTCAGCCGCCATGGCCGTCAGCTGCGCTTCCATCAGGAGAACGCGTTCGACCCCGGCCAGATTGAGACCCAGCTCGGTGAGTTCCTGTATACGGCGCAAGCGCTCGACATCGCTTTGCGAATACAGGCGTGTATTCTTAGCCGAGCGCCGCGGCTGTAGCAGACCGCGACGCTCATACATGCGCAACGTCTGTGGGTGCATGGCCGCCAGTTCAGCAGCGATCGATATCATGAACAGCGGTCGATCGAAAAACAGATCCTCAGACATGACGCAATCCGTCCTCGCCTCGTTACTCAGCAAACAACGTCGCCCGCGGGTCTGGCTGGCTGCGGGCGAACTGCTCCATCAGCTCGCGCTGCTCTTTGCTCAGCTTGTCGGGCACAACGATGCGCAGTCGTGCCAGCAAGTCACCATGGCCTCCGCCTTTGAGCTTCGGGGCGCCCTTGCCGCGCACGCGCAGCGTGCGCCCGTCCTGACTGCCGGCCGGCACCTTGAGCGACACCTTGCCTCCCGTCGGCGTGGGGATGCGTACGTTCGCCCCTAACGCTGCCTCGGCAAACGTCACCGGCAGCTCCAGTACGAAATCGTCGCCACGACGCTGAAAGATGGTGCTCCCGGCAACTGTCGTCACCACATAGAGGTCACCACTTGGGCCACCCCGTCTGCCGGCTTCGCCACGTCCCTTGATACGAATACGGGTGCCGTCTTTGACGCCGGCCGGAATCTTCACGGTGTAGCGCTTTGTCTGCTGCACGGTGCCTTGGCCATGGCACGTTGGGCACGGCTGCTCGATGATCGTGCCATTGCCGTGGCAGCGCGGGCACGGCTGCGAAAGAGCAAAGAAGCCCTGACTCTGAGAGATTACGCCACGCCCTTGACACTCGGGGCAGATCGCCGGCGTCGTTCCCGGTTTGGCGCCGTTGCCATGGCAGGTTGGGCAGGTGTCTTGTTTCTCAACGGGAACGCGCACTTCGACCCCATGCAGAGCTTCGTCGAAGGAGATCTTGACCGCGACCTCGAGATCATCGCCACGCTCCGCCGTCGGCCGGCGGCCACGGCCGCCGGCGCCACCAAACAGATTGGCAAAGAGGTCGCCGAAATCGCCGCCCTGGAACTGAGCGCCGCCCTGCTGAAAGATGCGCGGGTCAAAACCCTGAGACGGACCGTGGCCGCCCGGCCGGCCGGTGCGTGGGTCGAAGGCGCCCAAGCGCAGCATCTCGTCGTACTGGCCGCGCTTCTGCGGGTCGGAGAGCGTTTCGTTCGCCTGGCTGAGTTCCTTGAACTTTTCCTCCGCCGCCTTGTCACCAGGATGCTTATCGGGGTGGTATTCGCGCGCCAGTCTGCGAAAGGCCTTCTTTATCTCTTCTTGCGAGGCCTTTCTGTCGATGCCTAAAGTCTGGTAGTAATCGGCCACCTTACTTCACCACAACCACTCTCGCCGCCCGCAAGAGACGCCCGTGGAGCAGGTATCCGGGCTCGAGCACGCGAGCAATGCAGCCTTCGTCGAACTCATCGGACGACTGCGTGAGCACAGCCTCGTGCACGGTTGGGTCGAATGGCGTGCCGACCTCGGTCTCCACCTGCTCGAGACCGTGACTGGCGAGTACGCTTCGTAGCTGGCCGGCGACGAGTTCGACACCGGCGATCAGCTGCCCCTCTTCATGGTGCTCAGCCGCCTGCAAAGCACGCTGCATGTTGTCCATGATCGGCAGTAACGACTCAACGACGCCCTCAGCGGCACGCAGGCGCAGCTCCTCAGTGTCGCGACGAACCCGCTTGCGATAGTTGTCGAACTCCGCGGTAAGCCGCTGCAAGTGGTCCAGGTACTCGTCTCGTTCGGCCATCAAGCGGATGATGGGGTCGACCGTCCCGGCCGCGTCGGCCACTGCCTCGGCCACAAAGGCCGCATCGGTTGCGGTTCCCGCAGGAGCCGATTCAGTCGCAGCCGCGTCGGTCGTGCCCGACGGCGCCGATCCCGCGGCGCCTGCGCCCGCCGGCGGCGCCTGCCCGCCCCGTTTATCGCCGGCCGTGGATTGGCGACGCGCCTGCTCTTCGTCGCTGTGCTTGCGTGCAGTCATCGCTCTCGGTCAACTCCCTGTTTGAACCCGTAAGATTGTCCGGCGGGGGGGCGCTGCCCGCCCGCCGG
>JBKQWK010000141.1:0-8059 GCA_052139595.1 Thermoleophilia bacterium | reverse complement strand
CTGCGAACATTCAGATAGGTGATGACGCTCGACACGACGATGAGAACGACGACGATGCCGGCGAACAACAACGCCAGCCGCAGCCTCGCCCGCGCAAAGACGTCGGAGCGGTCAGTGCGCTTCATCGTCTGCCATGGGTCGAGTCATCAACGATGGACACACCCTCTGGCCTGGACCCGCCGTCACCACCCGAAGCCTCACCGCCCAAAGCGACACCTGCGCTGGCTGCGCCATCCGCACCAGAGACCTCATCGCCGCCGGGTATAGCATCGCCGCGGAGCACGTAGCCGGCGCCACGCTTCGCTTTGAAGCGCGTCGGCGCGCCAGCGCGGTCGAGTTTGCGGCGCAGGCGACCGACGTAGACATCGACCGTATTGGAAAACGAGTCGTAGTGCTCGTCCCAGACATGATCGAGGACACGCTCGCGGCTCAGAACCTGACCGGGGTGTCGCATGAAGAGCTCCAGAAGTCCGAATTCCTTGGCGCTCAACTCCACCGGCACACCGCCCACACGAACGTCGCGCCGAGCGGGATCCAGGCTGAGATCACCCACCACGAGCGTCAGTGGCAATGCAGAGGCTGGGCGGCGCAAGAGGGTACGGATGCGCGCCAGCAGCTCCGCGAAGGCAAACGGCTTGACGAGGTAGTCGTCGGCACCGCTATCGAGGCCGGCAACCTTGTCGTCCGTAGCGTCGCGAGCGGTGAGCATGAGGATGGGAATCGCGAGACCCCAGTCACGAGCGTCGCGGCAGAGCGTCAAGCCGTCGACTCCCGGCAACATGACGTCGAGCAGCAGCAGGTCGTAGCGCAGGTCGTCGTCGCCTGCGCTCCGTAAGCGACGCCAAGCGGCCGCGCCATCGTGGAGCAGATCCACGGCATATCCCTCGGCTTCAAGACCGCGCTTCAGCGCCCGCGCCAGCTTGACTTCGTCCTCGACGATCAGAATGTGTATCGTCCGCCTCGCTTCTCGATCGGCAGACGCCGCAACGAGCCCGCGCACCATACTTGCCACTGCGTTTGCCTCGCTGGCTAGCGCGGTCTATGTCGGCGGACTGGGGGGAACCTTGTGGCCAGCCTTGGTCGTCGTCGGCTTCGGCGTCGGTGTCTGTGTTGTCGGCGGCGTTGGTGTGATGGTCGGCGTCGGTGTGGCCGTCTTCGTTGGCGCCGGCGTCGATGTCGGCGTGCTCGACGGCGTGGAACTCGGCGACGGCGTTGAACTCGGCGAGGGCAACGCCGTCGCGTAGTGGCCCTTCCACGGTGTGAACGTCCAGCTCGCGGTGGCAAAACCAGGATGCGACTGGCCGTTGAGAGCGAGGGCAAAGAACTTTGCCCACATCGGCGCACAGTAGGTGGCTCCGAAGGCGCCGTTCATCGGCGTGTTGCGAGCGATGTTGCCCATCCATATCGACGCCGCCAACTGTGGAGTGAAGCCCGAATACCAGACATCCCAGCTCTGATCGGTGGTGCCGGTCTTGCCGGCTCGCGGGTAAGGGAAGTAGGCACCGGTGCTTGACCCGGTACCATAGCTTGCCACCTTTTCCAGCACCCGATTGACCGTGGCGGCCACGCCGGCCGGGATGGCGCGGTTACCGACCGTGCTCGGCTGCCAGTCGGTTTTACCGTTCGGCAGGACAACCTTGACGATCGCCTGCGGCGCGTGATGGATACCGCCGCTGGCGAAGGTGGCATAGGCATCGGCCAGTTCGAGCGGCGTCACTGACGACGTCCCCAGGGTGATCGAGGGCACCGCGTCGAGCGGACTGGTGATACCCATGGCATGGGCAACGGCAACGGTATTGGCCGGACCAACGTCCACTGAAAGCTGGGCAAAGACGACGTTATCGGAGATGACAGTCGCATTCGTGACGCTCTCGGGGCCACCGGGACCGTCGCCGTTGACCACCCAGGGCGCAGATCCCAGCCCCTGAGGAATGGTGATTGGGCTGTGGGATGAGTAGTAGGTCGTATCTGGGTTCATACCCTGTTCAATTGCCGCCGCGAGTACAAACGGTTTCATTGACGAGCCGGGCTGCCGCAGCGCCTGCGTAGCAAGGTTGAACTGCTGTTTCTGGAAGTCGAGACCGCCAACCATGGCGCGGATGTAACCGGTCTGCGGATCGATAGCCACCAGAGCCGCCGAGGGCTTGAAGCCGAAGTTGAGTGGGCTGACGGTCTGCTTGACGACCTGGAGAGCGTCGGCCTGCCAAGCGGAGTTGAGGCTGGTGTAGATGCGCAGGCCGCCCTCGAACACTTCCGCATAGCCGTACTTGGCGACGAGCAGTTGGGTGACATAGTCGACGAAGTAGGAGGCCTGATTGCTGTTGACGTTGGGCGGGCTGGAAAAGACCTTGATCGGCTCCGCCTTGGCGGCGCTCGCCTGCGCCAGCGTGATGTAGCCCTGACTGGCCATCTTGTCGAGGACCTGGTTGCGGATCGTGCGCGCCACGTTGGGGTACAGGACCGGATCATAATCTGTCGGCAGCTTGGCCACGGCGACCAGCAGGGCGGCCTGGTAGAGTTTGAGCTGGCGGGCGTGCTCATGAAAATAGGTCAGTGCCCCCGCCTCAACACCATAGGCGCCATGCCCGTAGTACGTCGTGTTCAGATAGGCCGTGAGGATCTTGTCCTTGCTCCACTTGCCGGCCAGCTCCCAGGCCAGCACCGCCTCGCGGATCTTACGTGTGAAGGTGCGCTCGCTACCGGTGTAAGCGTTCTTGACGTACTGCTGCGTAATTGTACTCGCGCCTTCGACAAAGGAGCCGGCCTTGAGGTCGGCCAATATGGCACGCGCGAGGCCCTGAAAGTCGATGCCGTGGTTCTGATAAAAGCGCTGGTCCTCGCTGGCTACCGTCGCCTCTTTCATGACGTTGGGGATCGCCTGACTGGCAAGTACGGTGCGATTCTGCGCTCCGTGCAGCTCGGCGATGACGTGACCGTTACTGTCGTAGATCGTCGACGTCTGGCCGT
The DNA here is from genome assembly GCA_052139595.1 of Thermoleophilia bacterium. Classification (GTDB taxonomy): domain Bacteria; phylum Actinomycetota; class Thermoleophilia; order UBA2241; family UBA2241; genus JBKQWK01. The sequence goes on along the minus strand of JBKQWK010000141.1, from coordinate 5,092 downwards.
TGATCTGACTGTGCAGCGAGTCGAGGCTGGGCAGGTTGCGCGTGGCGGCGAGGACGACACCCGCCGCCGTCGCCACGCCGGCAATGACAACGAGAATGACAACGAGAATGAGTATCCTGAGCCAGCGCCAGTGATGGCCACCGCCACGACCACGCCGGCGGCGCTGGCTGCGATACGTTTGTGGGTCCGATTCGTAGCGATTGTACTTTGATACAGGATCAGTCATAAACCAAGTATAGCGGCATTACGCACCGAAAGTGGTTATCGCGGTCGTGACTCCGCCACCTTTCGTGCCAATGAAGTTGCTGGACTGAGGATGATTGTTGGTGACCGCAACGTCCACCGTTGCCGCAAGACGGATCAGAACCCCTGCTCACTCCTCGTCGCTGGGAACTTCGTCAGGCCAAGTCGCCAGAGCAGCACCAACTAAATGCCGGCACGGGTGACTGGCCGCCTGACCGCACGTGCAGGACCAGGCCAGATCATCACCGTCGAGATGAAATTCTGCCTCGTAGACCTCAGTATCGTCGATTCGCGCCCGCAGTTTGGCTTCATCGAACTCAAGAATTTGTACTGAGCCGTGCTCCGCCGCCGCCGCTCCACGCACATACACGTCGGGTGGTGCCAGATCGAGCAATCTCTTCTCAGTAAACCAGTCGGCAACCGCCATGGTCGCACTCCCTTTCGTCGCTGCGGACACTCTGCCCCGCCGAAGCGAGTGCTAAAACCGCGACCTACAGAAACAGGAACGAGACCGGTCTCTGTCCCGGTCAGTCGACCGTGGCCTCAATCGACTGAACCGGCGCGTCCTTGACGATGATATCGATCTGCTTTGGCTTTACCTGCTCGTTCTTGGCGACGCGCACTTCGAGGACGCCATTGGCGATGGTGGCGTCCACCTCATCGCTTTTCGCACCGGCGGGCAGCGGAATGCTGCGCTCAAAGGCGCCATAGTGCCATTCCGCACTGCGCACGTGTCGACCCTCGTGCTCCTCCTCTTGCTGGCGCTCGCCCCGGATGGTGAGCACATTCTCGCTCACCTCGACACGCAGATCTTCAGGCTGCAAACCGGCAACCTCAGCCTTGACAATCCACGCGTCCGAGGTATCGATGACATCGACGGCAGGTAGCCACGGACGCTCGGTGGCAACGCCGAGAAAGCGATTGACACTCTCCTGTAAATTTTTCATTTCTTGCACCGGATCCCAGCGAATGACGGCCATGACCGCTCCTCTCACACAGGTAAGGACTGACTGTATGTGGACTACCCGCTGTTGTTCTTTCGAAGCGCGTTGGCAGGCGGCCATCGGCGGTCGGGCCGGGCAATGCGGTCGCAGCGACCACGGCACCGAGCGGCACTGCCGCTCGCGCGGAGAGAACGGCGACCGCACTGACATGGTTTTCACGCAGGCCAGACCCGGCGGCGACAAGAAGGTGAAGCGCTGCTCAGAGCACCGGAGCAGGATTCTCTGCACTTTGGCGCCTCGTGCGAAACATCCGCGAGCTGCATTCGGCGGTTCTCGCCTTGACAACAGGCGATCCCATTCGTATCGTGAACGGTGTTCACGTGGTGATACACCGTTCGTTTTCGACGAGCACGCTTCCCCGGATTCACGCTCTACCTGTGAGGAGATGCAGCCATGGAGCATCGGAGTTGCGGTCGCGAAGGTCGTCAGCGTCACCACGACCCGAGTGAACGACGTGCTGGCCGACGCGAACGTCGGCACCGTGAAACCCGCGACGAGATTCTCGTCGCCGCCCGCGAGGTCCTCCTCGAACGCGGCGCGGCCGACCTTTCGCTGCGCGAAATCGCCCGCCGGGCCGAGTTCAGCGTCGGCGCACTCTACAAGTATTTCACCAGCAAAGACGACATCGTCAAAGCCTTGGCCGACCAGGCCATGGGCGCTCTACACGAAGCTTTTACGCACATCGATGTCGACCTCGCTGCCGACGAACGCGCCCTTGAACTTGGCATGGCCTACCTCGACTTTGCTCGTCGCAACCCTGAGGACGTCGCCGTCATCGCGCTCCACGAATCGCTGCCCTTGATCCCCCCTTCCTTTGAGCACGCCCGTCTTGAAGACACCGTCGTCCGCGTTTTCCGCGCTGGCATAAACACCGGCCTGTTTGCTTCGTCCGCCAGCGATGACGCCGACTTCATGGCCTACGGCGCTTGGGCACTGGCGCAGGGCCTCGCCACCCTCGAGCAGCGTCAGCGCCCCGAAACCGCAGCGCGCCTGCGCGCCAAGCAGCGGCAGCTCCTTCTGGCTTACCTCAATGGCTTGAGGGTTGATGGGCCGGCATCGCCGCCGCTGTCCCGGCCGCACGGCGTCTGACCGCGCCGATGTTTGCGACCAGCCGCAGAATCAAGCTACTCACTCTGGGAGCATTGTGCTTTGCCCTCTTCATGGCGATGCTCGACAACACCGTCGTCAACGTTGCCCTGCCCCGCATCCAGCAGCATCTGGGCTCAGGGGTCTCCGGCCTGCAGTGGATCATTGACGCCTACACGCTTGTGTTTGCCAGCTTCATGCTCACCGGCGGCACGCTTGGCGACATTTTTGGCCGCAAACGGTTCTTTCTCGCCGGTCTGGCGGTCTTCACCGCCGGCTCACTGCTGTGCGCTCTCGCTCCCTCGCTCGCGGTGCTGATCGCTGGCCGCGGCGTGCAGGGCCTCGGCGCCGCGGCGCTGCTGCCGGGCACGCTCTCGATCCTCACCAACACCTTTCTCGACCCGCGTGAGCGCGCCCAGGCGATCGGCATCTGGGCTGGCATCTCGGGCCTGGCCCTGGCCGCCGGGCCGATTGTCGGCGGCTCGCTGGTCGACAGCTTCGGCTGGCAGAGCGTCTTCTATCTCAATGTACCCATCGGCATCGTCGCCCTCGTTGTCGCCTCGCTGGTCATCCACGAGTCGCGCGACCCTGAAGGGCGACGCCTCGATCTGCCCGGGCAGGCTCTGGCCATCATTGCTCTCGGATCGTTGACGTACGCCCTGATTGAAGCCAACAACTTTGGCTGGACATCGCTCACGATCCTCTGCCTCTTTGCTTTAGCCATTGTGGCGATGGCGGCATTTTTGTGGGTAGAGTTCACGCGCCCCAGCCCCATGTTGCAGCTGAAGTTCTTTCGCAACCCCACGTTTGCCGCTGCCGCTGCCTGCGCCGGAATCATCAGCTTCGGCCTATTCGGCATGTTCTTCTTTATGAGTCTGTTCTTCCAGAACGTTCAGGACTACACGCCCTTTCAGGCCGGGCTGCGAACTCTGCCGGCTACTGCCGTGATCGTCGTCGTTGCTCCATTGGCGGGGCGGATCGCCGCGCGCATCGGTTCCAAAGTCCCCATGGCGACCGGTCTGGCGCTGAATGCCACCAGCCTGTTCCTCTTCACAGCCATCGATGCGACCACCAGTTACGCTCACATCTGGCCCTTGCTGCTGCTCGCCGGCACCGGCATGGGGCTCGTCATGACGCCCATGACCGCCGCCGTCATGGGCGCCGTTCCGCCGCAGCGTGCCGGGATGGCCTCGGCAACCTCCAACGCCAGCCGCGAGATCGGCGGCGTCTTCGGCATCGCCCTTCTCGGGGCCATCGTGACGCACGTCTTTTCGCGCGATCTCAGCAGAACGATTGCCGCTCTGCGCTTGCCAGCCGGGCTCAAGGCTCTGATCATCAGGCAGGCCAGTCACGGTGCCGAGCAGGCGGTAACAGCATTGCCGCCGGGCGTCAAGGCGGCGGCGCTGCACGCCGCCGCCGGCGCGGCGTTCGTCGCCGGCATGCACGTCGCCATGATTGTTGCTGGCGGCGCCCTCGCCCTAGGTGCACTCGCCGCCCTTGTCTTCGTGCAGGGCGGCCGAGGCATGGCGAAGCGGGCGCCGTCCAACCTGGACTCGCCCCGAAACGCCCTCGCTACAGTGGGCGAACCGTCGTCAGATCGCTACCATGGCCACGACATCTGCTCGGCCAAGCATGCGCGCTGGCTCGCCCTCCCGCTGCGCCGCTTGGTCCACAATCCGCAGCGCATTTTGTCTGCCTTCGTGACTCGAGGCGATAGCGTCATCGACATCGGCTGTGGGCCCGGCTTCTTCAGCCTGCCACTGGCGCACCTGGTCGGCGACCAAGGCCACATTATCGCCGTCGATCTGCAGCCGGAGATGCTCGCTCTGCTGCGCCGGCGCGCTACGCGGGCCGGCATGCTGGCGCGCATTGACCTCCGGCACGGACCAGCCGATTCGCTCGGCGACGTCGAACCGGCTGACTTCGCTCTGGCCTTCTACGTCGTCCACGAGCTGCCCGACGTCGCACGCTTCTTCAGTGAAGTGCACCGAGTCCTGAAGGCGCAGGGCCGGCTGCTGCTCGTCGAGCCGAAGGGGCGTGTTTCGACTCGTGAATACGCCCATACATTGGACTTCGCCGTGGCGAGCGGTCTGATACCGGTCGCCGAGCCACACATCGCCTTCAGTCGTGTCACCCTGCTTGTAAAGGATTCATAACCGCCAGAGTCACAGCGCGACGACCGCCGACGCGCTGATCTGTCCGTGATTTTCGCGTCGCCTGCAGGTCGCCGCGCGGCTCAGGACGGCGGGCCGCTGGCGAGCCGTACGTCGCTCGCGTGCGACCGTCCTGACCGATCGATCCACCCCAGACGCACGACATCACCCGGATGATACGGCACGAGCCGATCGGGAAGTGCAGCGGCCGATCCCACCGCTTGCCCGTCAAGGGAGGTGATGACATCGCCGACAGATAGTCCTGCCCGTTGCGCCGGCGTTCCTAGCAGCACGCCGCCAACGACCGCTCCAGAGCCAGCGCTAGCAGATCCAAGCCCCGCCGCCGTCTCGCCGGACGGCTGAATCTCCACCCCAAGAAACCCGGTTGGCCCGATGTGCACAGTGGCCGAGCCCTGTGCGGCCGTGATCTGTTTGCCGATCGCAACAGCACGGTTGATCGGGATCACAAAGGCTTGAGTGACAGACGCGCGCAGCGTCTTGCTCACCGACACCGCCGTATCCACACCAACAACCTGACCGTCACTCGTGAGGAGTGGACCACCGGAATCGCCCGGCTGCACATCGGCATTCACTTCGATCAGTCCG
>JBKQWK010000140.1:0-2865 GCA_052139595.1 Thermoleophilia bacterium | reverse complement strand
GCACTTTTCGCCTGCGATTTCCTACTGCTGCTCCAATTCGGCACTCGCGCGCCGCAACACATCGGCGATGACCACCGCCGCGCCCGGCGGCAGCGGCGGCGCCTGGTGCGTAGCGAGAATGCGCTCGACCGCCGCGGTCGCGCGCGCCACCTCATCGCTGCGGTACTCGCTCCAGCGATCATAGGACTCACGTAACATGAACTCGGGGCGGTAGTGCTCGCCAGCTCGTGCGAACTGGCGCGTCTCTTTCGCTTTCAGGAAGTGGCCTCCCGGACCAACCTGGTCGATGACCGTCGTCATCAGATGCGTCTCGTCGACGGTCAGGCCTTCGGTGACTCGCCGGCATTGGCGAAAAATCTCGGCGTCGAGCAGAATCTTGGGCAGGCTGAGCATCTGTGCGCCAGCGAGCATGCCGGCGCCGACCAGCAGGTCGGGTCCGGTCAGCATCGAGCTGAGACAGGCCATGCCGCCATCGACGCCGCTCATGAGCGAGAGCTGATTGGCGTCGCTGGTCAGGCCCGTGCCCATGACCGGCAACTCGTAGAAGCGGGCCATGCCGATCATGGTCAAGGCGAGCAGGATCGCCTCCGGACCGGCGGCAGCATAGATACCGGCGCGCATGTCGAGCACACCCGTGTCGGCAGTGTACATGAGGGGCAAGCCGGGTCGAATGAGTTCGAACAGAACGATCGCACTGAGAATCTCGGCGTTCGCCTGCAACACCGCCCCAGCAAGCGTCAGCGGCGCCGTCGCGCCAGCCAGGCCCATGCTGTAAATGTTCATCGGCACACCACGTTCGGCCAGCGCCATACCCGCAGCAAGCGTCTGCGCATCGTGCGTCAACGGTGGCACCGGGCAATAGACAGCAGAGAAGATCGGCCGCTGCGGGTTCCAGAGTCCACCCGGCGATGCCGCTGCCACCAGATCCATGACGTACGGTACCTCAGCTGCGCGCTGGACTTCGCCCTGAATGTGCTTGCCGGTACTCTGCAGCATGGTCACCGTCTCTTCCAGGGCACGAACGGTGCTGGTCACATCGGTGGCGTTAACAATGTTCCAGATGATCTCGACCTCGGGCAGAGCATCGGCGAGAAGGGTTGCCTGAGCCAGGTCAGCCATGGTTGAGGCACGACGCTCGCCGCTGATGTGGTCGAGCGTGAAGGTACCGGTACCGTCCAGCGCCAGGTGACAGTGACTACCATCAAGGCGAACATCGCGGGCGGGTTCGCGCCCAGCCAGCAAAATCTCGCTCGGCGCGGCTTTGACCATCTCCTCCACCAGGCCCTTAGGTAGCCGCGCGATCTGTTCTTTCTCGTCAACTGCGGCACCTGCTTCGCGCAGGATCGCCAGCGCCCGCTCATCCGGATAGTGCACGCCGGTGGTGACGAGAACCTCGAGGGTTGCGACGTGGATTGACTCGAGTTCGGACTTATCTGCCGACTGGACGCGCGGTATCACCTTGATCCCCTTCTTGACCACGATTGCGCCACCAATCCTCGCACAATCGCCGCCGGGCGTCGCCCACGATGATGAAATGAGTCGGCAACGAGCGGGACAGCTTCGTCATAGCTCAGGACCTGCGCCGCAACCGGCGCCGGCTGCCGACCGTCGCAAGCGTCAAGGCACGAGCACGCGTAGGGCGCGCGGCACAATACGACATTCCATGGGCAGATGGCCAGCGACTTCGCCGTCGGTCTGTACGAGCACCTCAGCATCACTGTCGACGACACTGACCTGCGCTGCCTCGGTGCGAAAGTAGTGTACGCCTGGGTGATTGGTGTGCGAATTGATCAACGCCGCCAACCAGTACCAGGCAGTGCTCAAGAACGATTTGTCGCTGAGTACACACACATCGAGCAAACCGTCACGCATATCGGCAAAGGGTGTTATGCCGAACTCGCCACCGTAGTTGGGCGCATTGCCGAAGACGACAAAGTAGCCGTCAACGGTGCGCTCGGCGCTCTCGATGCGCAACAGCGGTTCTTCGTGGCGAAAGTAGGTCGCCAGCCCCTCAACGACAAAAGCCGCCTCCTTGAGGTGGCGCTTCAGGGTTGGGTTCATGTTGGCAACCACGGCGGCATCCATGCCCACCCCGGCCATTAACGAGAAGTAGCGCTCGCCGGCACGACCGAGGTCGATCCAGCTCAGCTCGCCCTCGGCAACCAGACGACAGGCATCTGGCCGGCAGAGTGGGATACCCAGTTCGAGAGCAAGGACATTGACTGTGCCGGTGGGTATGATGGCCAGAGGCACATTGCTCCCCGCGAGGCCGTTGATCGTCTCGTTGACCGTGCCGTCACCACCGATAGCGCAGACGATGTCGAAACCCTGCTCAACCGCGTCACGAGCCAGGGCGGTGGCGTGAAGCGGCGCCTCGGTGGGGTGCTCATCGACGCTCAGGCCCAGAGTGCGCAGCAACTCTATGATGCGCGGCAGCTCGCGCCTGTATTCGCCGCCACCGGAAGTCGGGTTATAGATGGCGGCGACGCGCCGCGGCGAGGAGGCGCTCACAACCGCTCTACCAGAATGCGATCACTGAGCCGCAACCTCTGCGCACGGTCGCCGGATTGCGCCACGCTGAGCGCCGCCAAACTATCGCGCGCCACGTCGAATGAGCCGCAGGTGTCTACGCTGATGTGGTCATCGCTAACCATTCTGCTACAACTCCTTGCCACGGGTAACATCGCCGATTACGTACCCAACCCGCCGACCTGAGCAAACGGTCGATGAGAACTATCGTGCGACAGGCCGCAGAGACGTCGCAGCCACACAGACGTCGATCTTTGCGCCTTGCACTCCGCCGGCGAGGTCTCACCGGGGAAGTTGTCGCAAAAGGGCGCCGGAGGCGGTGCGGCATCGCCGCAC
>JBKQWK010000139.1:0-14635 GCA_052139595.1 Thermoleophilia bacterium | reverse complement strand
CTGCCCGCACGGTCGCTGCTCGCCACGGCTATCGCTGCTCGTTTTCGCCCGTCGTCATCCCCAGCGGTTTGGGTAACGGCTGTCACCTGCACTTCAGCCTTTGGAACGAGGCGGGCGAAAACCTGTTTGCCGGCGGCGGCGGCGTGGCTGACCTGACCGCCGAGGGCGAGTCATTTCTTGCCGGCGTGCTGGCCGAGTTGCCCGCGCTCACCGCCTTGGCATGTGCAACCACGCCCTCTTACGAGCGCTTGAAACCGCAACATTGGTCAGGTGCTTACGCATGTTGGGGACAGGAGAATCGCGAGGCGGCATTGCGGTTCATTCAAGGTGCGACTCACACGCGGGGGCGAACGGCCAACATGGAGTTCAAAGCCGTCGACGGTAGCGGTCATCCGTACCTTGTGGTCGGTGCCGTCATCGCCGCCGGTCTGCACGGTTTACGGCAGGGTTTGCATCTGCCCCCGCCCGTCGCTGCCGACCCCCACGCCATGAGCCCTGGGGAGCGTGCGGCGGCGGGCATCAAGCAACTGCCAGCGAGCCTGGGCGAGGCGGCGGAGGCACTGGCCAGCTCAGCCGTGCTGCGCGCCGCCATGGGTAACGTGCTCTTCGATGCAATGGTTGCGGTGCGCGGTGCTGAGGCTGAGGCTGACTCGGGTCAACCGCTCGACGAGCTGGTCGCCGAGCAACTGTGGCGCTTCTAGGAGGTGAAGCGATGGAGAACGAGACGATCATCCCCACCACCCGGGTTCCCGCGCGCGTCGATCTGACGGGCTGCGAGATCTTGGACAACCATTGCCACGGCTTTCGTGCGCACGATCTGCTTGATCGCGATCCCGAAGGCTGGGAGGATCGCCTGACCATGATGGGCACCTGCTTCGCTTCCTCGGGCCAGACCGAAGCGGGTATCGCCACCCAGGTGGCCGCTTTGCGCGACTCCACCCTATTTACGCTGACGGCTCGTCGCTGGCTTGCTGAGTACCTCGGCGTATCGGCAGACCACGACACGCTGACCTCTGCCCGTCGCTCCGCTCTCGCGGCCGACCCGAACGCCTATGTTCGCGGCCTGATGACGGACGCACACATCACGGCAGTGATCGCCGACGACGGCTATCCTCAGCCGCCGGTGAGCCGGGCGGAGTTCGCGGAGCATCTCGGCGTTTCCGTCTATCGTGTGGCCCGCATCGAGCCTTGGATCGCCGAGTTGCAGGCACAAGCTCTCTCGTTCGTCGACTTTGAGACCGCCTTCGAGGGACGGCTCGACGAGGCGGCCGCCGACCCGTTGACCGTCGGCTACAAGTCGGTCATCGCCTACCGAACCGGGCTCGACGTTGGTAACCCCACGCGGGCAGAGGCGGCCAGCTCGTACGAGGCATGGCAAGTGGCTGGCTGGCCGAAAGATCGAGGCCCAGGCAAGGCGGTGAGGGACTTCTGCCTGCGCGCGGCGCTACGCGCGGCGCGCAGGCACGACCGCGTGATGCACATCCACTGCGGTGGCGGCGATCCCGACATCGTGCTCAGCCACGTGCGTCCGCAGGACATCTTTTCCCTCCTGCACGATTACATGGATCAACCGATCGTTCTCATCCACTCTGGCTGGCCGTGGCTCGTCGAAGCCGCCTACATTGCCTCTATCATGCCCTTCGTGTACCTGGACCTGTCTGAATTCCTGCCCTGGGCGTCAATAGGGATCGATCGCGAACTCGAGATCCTCCTGGGCGTGACGCCAAGCGCAAAGCTCCTGTACGGCTCCGACGAGGCATCGGAGCCGGAGGTGTTCTGGCTTTCGGCGAGGCTGACGCGGGAGGCGCTCGAACGCGTTCTCACGCATGCGTTCGAGCGCGACCAGTTAAGTCTCGCCGAGGCGCATGGCATTGGTCTCGGCATTATGGGCGAAAACAGCAAGAGGTTGCATGGAATCGCGTGACCATACAGTCGCCGTGGACGACGCGTCATCCGTCGATCTCGCCGCGAGCGTCGCAGAAGCGGTCTCAGCGCAAGCGTTCGCAGGGCAGCATATGGCCACCTACGTGGATCGCCTGCGTACGATCGTGAACGAAGACACCGGCGCGGACAGCCCGCAGGGCCGGGAACGCGTCGCGACCCAGCTCGCCGAGTGGGCCGAACAGGCCGGTTGCGAGTGCGAGTTCCTGCCGAGTGATGCAGGCTCGTACCTCGTCGCGCGACTGCCGGGGTCAGGCAGCGGCCGCATCGTGCTCCTCGGACACCACGACACCGTTTTCGAGCGTGGCACGGCGGCGGCGCGCCCGTTCGTCACCAGAAACGAGCGCGCCTTCGGCCCCGGCGTGGCGGACATGAAGGGCGGTTTGCTCGTTGGTTTGCTCGCTCTTGAAGCCATGGGCCGGGGACAGCGACAGTTCGAGGCGGTGGAGCTTTATAGCGCCCCTGATGAAGAGGTGCGCACGGCAGTGTTTCCCGCGCTCGATCGGATGCGCGACGCCGTGGCTGTTCTCGTGTTCGAGTGTGGTCGAGAGAACGGTGATTTGGTCATCGGACGCAAAGCCGGAGCTTGGGTGCGCATGGCCACCAAAGGTCGTTCTGCCCATGCTGGCACCGAGCCGAAGAGAGGCCAGAACGCATTGCTGGGTTTGTGCCGCGAACTGCTGCGTACCGACGCCTTGAACGAACGCCGGCCGGGGTTGACGGTCATGGCGGCCACGTTCTCGGGAGGCACCATGGCCAACGTCGTGCCCGAGCGGGCCCAAGCCGTGCTCGATATACGCGCGGCCTCGGCCGACGACTTGAGCTGGGCGCTCGGTGAGATCGCGACGACGTCGCTTGATGCTGGCCTCGAGACCAGCATCACCGTTGAGGGCCCCTGGCCGGGCATTGAGCCCAACCCTGGTACTGCCACCATGTTCGCCGTAGCGAAGCGACTTGCGACGGCGATGGGCACAGCGGTTGGCGGGCAAACGAGTGGCGGCCTGTCGGACGGCTGCTGGACGGCCGACGTCGGCGTTGCCACACTCGATGGACTCGGGCCCGTCGGCGGCCGCGATCACTCGCCAGACGAGTATATTTTGCTTCAGTCGGTGCCAGCGCGCTGCGGTCTCACGGCCGGCTTGTGCGACGCGCTCGGCAGAGGTCTGCTCACCGGTCAACGACTCTCGGAAGGAGGTCCGCCCGAGGACACCGTCTGATGCGAAGGCGCTGCCCATGTAAACGCCACCTCGTTCTACCTACTCGCAGTCCGTCCCTTCCGCTCGAACATAAGGGGGAAAAGTGCAACAGACGGATCCATCCGGCGAGGGCCCCCGCCTTCGCAAAGAACTGACCATTTGGGCGGCCATCGGCATTTCCCTGGCCCTCATGGCGCCATCCATGGCCGCGAACATCAACCCACAAGGAAGCGCGCTGAGCGTCGGGCGTGCCGTCCCACTCGCATTCCTTCTGGCGACCGTCGGCGTGCTGCTCGTAGCCTATAGCTTCGTGCGCCTGTGCCAGATCTTCCATCACGCGGGTTCCGTGTACGGGTTCGTCGGCGCTATCCTCGGCCCTCAGGCCGGGGTCTCGGCAGGATGGTCCCTCATCGGGACCTACGGCTTCTGGATCATCGTCACTGGCATGGCGTCCGGGATCTTCTTCTCGTCGTTTCTGGGCGAGGTCGGCCTCTGGCACAACGCACCCACCTGGGCGGGCTTCCTCTTCGGTTCCATTGCTATTGTCCTCGCCTGGGTCATGGCGATCTCGCCCGTGCGGCGCGCGACAAAAGTCCTCCTGGCCGTGGAGGGGAGCACTGTCGCTTTAATCCTCATCGTCAGCGTGATCATCCTGGTAAAGCTCATCACGCATACTGCCCCAAACCATAATCACTTCACTCTCAGCGTGTTCTCCATTCCACACGGTACTTCGATCTCCGTGGTGGCACTCGGTGCGGTCTTTGGGTTCCTGTCGTTTGGTGGCTTCGAGGCCGCGGCCACGCTAGGCGAGGAAAGTAAGCACCCGCACAAGGACATCCCGCGGGCCATACTCGGCGTGGCGATCTTCGGCGGCATCTACTTCGTGTTCGTGACGGCCGTCGAATCGATGGGCTTCGGGACGAGTGCCAAAGGCGTACAGGCATTCATCAACTCGGGCACGCTGCTCGGCGACCTGAGCAGGCTGTTCATCGCCCACTGGATTGGGGATATCATCACGCTCGGTACATCCATCAGCGCTTTCGGCTGCGTCCTCGCCTGCACCGTCGGCGCTTCGCGCATCCTCTATGCGCTCAGTCGTGACGGTGTCACCCCCAAGCGCCTCGCGGCCGTGTCGCCCCGTCTGGGCACTCCGGTGGCCGCGACCACAGCAGTCACCATCGGTGCGTTCGTGGTCGTCGCGATCTTTGCCACGGTCTGGAAGGCAACGCCCTTCGACGCGTTTGTCTGGTCCGGAACGATCGGTACCCTGATTATCCTTGTGGTGTACGCAATGGCCACCTTCGGCGCAATCCGTCTCCTCTTCTTCTCGAAGCACAGGTTCGTGAGGCGGTGGGAGATCGTGATCCCGCTTGCAGCCCTCGTCGTGCTCGGTTACACCATCTACCGCAACGTGATCCCCTATCCCACGGGGGCCAATGCCAAGTTGCCGGTGATCTTCATCGCCTGGATCGCTGTGGGGGTCGTGTACATCCTGCTTCGTCCTGCCGTCGCCAGGCGAGCGGGCACGCTGCTCGCTTCTGAGGAGGGCCTCATAGCGAATCAGGAGGCAACCACGCCCGTTCCCGAAGGCATCTCGAGCTGAGGCTGGCTGCCTTTCCGTGCTGTGATGGAACGCTTGAGCGAGGAGCCAGCGTATGTTGGCTCCTCGCTCACCCCAGCCCCGAACAACGCCTGCGACCACCATGCGTCTCTGGCCGTTGTGCTTGTTATGGGCTCACGATGTCGACCACCTCGTTACACATGCGGGGGTCGAAGCAAAGCTTGAAATCTCGATGTTCATCACTTTGCTTCTCTCATTGATCACGAACTGGCCGTGACCGCGATCGCGACATGCACGTCGCCAGCTGCAAGGGCCACCCTGCGCACGGGCTCGGTTGTCGAATCCGGTCCTCGCTACGTTCGGTTAACGGCGGCCGGGAATATTCAATACGCCGGTGGGAGAAGCTGAAGGGTGAGCGCGCCGGATCACTCAGCGACTGCCGAATAAGCTAGGAAGGCTGCCGACGCACACGAGAGATTTCGACACTCGAAACGAGGGCTCGGTGTTTGCGTTGCCGCCGTCAAGATGGGGCGGGGCGGGCGCAGCAGACACTTGGCCGTGGGGGTGGTTTCATGACGCGGGTCATCGTCGCCGTCGTGATCACGTTCATCCTGGCGGCCCTCGTGCTGACGGTCCCTCGGGCGAGAAGCAGCGATAACGCTCAGAACCCCCAGAGCTACTACCTGAGGCACGGCGCGATGACCCTCCTAGCAAAGGGTAGCAGCACCGTCGACTACACCTATCAGGGCGGCAGCCCGAGCTTCACGAGTGATCTCGCTGCTGGCAACGTGCAGTCTGTGGTCATCAACACCAGCAATCAGTCGTTGCAGGTCAAGACGACGAAGAACACGTCGTACTCAGTCAACTATCCCGACACGGGCACCGTGACCAACCTGCTGGCCCAGTACCCGGCCGTCAAAGTCACCTCGACCAGCCCCGGCTCGCCGTGGTGGGTGAGCGCCCTCTCGCTGCTCTTGCCAATCGCCCTCATCATCGGCTTCTTCTACTTCATGATGCGACGCTCGCAGGGTGGTGGCAGCAAAGTCATGAACTTCGGCAAGAGCCGCGCCAAGCAGGTCAGTGTCGACTCACCCAAAGTGACGTTCAAAGATGTGGCCGGAGTCGAAGAGGCAGTGGAAGAGCTACACGAGATCAAGGAGTTTCTCGAAAACCCGAAGAAATTCCAGCAGCTCGGCGCCCGCATCCCCAAGGGTGTTTTGCTCTACGGCCCGCCTGGCACCGGCAAGACGCTGCTTGCCCGGGCGGTCGCCGGCGAAGCCGGCGTACCGTTCTTTTCGATCAGCGGCTCGGACTTTGTCGAGATGTTCGTCGGTGTCGGCGCCAGCCGCGTCCGTGACCTGTTTGCCCAAGCCAAGCAGAACTCCCCCTGCATCATCTTCGTCGACGAGATCGACGCCGTCGGTCGTCAGCGCGGCGCCGGCCTGGGCGGTGGCAACGACGAGCGCGAGCAGACCTTGAACCAGTTGCTGGTCGAGATGGATGGCTTTGAGATGAAGGACACTGTGATCCTCATCGCCGCCACGAACCGACCGGACATCCTTGACCCGGCGCTCTTGCGGCCGGGCCGCTTTGACCGCCAGATTGTCGTCGACCGGCCCGATCGCGAAGGGCGGCGCGACATCCTCAAGGTACACACCAGAGGCAAGCCGATCGCCCGTGAGATCGACATCGATGCTCTCGCTGCCCAGACACCCGGCTTCACCGGCGCCGACCTGTCGAACCTGGTCAACGAGGCAGCCCTCTTGGCCGCTCGGCACGGCAAGAAGCAGATCGACATGGTCGAGCTTGAAGAGGGCATCATGCGCATCGTCGCCGGCCCCGAAAAGAAGAGCCGCCTGATCAGCGAAAAAGAGAAGGCGATCACCGCTTACCACGAGATGGGTCATGCTCTCGTTGGTCACTACCTCGAAAACACCGACCCGGTGCACAAGGTGAGCGTCGTCAGCCGTGGTCAGGCGCTGGGCTACACGATCTCGCTGCCGACCGAAGACAAGTTTCTCACCACCTCTCAGGAGCTGCTCGACAACCTCGCCATGACCCTCGGTGGTCGCGCCTCCGAGCAGCTCGTCTTTGGTGAGATTACGACCGGCGCTGCCAACGACATCGAGAAGGCGACGAGCATCGCCAAGCAGATGATCATGCGCTTTGGCATGAGCGAACGACTCGGACCGCGCACCCTGGGCCACAACCAGAGCATGCCGTTCCTCGGTCGCGAGTTCAGCCAGGAGCCGGACTACAGCGAAGAAGTAGCGCGCGAGATCGATGAAGAGATCCGCCGCATCATCGAAGAGGGCCGCGAGCGTGCCCTCAAGGTGCTCGGCGATCACCGCGACCAGCTCGACAGCGTGAGCAAGATCCTCATGGAACGCGAAACACTGGAGCGAGGCGAGTTCGAGGCGCTGCTCGAAGGCGTTCCCGAAGAAGAGGTCTTCCGACAGAAAGACGAGCGCAAGAAGGCGCGCTCCGAGCAGCACGGTCAACCGAAGGCGCGCAAGCCGCGCGCGGGCGCGCCGGCACCGGTCGCGCCAATCGAAAGCGATGTTGCCGAGGGCGCGGCTGCCGAATGAGGGTAGGCCTGTCGCAGCGATCCCTTACTCGGGCGAGAGGCAAGCGAAAGACGGGTTGACGCGATGATGCGCGAAAACCGCGCTCGTGGCGACGGGCG
Source organism: Thermoleophilia bacterium (assembly GCA_052139595.1). Taxonomy (GTDB): domain Bacteria; phylum Actinomycetota; class Thermoleophilia; order UBA2241; family UBA2241; genus JBKQWK01. Next base: position 7,251 of record JBKQWK010000139.1, on the reverse strand, counting down.
GTTTTCGAGACGGGCATCACAGTGGTCGTGGCCATCGCTCTCACCGTTTTCGTGCAAGCCTTCATCGTCAAACCGTTTCGTGTGCCCACCGCGTCAATGGCAAACACGATCCGGGAGGGCGAACGCGTGCTCGTCGACCGGGCCACGTTTCACTTTCGCAGCATCCATCGCGGTGATGTGATCGTCTTTCGGGTACCCGCGTCGATGAGCCGGTATCCGCTTCTCAAGCGTGTAGTCGCCTGCCCGGCGACACGCTGTCGCTACACTCCGGCCGCCTCTACGTGAACGGCCGCCTTTTGAACGAGCCGTACCTGCGTCAGCCAAACGGTTCCTACACGCCAACAGTGCCGGCCGAGTCCCCTAACCCGCCCGAGCCGTGGTCTCTTAATCGCCCCTTTACGGTGCCGGCCGGCCAGTACTTCGTCATGGGCGACAACCGCACCGACAGCGACGACAGTCGCTACTGGGGACGGTGCCGTCAGCCGCCATCATCGGCCGCGTGTTTGCCATTTACTGGCCGTTGAATCGCATCGGTGAGCTGTAGCAAGACGGGCTGGCGGCGATTGTCACGGTGGTGGCATTCGTCACGGTCCCGGCGTTTGTTGCGCCAGCGTTCGTCACAACGCCTACGTTCGCCGCGGCGGCAGCGATCGCCGCGGCCGCCGGTTTTCGCAATGGTAAGACTGCTGGTTGGCGTGATAGGTTGAGTTTCAGCGCCGCAACCCCAAAGCTCACGGAGAGATCATGGGTCTCACAATACACTTCGTACGTCACGGTGAAACCACGGCCAGCCGCGACCACATCTTTTGTGGCGCCGGCGACTGTCAGCTGAGTGCCCAGGGTCACGAGATGGCTGAGCTGGTCGCGGCACGCTGCCTAAACAGTGGCGACTGGCGCGCCATTTACTGCAGCCCGCAGACTCGGGCGCGCGAGACGGCAGGCCCAACCGCTGATCGTCTGGGCCTGCCAATCATCGTCGAGGACGGACTGCGCGAGATCGCCCACGGCGTCTGGGAAGGCATGACCGTCGACGAGGCCCGAGCGCTCGACCCGGAAGCGTACGCGACGTGGGACGAGCATCCCGGCCTCACGGCGGCGCCTCAGGGCGAGTCTGGCTACGACGTTGCCGCCCGTGCGCTGCCCGTTGTGGGGCGCATCCGCAGCGTGCACACCGAAGGCGATGTGCTCGTCGTCTCTCACAAGGCCACGATCCGCGTCCTCGTCTGTGCCCTGCTGGGTGTCGACATTGACCACTATCGTAGCCGCGTCGCTCAACCGGTTGGCACCTTCACGAGCATCGAGTTCACGCCGCGGGGGCCGCTTCTGCACCGCCTCGCCGACGCCAGTCATCTGCCGGCAGCCCTGCGCTCTGTGGGTGGCATTTAGCCATCAGAAGCCCCGCGTGCGGTCTGCATCCGCTACAATCGCTGCGACAGGCAGTCGCCGCAGCGAGAGGAACCGCATGAAGATCACGCTGCTCAACGAATCCGACCTGCGCCGCTGCGTGGGCTTTACACGCGAGGCGATGGACGCCATTGCCGAAGGTTTCACGCGCCTCGCCCAGGGACGCGCCTATGCTCCGCCGGTCATCAGCATCGAGGTCGCCGAACATCATGGCGACGTCGACATCAAGACCGCCTACATCCACGGCCTCGACAGTTTCGCCGTCAAAGTCGCCTCAGGCTACTTCGACAACCCTGCCAAGGGCCTGCCATTTGGCAGTGGCGTCATGATCCTCATCAATGCTGAGACCGGCTTTCTGCAGGCCATCCTCGCCGACAATGGTTACCTGACCGAGCTGCGTACCGGCCTCGCCGGCGCCATCGCCGCCGAGTATCTCGCCCGTCGCGACGCCGTCACGGCGGGCATCATCGGCGCTGGCGCCCAGGCCCGCTACCAGCTGCGCGGGCTCAAGCTGGTGCGCAACATCAAGAACGTACTCGTATGGGCTCTCTCGACATCCGACGTGACCCGCTACGCCGACGAGATGGCGACCGAGCTGAAGGTCCGAGTGAGCATCTGCCCGGACGCCGAGACGGTCGTGCGCGGCGCCGATATCGTCGTCACGGCCACACCGGCGCGGCAACCGTTCCTGCGTGCCGCGTGGCTTCGTCCCGGCGTGCACGTCACCTGTATGGGCAGCGACATGCCTGGCAAGCAGGAGCTGTACGCGGACTGCTTCGCACGTGCCGACCGTGTGGTCTGCGACCGCATTGCGCAAGCCTTTACGCGTGGCGAACTCCAGCACGCCAAAGCCGAGCACATCATCAGCGAGAACAAGGTCGACGAGCTGGGCGAACTCACTGCCGCTGCCAAGCGCGGCCGGCGACGCGATAGCGAAATCACGATCTGCGACCTCACCGGTGTCGGTGTCCAGGACACCGCCATCGCTCGACTTGCTTACGCCCGCGCCACCAGCCTAGGCCTGGGTAGTGAGTTCTGTAGCGACTGAAGCGCCCGGCGGCAGCAGGGTCGACGTCAGTTGTACCAGCGGCGCAACATGCGCTCGCGGTTGGTGTAGCCAGTGCCGCCATAAGCGCTGAGATCGATGAGCAGCGCCAGCACGACGAGTGCCCAGCCAAGTGCGCCAGGTCCATTGCGCAGCGGCTCGTAAACGAACACGTACATCAGGGTCGTAAAGGGGAGAAAAATGAACCCCAGCAACGGCACGGCGAAGCCCGTGAAGGCGCGATCAACGAGGTTCGTGAACACCCAGACGAAGAACAGAGCAAGGCGCGGAAAGAACGTGCCGACACACCCGAAGCAGCAGCCCATTGAAACCCCCAGTCGACGCCAACCGACAGAGTTGTCGGCTCACCACATGACCTGAGTCGCTGTGCCCGGCGCCAGGACGATGACCTTCACGTCTGGCGCAAGTTCTGCGGCGTGCTCGGCAAACAACCTGCTGGCGTGCTCACTGTGCACCTGCAAACGCTTGTTGCCTGGCACGCCCATCGTGCCCCAGTGTATGGGGATCGCCACCTTCGGCCGCAACAGCGTCAGTGCCCGCGCGGCCGTAAGCGGGCCAAGATGCTCACGTTCAGGCAACCGCGGCCCGATGCCGGCCACCGGTATGAGCGCCACGTCAAGACCGGGCCACAGATCGCGCATGCCTGCGAAGAGAGCCGTGTCGCCGGCGAAGTAAACCGATGCACTGCCGGCGCAGACGAAGCCGAGACTGGGAACGATACTGTGCAGTGGCGTGCGCGCGCTCTGGTGACGCGCCCCCGTGGCAACCACGCGCACCGTGCCCACGGTCGTCGCCTGGCCGGGCAGCATCTCCTCAATGCTGGCGAATCTGAGCCGGGTCAAGGCGGAGCTGCAACCCGGCGCGGCCAGGACCCGCGTGCCACGGTCAATGCGGCGTAACGACGCCGGATCAAGATGGTCGACGTGCGAATGTGAGAGCAGAACCGCGTCAAGGTTCGCATACGTCTCTGGCGAGGGCTTGGGCAAAGGAGCGAAGCGCACCAGCGGTCCCAGCCGCAGGCGCAGCCATGGATCCGTGAGCACGCGCACGCCATCCATCTCAATGAGGACGGTGCTGTGACCGACGTACGTTATGCGCACGCTCGTTGTCATCGTCGCGCTCGACCCACGCGTACCCCCATGGGCACTCTCCGTTCCGACCAGTGCGGTCGCGCCGTGAGCAGTAAGGTCCGCCCCCGCCGACCGCCTCTCACCGGCACCACCGGATCAGAGTACACGTCGGTCGCCAGTGGTGCACGCCTAACCAAAGAGGCACGGTCTGCGCCGACGTCGACAAACGCAGATCAACGTCACGAGGGAGTACAGTACGCACGACTGGTTCCCCGACGAAGAGGTGGCGGCATGAGCGCCAAGTCGAAGAAGGCACCGTTAGCCGCAGACGACACGGCTCAGTCGGCTGCATTGCCGGCAGACGCGTCGGACCAGCGACGTGCAGCTGAGAAACGGCAAGCGGCCGGTAAGGCGGCGCGTGCCGTTGCAGCTCGAGCCGGTCAGGCGACGTGGTCGCCGCCGCCTGACCGGCTCGACCCGGTTGCGACCCTCGCCGCCCAGGACGACGCGCGACTGCCCGATCTGGTGCCCATCCGCTACGGCCGCATGGCGGCGTCGCCGCTGGCCTTTTACCGCGGCGCCGCCGCCATCATGGCGGCCGACTTGGCAACAACACCGGCCTGCGGCATCCGCACTCAGCTCTGCGGTGACGCGCACCTGGCCAACTTCGGGCTCTACGCCTCACCAGAGCGCAGTCTCCTCTTCGATCTGAACGACTTCGACGAGACGCTGCCGGGACCGTTCGAATGGGATCTCAAGCGCCTGGCAGCGAGCTTCGCCGTCGCCGGCCGCAGCAACGGCTTCAGCGCCGCCGTCTGCCGTGAAGCCGCCCTCGCTGCAGCGTGCTCGTACCGTGAGCACATGACCGCCTACGCGGCCATGCCTGATCTGGAGGTCTGGTATGCGCGCGTCAGCGCCGCAGACGCACTGGCCATGATCCGCCGCACGACCGGCATCAAGAAGAAATCGAGCGAACGCGACATTGCCAGAGCTCGCCGGCGCGACAGCCTGCAGGCCCAGGGCCAGCTCACCGCCATCGTCGACGGCCAGCGACGCATCATTGATGATCCTCCCCTGATCAGCCACTGCGACACCGGCAACGGGACAGAGGCGGCACACGTGAACGCCGCCTTCGACGCTTACCGACACACACTCGAAGACGACCGGCGCGTGCTCATCGAGCGCTTTACCTTGCTCGACTTCGCACGCGATGTCGTCGGCGTCGGCAGCGTCGGCAGACGCTGCTTCATCGGCCTGTTCAAAGGATGCGACGACAACGATCCGCTGTTTCTGCAAATCAAAGAGGCCGGCACGTCGGTACTCGAACCCTTCGCTGGTCCCAGCATCTACCGCAACAAGGCTCACCGTGTCGTGGCCGGGCAACGACTCATGCAGGCGGCGAGCGACATTTTCCTCGGCTGGATTCGCGACTCAGATGGACGCGACTACTACTGGCGGCAGCTGCGCGATATGAAGGGCTCGGTCGTGATCGACGAGATCGCCCAGCCCGCTGGCCTCAGTATGTACGCTGAGTTCTGTGGCTGGGCTCTGGCGCGTGCCCACGCACGCGGCGGTGACCGCATTGCCATCGCCGCCTACCTGGGCACGAGCGACCGCTTCGACCATGCGCTGGCCGACTTCGCGGCGGCATATGCCGACCAGACAGAACGCGACTATAAGATTCTCGTTCAGGCGATCGCCGCAGGTAGGGTCAACGCCGAAACAGGCGTGTGAAGCAGTGGCGCTAGCCCACTACGTGGTGCCTATAACGGGTCGCCAGCTCGCTGCGATTGCCGCCGGCCAGCGCCGCCTGCTGCAGGTCCCGCAAGCTGGCAAAGAGGTTCACATCTTCGAGACCTGGCACGCAGACCACTTCGCCCTGGTCCAGACCGCTCACGATCGCGACGGCGATGTCCTCAGAACTCATGATGGGCACGCCCGGCAGGCTGCGCGCGGTGAGACCGTGGAACTCGCTCTCCACCATACCCGGCAAGCAGACCATGGCGTGCACGCCCGTGCCCTCAAGCTCACCGGCAAGCGCTTGGGTAAAGACCAGCAGGAATGATTTGGCCGCCGCGTACGTTGCCCGACCGCTCATGCGCATCGCCAGCGGCCCACTCAGGGCGAGCAACGAAGCCACATTCACCACCGCACCGTGGCCACGGGCAATCAAGCCCGGCAGAGCGGCACGCACAAGAGTAACCGGCGCCTGCGCGTGAATGTCGATGAGCTGCGCAACGACGTTGGGGTCAACCTCGGCGAAGGGGGCGTAGCCGCCGAAGCCGGCATTGTTGACGAGCAGGTCGAGTCGTTCTTCGCCGGCGACCCGCTCGGCAACCTTCGCCAGATCGGCGGACGCGGTGAGATCGGCAACCAGCACCTCAACCGACGCCGCAGTCGTCGCCTGCAGCCGCTGCGCCAGTGCCTCCAGGCGCTCACGGCGACGGGCGACGACAATCAGATCGTAGTCTCGGCGGGCGAGCACGTCGGCGAGGGCGGCACCGATACCCGAAGAAGCACCGGTGACGAGAGCAATGGGGCGAGCAGATGGCATAGATAGGCCTCCGTTTCAACTGACACACACGCCTGCTGACACAACCGTGCTGTCAGGCGATCGGACTTTTGACGAGTGTACCCTCAGCCAGCCGTAAGCAGGCGTTCAGCGAGAGGCATTCAATGGGCCGACGGTGGTGCCAGATGCTTCCGGTGGTGCCGACCTGCCGCGGCGCCTGTGGGCGCCCTTCCACCGTCATTCTCCACCAACGCGCCAGCGTGGGCCTTGCCCTTCGTCGGCGAGCCGCCGATCAGATCGTGCACACGATGCTTGCGCGCCCTCCACAGTGCCGTGTGATGCTCGGCCCGGGCGAGCATGTCGGGGCGGCCAGCGTAGCGGCGCCGCGCCCACGGCGAGTCCGGTTGGGCCAGGGTGATGGCACCGATGATCGCCAATCCCGGCAGCAGTAGACCTACTGCCGCCATCCACACCTTGCCCTTCAGAGCGGCGATAACTACGGCCACGAGATTGACGGCAACGGTCACGGCGGCAAACCAGCGCGGCCCCGCCCAGACCTGGGCCTCGGCGCTGAACGGCAGAAAACCAAAGAGCAGCATCAGCGCTACCGAGGCCGTAAGCACAACAGCGTCGACCGACTTGCGACCTGCTTCTTCCCAATAGACATCTTCAAGATGCAGGATGAGGGCGAACTCGTCGAGGACCAAGCCACTGCCAGCGCCAAACAGAAACGCAAGAAAGCTACGCCAATCTGTATCTGAGGCGAGAGCAAACGTGAGTCCACCCGTGACCATCATGACAACAACACCGTAGACGACGTGGTGGACGTGGACATCGCCATGCCACAGGCTGCCCAGGCGCCAGCGCACATGGGCGCGCGCCAGACGGGCGTTAACGCGCGCCCCGCCGAAGCCGGCGATGAGGCCGACGAGGAAGAGCAGAAGAGCTTGCTTGCCCGCCGGCACGGAGAGAGCGAACAGATCGCACTGCATCGCTTCAGTGTACTCCGTGTCGTCCGGACCTCTGTGCGTTAAGGTCGGCAGCGAAAGACCTAGCCAGATGCCTCCACCGCTGAGCGAGCATCATTGGGCCGAGATCGCCACGATGATGGCCGCGGCGTGCATCGGCAGACAAGGCGTTTAGAAGATAAGTGGCGGTGCCTGCAGCGCTGCGGCGAGGCGGTCGTGGCCTGCGGCGAC
>JBKQWK010000138.1:0-5176 GCA_052139595.1 Thermoleophilia bacterium | reverse complement strand
ACCTCAGGCCTTGCTTGCCTCGACCTCGATCTCGATCTTGATCTCTTTGCCAACCAGCCAGCCGCCCGCTTCGAGAGCCTGGTTCCAGGTCAGCCCCCAGTCTTCACGATTAATCGTTGCCGACGCTGTAAAGGCGGTCCGTAACGCACCCCACGGATCGACAGCGGCACCGCCAAACTCAACCTTGAGCGTGACCGGCCGCGTCGTCTCCTTGATGGTCAAATCGCCACTGAGCTGCCATTCGTCGTCGGCGTCACCCGGCTTGAATGACGTGCCCTTGAACGCCATAACCGGGTACTTCTCGATGTCGAAGAAATCGGGCGAGCGCAGGTGATCATCGCGTTGCTGGATGCCGGTTGTCACACTGGCGACGTCGATCGACGCCTCGACGCTGCTCTGTTCGGGCATCTCGCCCACCTCGAGTTTGACATCGAACTTGTCGAAGTGGCCGCGTACCTTGGTAATCATCATGTGCTTCGTCGTGAAGCCGACAGAGGTATGCGCCGGATCGACTTGCCAGGTGCCGGCGAGGGGGAACTCGCGGCCTGCTATCTGACGGATTGCCGTGGCTGCCATAGAAGTCTCCTTCTCTTCTGAACACGTTAGGATTCGTCAGCGATATTCCCCAGCCCGGGCGGATTCACTCTCGTCGCTGCGACCGCCTGCGTCAGCGGCGACGCCAACGACTGCTCTCGGCGGGTATAGTTGGCAACAATGGCTGAAACGTTTCCTCGTCACGAGTACTTCATGCGCCTGGCCCTGCGCGAGGCGCGCCGTGCCATGAGCCATGAGGACGTGCCGATCGGCTGCGTCATCGTGCTCGACGGCGAGGTCATCGCTGCCGCCGGCAATGAACGCGAACTCCGCAACAGTCCCACCGCCCACGCGGAGATGATCGCCATCGAACAGGCGGCCAAGCAGATCGGCACTTGGCGCCTGCTCAATACGGTCATCTACGTGACCCTTGAACCGTGCATCATGTGCGCTGGAGCGATCATTCAGGCGCGCATCCCTCATCTCGTCTATGGTGCCGCCGACCCCAAAGCCGGCGCCGCCGGCACGCTCTATAACGTCTGCGTCGATCCGCGCCTGAATCACTGCGTTGAGGTCACGCCCGATGTGCTCGCCGGTGACCAGGTCGAGCTGCTGCAGGAGTTCTTTCAGGCGCGCCGCTAGCGGCGCGCCGGCAGCGTTTCGTCAACCGGCGGCCGTGCCTTATACTGTTTCTTCGCTCGAGCGGCGGCACGGAGAGGTGTCCGAGTTGGCTCAAGGAGCACGACTGGAAATCGTGTAGACGGGGGTAACCTGTCTCGTGGGTTCGAATCCCACCCTCTCCGCCAGTTTTGCCTTTGCGCACTTCGCCGGCGTCGCCTTGCCGGCGCGGCTCGCTCGAGCAGCTGACGTGACATGAATCGCGTACTTGACGTGACTTCAGTCGCGTTCGGGGCAGTGCCTGGTACGTTGCGCCCCATCGCGGAGAGGTGGCTGAGCTGGCTGAAAGCGGCGGTCTCGAAAACCGTTAAGCGTCGCGAGGCGCTTCGGGGGTTCGAATCCCCCCCTCTCCGCCAACATGCTCATGCCTTCCCGAGTCGGCCCAGCCATCGGGGCGCAGGCTACACTTCGTCAGCCTGCGGAAGGATGACTGCGTACTGCCAGTATTCTTTGGCCGCAGGCAGCGAGCGATCTGCCAACGGTTGCCACCCGCAAGCGGTTCACCTGAACGTCGTTGTCTGTTAACCTATTCGCCGATGGGCAATTAGCTCAGGGGGAGAGCGCCTGCTTCACACGCAGGAAGTCGCTGGTTCAAATCCAGCATTGCCCACCAAGCATTAGCATTATAGTACGTGGCTTATGGCCGACTTTTGGAGCCTGACACCTCTGCTGAGATGGCGGGCTTTTTGCTTGGTTCGAACCGTCCACTTTGATGACCTTGGTGGATTCGAACCACCAAAAAACAGAGGCCGCGAACGACCACCAGTTGTGTTTCTCACTACGTTCTTCAGCCTACCTGACTATCAATGGACGGCACGTCATGTCGCGGACGCGCTCTCAAGTACTCATAGTCGTGGAAACGAGATGCCGCCCTCAATGGCGAAGCAACGGGAGGAAGATCGTGTCGACGATCTCTACAAGAGCCGCTTCGGTCATCGGCGCGAGGGTCATGGTCATTTCATGGTGGACGAGATCGATGGGCAGCCGGGCGATCCGCGGGGTGATGCGACCGGCGTCGATCTCGCCACGGTCGATGGCCCGGCGAAGAAACTGCTCCATGATCTCGCTATTGCCGCCCGGGATACGCTCACGGAGCGCCGCCGGGGTGAGACCGGTTTCTTGGTAGAACTCCGCCTGCAGCACGCCGATCACCCCGGCAAGTTCGACGTTGCGTTCCGAGAGAGCGCGTAGGAGGGCGAGCACATCGCCCCGTAGGCTGCCGGTGTCGGGGACCTCGATTGACGTCTTGTGGTGGCGCAGCGCGGCCATCATGAGTTCACTCCGGGTGCGCCAGCGCCGGTAGATCACCGACTTGTTGGCGCGGGCGCGAGCAGCCACGCCCTCCATGGTGAGCGAGGCATAGCCGACCGCCATCAATTCATCCCAAGCCGCCTCGAGCAACGCAGCCTCGAGTGTTGCGCCTCGCCGCCGTCTCGCCTTGCCTGGTTGTCGTGGGGTCCGTGTCATCGCGATTCCTAGGGGACGATTGCGTCTCTAATGAACCTAGCGTACCATAACATTATGGTCGTTACCGTCTCTTATTTGTCTCATGTCAGTGACCCTGACGCATCTTTGCAACGGAGGAGCACTACCCGTGGCTGATCAACCCGACAACGAGCGCCTCGGTCCGGCGTTCGTCAAGCTCACCGCCGTCCTGCTCGTCGGCTTCATCGCTCCGGTCCTGGACCTCACCATCGTCAACGTGGCCGTCGCGACGATCGGCCGCGACCTGCAGGCCTCGGTCGCCACCGTCCAGTGGGTGATGTCGGCCTTCTTGTTGGCCTTTGCCATGGTCATCCCGATCAGTGGCTGGGCGATGGCGCGCTTCGGTGGCAAGCGCCTGTGGCTCGCCTCGCTCGGGCTGTTCTTGGCGGGCTCCGTGCTCTGCGGCCTGTCCTGGAACATGGACAGCCTGATCGCCTTTCGAGTCCTGCAGGGCGCCGCCGCCGGACTGATGCTGCCGGTCTTTCAGAACCTCATCGTGGAGGCAACCGGCGGGCGCGCGCTCGGGAGGGCGATGGCCCTGGCCACCCTGCCGGCGCTCATCGGTCCCATGCTCGGTCCTGTCGTCGGTGGCCTGATCATCAGCCATCTGAACTGGCATTGGATCTTCTGGGTCAACGTTCCCTTTGCTGTGGCTGGCCTGCTGTGGGGTTGGCGCAGCCTGCCCGCTGACCGGCGTGGGACGGCCCAGCGCCTCGATGTGCTGGGGCTGGTGCTGCTCTCCCCGGCCGTGGCGGCCCTGATCTACGGGCTCACCGAGGTCGCAACAAAAGGCGGCTTTGCCCACAGCGCCGTTCTTGTTCCCCTTGCGCTCGGTCTCGCCCTACTGGCGGCATTTGTCTTCCATGCCCTGCACACCTCGCACGAACCAATCATCGATCTGCGGCTCTTTCGGAAGCGCTCGTTCTCGGCTTCGACCAGTCTGCTCTTCCTGTCCGGGTTTGCCGTCTACGGGGGGATGCTCCTGATGCCTCTCTACTTCCAGGTGCTGCGCGGCCAGAGTGCCTTGGTGGCAGGTCTGCTGCTCGCCCCACAGGGAGCCGGCGTGCTGCTGACTCGTGGTCTGGCTGGTCGCCTTACGGACCGCATGGGGGCGCGGCCGATCGTACTGGTCGGCTTGGCCCTCACGGTTGCCGGCACCCTCGCCTACACGCAGGCCGGCCTGCACACCAGTGAGTTGCTCCTCGCTTGCTCCCTCGTCGTACGTGGTGCCGGCGTCGGGATGCTCACCATTCCGGTCACGGCGACCGCTTATCTGGGCCTGCGCTCTGATCGGATCCCGCACGCAACCAGCACCACGCGCCTCGTGCAGCAGATCGGCGGCTCGTTTGGGGCAGCCGTGATCGCCGTGATTCTGCAGACGCAGATGGTCGCTCACGCAAACGGCTCCGCCGGCCTTGCGCTCGCCTTTGCACACACGTTCTGGTGGTCGCTCGGCCTCGTTGCGCTGGCCGTCGTTCCCGCGCTTCTCCTGCCTTCGCATGTGATGAGGCGAAAGTTACTGCGTGTGCAGATCGCAGGTGATGTCGCGCCTGACGACGAGATCCTCACCCGACTCCAGACCAACAGGAGGCCCCACCGATGATCCGCATGATGGGAACGGAATTCGGGCACTTCTTCCTGCTCGAGCAAGATGGCGAAATCACGCTCATCGACGCAGGCCTGAGCGGATACCGCGACACCCTGGAGCCCGCCCTGGCCGAAATGGGCCGCTCGATCGACGACGTCAAAGCGATCGTCCTGACCCACGCCGACCCCGACCACGTCGGATTCGCCGGCGAGCTGCAACAGACGCACGGGATCCCGGTCTACGTGCACCGAGCAGACAGCGAGCGCACCCGGCAGGGCAGGGCCAAGCACGCCGAGGGATCGCCGCTGGCCATGCTCGCGATGCTCAAACACGCCCACAGCTGGCGCGCGCTGCGACACACGATCGCCAACGGAGGATTCAAGCAGTCCAAGGTCGCCGAGGTCATCGCGTTCGACGACGGTGACGAGCTCGACGTGCCAGGGCGACTGCGAGTGATTCACACCCCCGGGCATACCGAGGGCCACTGCGTCCTCTACGCGCCATTCGAGGACGCGCTGTTCGTCGGAGACGCCATCAACAACCTCGACATCGTCAGCGGAGAGCCCGGCGCGCACGTCGCCCCCCAGGCCGCGAACACCTCCACCGACCAGGCATACGAATCGCTGTCCCGGATCGAGAAACTGGAGGCTCGCATCGTGTACTTCGGCCACGGCGACCCATCCACGCAAGGAGCCCGCGCGATCGTCGCCGAGGCCCGCGCCAAACGCTGACCAAACACAGCGGTTGCTGTTGCTGAATCCGTGTGATGGGAATCCGTTCGCGAGGGTGACGGCCTGGTCATGCCAGGCCGCGATGCTAGAGCTGTGCTATTATAATCGCATGAAGATCAGGCGCTGGACTTCAAGTCGCAAGTTCGAGAGCTGTCTGGTT